>CAJONC010000026.1 GCA_905235675.1 uncultured Bacteroidales bacterium | reverse complement strand
CATGGAAAGTAAAAAAACAATTTGCAGATTTTTATGTTTCTTATGTCGATTTATGTTTTTTATGTCGACGTCGAAAAAATGTTAAAAAGATAAGAAACACACCGTAGCGGTCAAAATGCTGGTGCTCAAGTTGCTGCAAATCAACAGATTAAACAGCTCTCTTCCCTTGAAAACCGGAGGGGAGAGAGTTGGGTGAACCGTTGTGTATAAACACTTTAGTCGCCAGCGTAAAAACCGCCCGAGCCCGTACGCTGGAGAGGCGAATGCCGGCTGATGGTGCTGCACAAAAGCACAGGCGAAACCGAGCGTCTTTATTCTGCGCGGTAGTTCTCCAGGTCTTCTTCTGAAACTGTAGCGATGAAGGCCTCGTGGCGTGCGAAGTCTGCCTCGGCAAGGCGCACATACACTTTGGCGCTCCTGGCGAAGAGTTCCGGTGCAACGCCGGCATCGCGAAGGATCAGCAGGCTCATGATGATGTCGCCTGTCATCTCGAAGAGGTGGCGGGCGATGAAGTTGAGAGTCTCCTGGCCGTATGTCTTGGCGCTTTCAGTGGCGCTTTCGTAGCGGGTGACCATATCCTCTACCCGTTTGCGCAGAGGGGCAGGATCGAATCCCGAGGGTTCCGCCGCAGCCTGTGTTCCCGCCGCTTCCGCCGCAGCAGGCTCTGCGAGCATCTCCTTCATAATATTCAGGTAGGTACCGTTGGTAATATAGCGTACGGCTGCCACCACCTGCAGCTGGGTGGTTCCTTCATATATCGAGAAGATACGTGCGTCGCGGTACAGCCTCTGGCACTTGTACTCCATGATGAATCCGGAACCTCCGTGAACCGAAATGGCGTCGTATGCATTCTGGTTGCAATATTCCGAGTTCATACCCTTGCACAGGGGAGTGAAGGCGTCTGCAAGACGGGAGTATTTCTTGAGTTCCGCCTTTTCTTCGGGTGAAAGTTCGCGGCCGCAGCGCTGCAGGTCTTCAAGCCCTTTGAAGATATCTACATAGCAGGCAGTCTGGTAAAGCAGCGAACGTCCCGCGTCGAGCTTCGCTTTCATTGTGGCGAGCATGTCGTAAACGCCGGGGAACTGTATTATCTTCTTTCCGAACTGGGCGCGCTCGCGGGCGTATGCAAGCGCCTCGTTGTAAGCGGCCTGGCTGAGGCCTACGCTCTGCGCGGCAATTCCCAGACGGGCGCCGTTCATCAGCGCCATCACATACTTGATGAGCCCCAGACGGGTGCTGCCGACAAGTTCAGCCTTGGCGTTCTTGAATACCAGTTCGCAGGTTGGGGAACCGTGGATGCCGAGTTTGTGCTCGATGTGGCGTACGTCCACTCCGCCGTCTTTCTTGTCGTAGATGAACATCGAAAGGCCGCGTCCGTCGGTGGTGCCTTCTTCGGAACGGGCGAGCACCAGATGGATGTCGGAATCGCCGTTGGTTATGAATCTCTTCACTCCGTTCAGTCTCCAGCAGCCTTCGGCCTCGTCGTAAGTGGCCTTGAGCATCACGCGCTGCAGGTCGGATCCTGCATCGGGCTCGGTCAGGTCCATGCTCATGGTCTCTCCTGCACATACCCTCGGGATGTAGCGTTGGCGCTGTTCTTCGCTGCCGAACTCGTAGAGGGTGTCGGCGCAGGATTGCAGGCTCCATATATTCTGGAAGCTGGAATCGGCTGCGGAAACTATCTCGGAGAGCATGCTGAAAGTTGTTGCGGGGAAGTTGAGTCCGCCGTAGCGGCGCGGCTGTGCAACTCCGGAGAGCCCTGCCTTGCGTATGGCATCCAGGTTCTCGAAGGTCTTGGAAGCGTAAATCATTCGTCCGTTTTCGAGATGCGGGCCTTCCAGGTCGACAGATTCGGAGTTGGGCTCGATGACGTTCGCGGCCAGGTCGCCCATTATCTCCAGCACGCGCTTGTAATTCTCTATGCAATCCTCGAAGTCCACCGGAGCGTCGTCGTAGAGGTCCTTGTCCTCGTAGAAGTGCTCGCGCAGGTCCACCACCCTCAGCATCAGGGGATGGCCGAGGTAGAATTCCAGTTCGGGATGGTCGGTATAATAGTTTGCCATATCAGTTCAGGTTTTATTTGCTGTTAGCTTTGTAGTATTTGATGAGTTTGGGTACCACTTCCTCCACCTTGCCGACAATCACGTAGTCCGCAATTTTGTTGATGGGAGCGTCGGGGTCGGTGTTTATGGAGATGATGATTCCGCTGTCGCGCATGCCCGCGATGTGCTGGATCTGCCCTGAGATGCCGCAGGCAATATATACCTTGGGATGCACGGTCACTCCCGTCTGGCCTATCTGCCTGTCGTGGTCCACGAATCCTGCATCCACCGCAGCACGGCTGGCGCCCACTTCTCCGTGCAGCTCCTTAGCGAGCTGGAAGAGAAGGTCGAAACCTTCCTTGCTGCCCACGCCGTACCCTCCGGCAACCACTATCGAAGATCCTTTCAGATTATGTTTGGAAGCCTCTATGTGACGGTCGATCACCTGCACCGCGTAGTCTTCGGCAGGCACATACTTCGCAACGTCGGCAATCACCACCTCGCCCTTGTATTCGGGGTCGAGTATCTGCTTCTGCATCACGCCGCTGCGCACCGTAGCCATCTGCGGCCTGTGCTCGGGGTTCACGATGGTTGCAACAATGTTGCCTCCGAATGCAGGACGGATCTGATACAGCAGGTCGGTGTACTGTTCATGAGTCTTGATATCTTCGTAGTCGCCGATTTCAAGTTGTGTGCAGTCGGCGGTGAGTCCGCTGGTGAGACTCGAACTGACGCGCGGGCCGAGGTCGCGGCCTATGACTGTGGCGCCCATCAGGCATATCTGCGGCTGTTCCTCCCTAAAAAGGTTTACCAGGATGTCGGTGTGGGGGGCGGAAGTGTAGGGAAAGAGGCCGGGGGCATCGAAGATGAAGAGTTTGTCCACTCCGTAGGGGAGTATCTGGCTTTCTACTTTCCCTGTAATGCCGCTTCCTGCGGCTATCGCATGCAGCTGTACACCGAGGCGGTTTGCAAGTTTGCGGCCTTTGGTAAGAAGTTCCTGGGAGACTTCGGCAACGGTGGTGCCTTCAATCTCGCAATATACGAATACGTTTTTCATAGCTCTACCCGATAATCTTTTCGTTCAACAATTCCTGTATCAGGCCTTCCACATCGGAGTCGCTTCCGGTGAGAGTCTTGCTCTCCTTGGCCTGGAAGACTATGTTCTGCACGGCCTTCACCTTGGTGGGGGATCCGGCGTTTCCGCACTGCTGCGGGTCGCCGTCGACATCCGCCACGCTCCACTGGGTGAGGTTGAGGTAGGGCTTCTGCCCGTAAAGATAATCGTACTTTCCGGGCTCTGCGGGCCTCTCGGACGGGCAGGTAGCGCGTTTGTACTTCATCACGAGTTTGGAGTTGCAGGGCCTGCAGGGAGTGGCGCTGCCGTTCACGGTGATTACGAGGGGGAGGGGTGCCACGACGGTTTCCACTCCGCCGTCGATGTGCCTGCGTATGGTGGCTTTGCCGTCTTCGATTTTAAGGATTTCCTCGGCGTATGTGACCTGCGTGAGGCCGAGCTTCTGCGCGACCTGGGGCCCGACCTGGGCAGTGTCGCCGTCGATGGCCTGGCGTCCGCCGATGATTATGTCGGGGATGCCTATCTTGCGTATGGCGGTGGCAAGTGCATAAGAGGTTGCAAGTGTGTCGGCGCCTGCGAAGAGACGGTCGGTAAGGAGCCAGCCGGTATCGGCGCCGCGGTAAAGCCCCTGGCGTATGATTTCCCCTGCACGGGGAGGACCCATGGTGAGCACTCCTACCGTTGTTCCGTGGTTCTGATCCTTGATCTGGAGGGCCTGTTCGAGCGCGAGAAGGTCATCGGGATTGAAGATGGCGGGCAGCGCAGCCCTGTTGACTGTGCCGGCCTCTGTCATTGCGTCCTTTCCAACATTGCGCGTGTCAGGGACCTGCTTTGCCAGCACGATGATTTTATATTCCATAATTAAGATAGGTTTTAGTAACTTGCTTCTGCAAAGATAGCAATTATTTTTTAAGCGTCCTTAACGCCTGTTGCTGGCTATGCCGATGTAGTAGAGGAGGGTGGCGAGGGATCCGAGGGCGGCGATTACATAGGTGTATGCGGCCCATTTGAGGGCGTCTTTCGCCATCGGGAGAGTCTCGTAGGTGGCGATGCCGGAGTTTTCCAGCCATGCTATTGCGCGGCGGCTGGCATCTATTTCCACAGGCAGGGTGACGAGGCTGAAGATGGTGGTGAAGGCGAAGAGGGCGATGCCGAACCAGAGCAGGCCGGGGAGGATGTTGATGAGCAGAAGCCCCGCGAGAATCACCCACTGCACCGTGTTGTTGGCGAAAGTCACCACGGGCACCATTGCGCTGCGGAACTTCAGCGGGCCGTAGCCCTTTGCGTGCTGTATGCAGTGCCCTGTTTCGTGGGCTGCCACGGCTGCGGCGGCGATGTTGCACTGCGCGTAGACGGAATCAGACAGATTTATTGTCTTGTCGGTGGGATTGTAGTGGTCGGTAAGCTGCCCGTTCACCGAGCCTATGCTGACGTCGCTGATGCCGTTGTCGGCCATCATCTTTGCCGAAACCTGTGCTCCGCTAAGGTTGATACCCACTTTTGAATACTTCTTGAAACGGCTCGTGAGGGTCTGCTGCACTATCAGCGAGAGCACCATCACGATAATCATTAAAATCCAAGCCATAGAGTTGTAAAAAGATAATTAGTTTTCGTCCATTGAGTCCCAGAGCGCATCGAGGGTGCGCCTGTCTTTCTTGGTGGGGCGTCCGGCGCCTTTGTCGCGTTTGACGAAGAAGGTCTCCACGGGGGCGTGCAGTTTGTCGAGCTCCGCCTCGGGAGTGAGATTCTCGGCATAATCCGGCACGAGAGCCGCTCCCACGCGATTGTGCAGTGCGGCTTTCACCCTGTAGCTGAGTTCCACGGGCCCCTTGCGTATTACGAGAAGATCGCCCGGTTTGACTTCCTTGGACGGTTTGCTCACAACCCCGTTAACCTGCACCTTGTTGCCCTTGCAGGCTTCGGTGGCTTCCGAACGGGTTTTGAACACCCTTATGCACCAGAGATATTTGTCGAGTCTGAGTTCCATTCTATTCAGTTTCCAGATACAGTGCCTGACGAACTTCGTCCACCTTCTCCGGACGTATTTTTTCTACAATTTTCAGGCCGAATGAGAGGGCGTGTCCGGCGCTGCGTCCGGTGATTATCCTGCCGGAGCAGACGGAGGCCTTGGGAGCAAAATGCGCTCCTGCCTGTTCGAGATAGGATTCAAATCCGTCGAAGCAGGTGACGTCGGCCCCGCTGATGCCCTTTAACTGGCTGAGTACCAGGCCTGGAGCTGCGCAGATCGCCGCCACGCTTCCGCCGGCGTCGTAGTGTTCCTGCATCAGCTTGACGAGGGGTTTGCACTGTGCGAGATGCCTGCTTCCGGGCATTCCTCCCGGGAAGATGAGCACGTCCTTTTCGCTTGTGCCTTCGTGGTCGATCTCCATATACGGCAGATTCGCTTCCACTCCTACGCAGATTCCGTGTGATGACTGTGCGAAGGGATCATCGCTGATTCCGACCAGAGTGGTGGAGAGCCCTGCCCTGCGCAGGACGTCGTTGGTGCCAAGGGCCTCTACATCTTCGAACCCGTCGGCAAGGAAAATATATATACCTTTCATATCCGCATTGAATTTTGTATTTTTGCACTGCAAGATAAAAAAAATATGGAAGAAAAGAAACTCTACCCTTTCAGGCTCACACGCATAGAAGATAAATACCACTGGGGCAGCGAGGAATTCTGCCTGGCGGACCTTGGCTACCGCGATACCTTTGTGCACGACGGCTGGCTTGCCGGAAGTACCCTGGGCGACCTGATGGAGACTTATTTCGACCGTGTTACCGGCGAGAATGTCTTCGACGCCTTCGGAGTGCAGTTTCCTTTCCAGATCCGCCGCATCAAGGCAGAAGGAAGGATGTCGCTGCGCGTCAGTCCCGACGATGAAACCGCACGCGACCGCTACGACCATCTGGGGAAGGAAAAACTCTGGTATGTGGTGAGTGCCGGCAAAGGCTCGCGCCTGCTGATAGGCTTCCGCCGCGATACCGATGCTTCCGAACTCTACGCCGAGTGCCTGGAAGGCAATCCCGTCAAGTTGCTCAATACACTCGAACCCCGCGCGGGGCAGTTTTTCTATATTCCCGCCGGCACTCCGCACTGCGCCTTCGGCCCGATGACCATAGTCGAAGTCAGCGAATCCTCCGCGCTGGATTTTCTGCTCTGCGATTGGCGTGTACCTGCCGATTCTGAAGACGGGGAATTCGATCCGGCGCTGAATATCATAGCCGCGCTGGACTTCATCAAATATGAACAGTATCCGGAACGCCTGCTTTCAGGTAACGCTGGCAGAAATGTGGCCCCCTCCTCCAGCGTCCCCGGCGTAGAAACCCTGCTGCAACTGCCGCAGTTCACCGTAAGCAAAGTAGACCTGAAGCAGGCCCTGAGCATCGGCAATGCCGAATCCGATACCTGCATAGCCTACACATCCATAAAGGGCTCTTTCGAGATTCAGACAACCCCCGAAGTCAGCCCCGACAGCGAACGCCTCCTCACTGCAACCGAAGGCGAAACCGTGCTGATTCCCGCCGAATGCTCATCCTTCATCCTCGCACCCCGCTCAGCGGATGCGACACTCCTCGAAGTAATGGTGGAAAAACTGTCAGACTAAATGTCTACCAGCGAATAACCGATGGGACAGGTGTCATTGAAGGTTGTGACGTTCATCGTGTAGATGATGGTCGAACCGAAGAAGCCGTTCCATTCGTCGGTGGTCACATATTTGTGAGTGTGGTAAGAAAGTCCCTTGTCGTATTTGCATACCCAGGGAATGATAAAATGATGGAACTGCCTCCACCACCTTGCCTTGGATGCACGGTAACTGCCTTTGGAGGCGTCGCACGCGATAACAACCCGGACATTCTTCCACTCTTTGGGATCCCTGTCGGAATGGGATTTTTCATTGATGAGAGGGTTCTGAAAACGGGTCACGTGACTATAGCCGGGCTCCAGGTTGCCGAATCCCCAGGTGATGTTGCCGATATCCTCCTGTTTGTCGCGGGCCGGCCAGCGTTGGCAGAGGGGGAACACCTTGCCGGGATAAGTCTGGACAATACGCTTTTTCTGCATTGTAAAGTTAGGATCCGCGCATAAATACAGATAATCCGTGATATACTTGGCATCCCGCCACTTGTCCCTGGGCTTCCAGCATCCCCATTTCTCGCTGCAGTAATCCTGCCAGTAGTTGCCCTTGCCGCTTTCCATACAGACCAGATATCCCTGTGCAGCATCGGTATAGCCACTGCTCTCCTTAACGCAGATGTAGTATCTGTTGTCGTGGAGATACACCTCGCCATAAAGGCAGGGAGATTCGAAATAGCTGACGGCGTTATCTCCAAGTTGCTCCTTTGTTTTATAGATGATTTTCTGGAGATGGGGGATACTCGGGATGTCTACCAGAGCATATCCCACATTGCTTTCATCTCCTCCGCGGAAGAATTCCATCGTTCCGAAACCGGTAGCGGGGAAATTAACAATATATCCTTCGGCCGTTTCCTTGAGGCAAGATTCGCTCCACCCGACCAACCCGCAAAAATAAGATTCTGCATTAGCGGCATCATACACCACCACGGTCCTTTCAAAAGAGTTGGACTCATCAAACACTTCGCCATAAGTGGGTTCGAATGTTAGGCCTTTCATACCCACCATATCCACAAGCTCGTATGATTCCCCGCAAAGGGCCGACATCAGAATAGTGGCGGTATCGTATTCCTCTTCTTCCGCTTCGGTGAGGGTAAAACGCTCCCCGCCGTCATCCAGTATATCCTTATCCTTACCGCACGAAAGCACGGCAAAAACCAGTACAGAAAGGGCAAGGAATCTATGCAGAACCGTCTTCATTATCAACAGCTTAATAATCGGGTAAAGTTAATATTTTTTTAGGAATAACCCTGCTTCCGGACAAAAAACTTTCTATTTTCCTCGGAATCAAGGTGAATCTTTATTATACTTGCATAGTATATTATGTGAAATGTCCTTATGATGCTTTAAATCACATAGAATATTATGCAATATAGTTTAGATATTTATAAGCGTCAACCTGATGTCCTTATGATGCGTCTTGCACAGAACTGCAATGCCAGGCGTCTCGAAAAGGGACTGAGCAGGAATACTCTTGCCGCGAGATGCGGAGTACCGGCACCGACAATAGAAAGGTTTGAAAGAACAGGGAAAATCAGCCTTGAGTCTTTTTGCCGTATTGCCGTGGAGTTTGACTACTTTGACGAAATGTCAGCTATACTCTCACGGACAAAATACTCCACATCGGAGGAACTTGAAAGAATCAACCGTAACCGTACAAGGATAAAAGGCAGATGATACCGGATGTTTCAAAAGTTAACCTTCTTACGTGTTAGTCATTTTATGCGGTACAATTTTCGTTTTTTATTTCCGGTAGTTATTATTTGTGTCTCGTGCGTGTCCATTTCGTATGAGAAGGAGTTCGATCATGTTGATTCTATTATAAGGGAGACTCCGGACAGCGCAATGATGCGCCTTCTTTCAATAGACAAGGACAGGATAGTCCGTGCAGGCGACAGGGCTCGATATGCCCTCCTTTATGCAACGGCACTTGAGAGGTCTTTCAGCGACACTACGGACGTTAACATTATACTTCCGGCCATACGTTATTTCGAAAAGCATGGCCCGGAGGAGTATTTGATGAGGGCTTATCACTGTCTGGGGCGCTTTTATCAGAACGGAAAAGACTGGCAGAAAGCATATTTGAGCTATAAGAAAGCGGAAGAATTGGCAGAACTTTCCTCAGATTATTATTTCAAGTCAGTATTGTGCAGTTCCATACGTTACGTGTTGGGCATGACTCACCATAACGAGGAATGGTTGACTTATTGCGAGAAAACGCTTGAATATTCAAACAGGTATGCCAAGGACTCGTCTTGGATAAGCAGAGATTTAATGGAATATGCTACTGCCTTGAGCGATTGCGGACTCTATGAAAAATCAGACAGCGTTTTTAATGCGGCTGCACTCATCCTTGTCAGGGAGACAGCGAATCCAACCGAGTTGTTGTATGGCGCTCAAACAGCCATGAGAAAGGTGGGAATACGGCCAGAGTTGGCGATAGAGTACATTGAACGTGCTCTGGCAATGGGGGCTGAATTAAATGATGACCTTGCCTATACATATTCTTATGCACTTATTCTTCAAGGCCAGAAAGGAAAGGCTGAAGACTATCTGGATAGTTTGAGAAAGTTTCCGCCTACGCTTGAATCCAATTATTGGAACTATAAAATTTGCCGAAGACTGAAGGACTATAAGTCTGCTATGGAATATTGTGAGGAGTTCTCTCGGCTAAATTTCAAAGACTATAATGACAAGAACAACATCTCAGTACATAAGGCTGAAGCCAAAAGAAATGAAGCAGTTGCAGCATTGAACAAAGCTGAAAGTCGTATTTTCAGACTGCTGTTTTTACTGGCGCTAATGTTTTTGTTTGCAGTGATTGTCACAGGGTTCTATATTTATCAGTTGATTAGACGAAAGCGTCAAGAGGAATTGTCAAAAATGGAAGACATCGCTGAAGAGACTTCCCGACTTCTGGGAACTAATCAGGCTCTGGAAGACAAATATTTAAGATTACAACAGTCTTTTTGTTCGGTTTACCAGAACCAATTGTCGGAATTGGGCCGTTTATGTGAAAATGGAATATCGGATATAGATGCTGCCACAATCAAGAACAAGGCCGTAACTGTCAGTACAGAGAAGATAGAGAAGATTATAAAAGATATCCGTGGCAAGAAAGAAAGTCAACTTAGCCTGGAGAAGGAAATAGATGCAAATCTGGATAGTATTATCGCCAAGATCAGGAAAGACTTTCCGGAGTTTGAAGATGAAGACATATTATTCATCTGCTATATGGCTATGCACTTTGATTCCACTACCATTGCCTTTCTCGCTGATATTTCAAAGTCCAATGTCAGGGTGAAGAAACACCGCTATCGCGAAAAAATATTATCAAAATCCTCATCCAATCAGGACTTGTATCGTGTAGTTTTGCAGTAAAGCGTTACAATGTGTGCAGGGGTGAAATAAATGACTGAAAGTCAATGTATTGTGATAACTCTTGCAATAAACGATAGAGAAGTTTTGTTCGGGGAATACTGTTAAATAACTATTTGTAAGATAATTATTTAAGTTTTCTGTTAACAAAGAAAGGTGTAACGCCAAAAAACGCAAAATCCTTTGATTCTTTTTTCAGGGCTTGTATGTTTATGGAAAAGACAAGCATTATGCCTCATGTCAGTACAGTTGTCATCTTCAGTATTCATTATAGATAAAGAAAATATGAAAGAAAGAAGTTTAATCGCCTTATTCCTTTTGATAACAGGTGCATTCCTTTGCTTAATTAATCCTTTACTTATGGATTTTGCAAAAATGCCTTTGTATTGTTTCGCTACATTTACCCTTATGGCGGGGGTAGTTGTTCTGGCCTTTCATTCTTTTAAAGAATATAAAGAAAACGGTCATCATTTAGCGAAGCGTATAATTCTACCTTTAATTGTGTTTCTTTTAGCTCTTTCGGTAGTAATTATCTATTATCCAAGATGACTACTATTTATTTTGACAGTAAAAAGCAATCTATTGCCAATATAATAATAACGGTAAGTAAATAGTGCCGGGAATCTATATCTTCACCACAACCCTCTCAATCCTGCGCGGGACGGAGGTGAGGATTTCGTAGGGGATGGTGCCGAGGATGCCGGCGATTTCGCTGACGGTGGGATCTGAGCCGAAGATGGTGACTGTGTCGCCGACCTTGCAGGGGATGCCGGTGACGTCGAGCATGCACATGTCCATGCAGATGTTCCCGATTGTGGGGGCGCGGTGGCCGTTTACGCTGAAGGAAGCGTTGCCGCGGCCCAGGTGCCTGTCCAGCCCGTCGGCATAGCCGCAGGGTATGGTGGCGATGGTAGTGCCTTCGGGTGCGATTTGCCCCCAACGGCCGTAGCCTATGGTGCCGTCGCCTTCTTTCAAGGTTTTAATCTGCAGTATTTTGACCTTGAGCGACGCTACGGGCGCAAGATGTACTGACGGCAGGGCGCTGATGCCGTAAATGCCTATTCCGAGGCGTACCATGTCGAACTGGAACTGCGGGAACCTTTCTATACCTGCGGAGTTGAGTATGTGCCACAGGGGCTTGTATCCTATGGCTTCTCCCAGCTCTTCGGCATTCCGGCGGAACATTTCTATCTGCCCGAGGGTGAATTCGTCCTGCGCTGGATCTTCGGCAGCGGCAAGATGCGAGAAAACAGATTTCACCCGCACGGCGTCGCAGCCTTTCAGGAAGCCGAACAGCTCCGGCAGTTCGCTGCCCATGAATCCGAGGCGGTGCATGCCCGTGTCCATCTTGATATGGATGGGGAAATCTTTCACTCCGTGCCTGTCCAGTACGGCTACGAGGGCTTTCAGCGTCTCAATATTGGGGATGGAGGGCTCCAGCCTGTACTCTATCATCTCCTCGAAAAAGTCGGTACCCGAGGTAAGCACAAGGATGGGAAGGGAGATACCTGCCTTGCGCAGTTCCATCCCTTCTATCGGAAGGGCTACCGCCAGACAGTCGGCTCCGGCCCTCTGCATCATGCTCGCAAACTCCACCGCGCCGTGTCCGTAGGCATTGGCTTTCACAAGGACGAGCATCTTCGTTTCCTGCTCCAGCAGGGAACGGAAGTACCTGTAGTTGCCCATGCAGGCGTTCAGGTTCAGCTCAAGGCGTGAAAAGTCATCGACGGAGTTCATACAAACTACAAAGTTATCATTTTATCGGGAACAACGTACCAAACCACCCCTGAAACCTTGCCGTAGCCGAGTGAACGGAATATCTTCATATAGCCGGAGACCTGCCCGGAGTATCTGGCGTCACTCTCAGGTGTGCTTTCTCCGAACTTGTAGTCGATGATTACGATTCCGTCTCCGTCCGGCGCCACCCTGTCGGGCCTGCGCCCGTTACCGAAGACATCGAACACGGTTATTTCGTTCATGCCCCCGCCTGCGAACCAGCCTGGATGGGCGGCGATGCGTTCCTGCAGCAGTGCGAAGGCCTCGCGGGCCTCGTCTTCCGTGAGAGTGCCTTCCAGCACGGCGTCGTCCACTGCTGGGCGCAGGTCTTCAGGAGTCTGCACCTTGGAGAGGATTCCGTGAAGGGCGATGCCGTTCCGTCTGGGAGACGCCGCAGGACCAGTGGCTCCGTCTTCGCCGAAGAAGTCGGAAGCATCCGCCGATACCTTCAGCCTGTCACCTATCGGAATCGACCTATAAGAGTATTTCAGCAGGTTTTGTTCCGGTGCGGCTGGCAGGGACTGTCCCTCTGAAACCACTGCCACCCTCGGCAGTGACTCCCCAAAAATTTGCAATTTTCGGGGGCCCCGTAATTCCAACCTTTCGAGGGGCCCATCGCCTGCGATGGGAGGGGTCGAGCGAAGCGAGACGGTTGAAGAAGGACAGTCCCTGCCGGCAGTTTTGAAGTCATACATACTCCCTGCCTGATATTCATCCACGCAACCGCAGAAATGATATAGCACCTGCGAAAAATCCTTGTAATCCGGCACCTTCCCAAGTGAAGCGATGAACGCCTTCGACGGCTGATCTGCAATGACATGCAGACACTTCTCCGCACGTGTAAGGGCCACATAGAATACATTTATATTGTCCACCAGCTGCATCTTCTTCTCCGCAAGCAGGGAATCCGCAAACAGGGTGTTGTCCGCATTGGAATCCAGCATCACAGGGTAAAGCCCCTGCGCCTCCGCAGTGAAAGGGGATCCCTCCGTATTGAGGGGACACCACTTCCAACCGGCCTTGTAGAAATCCACCTTGTGGGCATAAGGGAAAATGAGATAGGGGAATTCCAGCCCCTTGGCCTTGTGCACGGTGATTACCCTCACCGCATCGGTTCCGGCAGGGGAACTGATGGTCTGCTTGCCTTCCTCCCAGTGTCCGAGGTAATTCTTCAGGTCGTTCCCGTTCACCTCCGTCCATTCTCGAAGGTCGTCCATGAAAGCCTGGATGAACAGAGTCTCCCCGTCGAAATCGGAAGGGGATTTCTCCCGCAGCTGGAGCAGGAGATTCTCGCAGAGGTCGGTGAGGGAATGATACTGTTCCGGAAAGACAACCGATTCGGCCTCGGCAAGATAACTGTTAATCCTGTCATCCGGATTCTCATGGTTTGCAAGTATGCCGGCAAGCTTTCGCAGAGTCTTGGATGATTTGAGCTTGAGGGAATCGTCCGATACCACGGGGATGCCCTCCTTCATCAGTTCGCGCGCAATTTCGGCGCCGTCGGAATTCGCCCTCACCAGCACAGCTATGTCGCTGTAATTCGCCCCTGCCGCGCGGGCTTCGCCGATGGAATTCAGCACCATGGGAATCTGCCCATCCTTCTCGCAGAAACTCACCCGCACCATGCCCTCCTGAGTGTCGTCGCTTTTGACATTCTGCCTGACATCGGAATACAGGTCGGGCTGGTTTATGGCCCTGGCTGCAAACTCGAAAAAGGCATTGTTGAAGTTCACTATGGTCTTGAGGCTGCGCCAGTTGTTCTGCAGGGTATCCTCCGAGGAACGGGGGAAATCTTCCTTCACCCTGCGGGCCAGCAGTGTCCAGTCGGAATCGCGCCAGCGGTATATGCTCTGCTTTACGTCGCCCACTATCAGGCTGTTATGCTCGTTGGCCTCGCTTTCCCTGAGCAGCGGGCGGAAATTCTCCCACTGGATGTTGGAGGTGTCCTGGAATTCGTCCAGCAGGAAATTTTCGTAGCGCACCCCCATCTTTTCATAGACGAAAGGAGCGTCGCTGCCGGCGATGATATCTTTCAGGATGACGTTCGATTCGTCAAGAATCATCACATTCTTCTCTCTCAGCAGGTCCTGGAAGGAACGGTAGAACTCACCTGCGAGCCCGAGGCTGAAACTCATGTCGCGAAGCATCCACGCCGTGCAGTACCAGCGGTACCTGTCGCCGGACAGCAGCTCGCAGAAACGGCTGCCTTCGGCTTCCTTCATCAGGGTAGTCTTCGGGAGCGGAATCTTTTCCCAGGTCTTGTACCCTTCGAGGTAGGGGGCAAGCTGTTTGATGGAGTTGGCCTTGACCACCTGCACATCTTTCGCCGCGGCGTTCAGTTCGTTTGTGAACGCGGATATGATTTCGTCGCAGTTCTTACGTATTGCAGCGAGGTTTTCCTTGCTGAAGCGCCGCCGCAGTTCATCGGTAGGGCCGCAGTCCGGCATCGTCAGCCGTTCGCCCATTTCGTACAGTGTGTCTTCGATGTGAATGCGCCTGCCTTGCCTGAGTTCTTCGTTTATGCTCTGCTGCAGCCATTCCAGAGTGTCGGAATCCTCCCTTGTAAGGGAGTCCAGTATGCTGTCCATCGCTTCGTGGACGAGGGATTTTTTATCGAGATCTATCTGATAATCAGCCACCTGCCCAATCTCCCTGGCAAAGGATTTGAGGGCCTGCTGGAAGAATTTGTCGATGGTGCTGACCGCGAAGGCGCTGTAGTCATGGAGTATGTCGCGCAGCATCTCCCTGTCTTTCGCGTCGTGGGATTCCGACAGGAACTTGAGTATCCTGGCCTTCATCTCGGCGGTAGCCTTGTTGGTGAATGTGACTGCGAGTATGTGCCTGTACGCGTACTTTTCGGTAAGCAGCGCAATGTACTCGTTTGCGAGGGTGTATGTCTTGCCCGACCCTGCGGAGGCTTTGAGTATCTTTATCATTTTCCGCAAATGGTCTTGAAGTCACAATATTCGCAGGTCTTGGCGTCATCCGTCCTGCTCCATGGCACGGCGGGGTCGCGCAGTTCGTCCAGCAGCAGGGGCATCCTTTCTTTCATCAGCCTGAGGAATTCCCCGCTTGCGGGATTGCTGCGTGGTTTCTGTACGAAGATGCTGTTGGTCTGGTAGATACAGTTTTCGAGGGTGCAGCCGGTACGGGCCGGATGATCTTCGAGAAATTCGTCGTAAAGATAAAGCTGGAGGGCTATCTTGGGCCGTTTGGAGTTGTTGTCTCCGAAAAGGGCCTCCACTACTGCCGCCGCGTTGCCGTCATTGGTGTCCATCTCCGTCTCGCTCACTTTTCCTGTCTTGTAGTCCACCACACGGATCACCCCGGGGGCGGGGGAGTCGAGCCTGTCGATGTAGCCCTGGAACTTGAATCCTCCGATTTCTTTTCTGCGGTCGAGTTCGAGTCCGAGTATTTCGAAGGAGTCCCTGCCCCTTTCGGCGAGCATTTCAAGGTCGGTACGCAACACCTGGAGGGTGTATTTGAGTATCAGGTCTTCGAATATCAGGTTGCGGCCTTCAACCTCGTCGGAATGCAGTTTTTCCTTTATCAGGCCCTCGATAAGGGCGCGTATGCTTTCCTTGTCGTGCAGCAGCCCACTGATGTAGGCGCTGTCTATGCTCTTTCTGCCGGAATAGAGCTTCTGCATGGTCTCGTGCAGTACGTTTCCTATCATTCCGGCATCCAGCGATTCACTTATCTCGTCGGCGGCCTTCAGTCCCTTTATCTTTGAAAAATAGAATTTTGCGGGGCAGCTGAGATAGTCCTGGAGGGAAGATGCCGACAGCTGGAAATCCCTGCCCTGCATCACCGCGAGGTCTTCTTCGGTCTTGGGAATGGCCTGCCCTGCTTCGGCTTCGCGTATGGGCGCTTCCACGCTGTATTCGTGCAGATCGAAGTCGTAGAGCATACGGATCTGGCGTATATATCGGCTTTCTTCCCCGCTGCGGCTCATTTCCGTGCGGGAATCGAAGACCAGCCAGACATTCCGGGCCCTCTGGATGAGGCGGTAGAAGTAGTAGGCCCAAACCGAGTCCTGGTATTCGTAGGTGGGCAGGCCGAATCCTTTGCGGAGTTCCGCAGGAATGAAAGAGGGAGCTACGTTCCTGCGGGGAAAGGTGCCCTCGTTGCAGGACAGTACGATAAGGTTGTCGAAGTCGAGAGCGCGGGTTTCCAGCGGGCCCATTATCTGCAAGCCTTTCAGGGGCTCCCCGTTGAACGGGACGCTTGCGCGGGCGGTGAGCTGGTCGAAAAGGCGCCACCAGGTACGCTCCTGTATCTGCAGCCCAAGGCCCTGGATGCGGGTGACGGCCTTGTAGGCGTACATGGCAAAGTCGAGTTCCATCTGCATTCCGTCCTTCTCCCTGAGCAGGGGGGCAATGGCGAGAAGTATGTCCCTGAGGTAGGATGCGGGGTCTTCGGCGGGGCGGAAGATGAGATTCATCAGGGGGCTGCCGCCGAAGCTGGATTGGGCGACGTAGTAGCGTGCCTCTTTCCGGACGGATCCGGCCACATCGTTGTCGGCGTCGGTGCTGACGGACCGTATGACGCTGTTGCTGAATATGCCGGCGACGTGGCGGTGATAGAATTGTATGGTGCCGTTCTTGTCGCGGCGGCCGAGCTGCAGTGCGGCGAGTTCCTGCAACAGTGCGTGGAATTCGCTGCCGCGAAGGGGGTAGCCCATAGTGACGTTCACGTCCCCGATGTCTTCCGGAATCGAATTCAGTACATTCAGCAGCAGTCCCTCTTCCGGAAGAACGATGGCGGTATTGATGCCGATCTCCCGGGCGGACGCCGGTTGCAGGTATCCTCCCTGAGGGACGTAACACCCGCGGTTCGATAGCGGGGGGACCGTCCCGAAGGGATGGTGGGGTGAGCCCGAAGGGCGAACTCCCGAAGGGGGGATACCTGCGCCGGACGGCGCAGACAGGATATACGGCAGCAGTTTAGTCTGTCCTACCGATGAAGGAACCGAAACCACGTTGAATGTGGGGCGGGGAAGTCCGTCGGAGTCGGGCCTGAAGGCCTGCGGGAAATCCGCAATGTTTTTTGACAGGAAGAACGACGACCTGTTCGCCGGATCGCGAATCTCTTCCGAACTGAAATCCCAGCAGAATTCCGCCAGATGCGCATCCCTCATCTTCCTCATCACCTTCTTCTCGCACTCGTTCAACGCATTCAAGCCCATGAACACGAACTTCTCCTTCCCGGGGAAAGCCGCATCCAGCACATCCGCCACCGCCTCGCCGTCGAGCCTGTCCGCAATCGAACGGTAAAGCGCCCCCTCGGAACTCAGCCCCTGCGCGGCAAGGGCATCGTTGAAGGAATGGTAGAGCGGCAGCAATATGTCCCATATACGGCGGAACTTCTCCTTGTAATCGCCGTCCCTTTCGAACTGCCCCAGAAAATGCTCCATCGCCTCGCGCTGCCCCGGCTCAAGGTAGGACATGTCGTCCTGCATCTGCCGGAACTCCGCAACATTCTTGAAAATATGTTCCGGATTCACCAGGTATTTGTCCACCTCCGAAAAATCGTTCAGCAGCACTCCTCCCCAGAAAATGAACTCGTCCAGCGGCTCCGCCGATGGATACAGCTCCTTGTAGCAGTCGTAGAGGGTGACGAGCGAGGCCAGCCTGTCCGCCGGACGCAGGCCTCCGAGCTTTGCGAAGAAATCATTCATCGCAATGCACTCGGGAGCAATCATCGCCTCGTGCGCTGCGGCACATTCTTCACCGAGATACTTGTGGAAAAAACTCACCGAACGCTTGTTCGGAAAAATAAAACACATCCGGCTGATTTCGGGAGCCGGATGGTAATGCTGTGCAACCTGTTTCAGGAATGGAGTCATCGCAAATCGGTGACTACCCAGGCTTTGCTTTCAAGAATACCGTCGCTTACCGAGAACAGAGCCTCGTCATTCCATGGGAGTTCCTGCACTCCGGCTTTGCAGTGCAGTTCGCCAAACCCTTCCATATTCATGGTGAAGGAGAGCTTGCCACCGTCCCATTTCAGATTCTCCACATTCTTCAAAACTTCCGGCAGATTGCTGAAAATATCGTTTTTGCCTCCGGCATTCTCGATATAGACCTCCTTTCTGTCCGAAAAAACCGAATAGAGGGTGGAACCGTCGCTGATGAACATGGCATTGCCTTCAGAGACCATATATTTACGGCCCTGGATCGTGGCGACACCCTTGCCGAGTTCTGCTCCGGAAGCGTCGCTGTAGCTGTAGTGGGCAGTTATCTGGCTGCGGCCGAGCATAGAAGTGAGTTCGCTTAGTATGCTTCCGTCCTGTGCATGCAGCAGACAGCAGAACAGGATGGCGGAAAGTGTGAAAATAATCTTACGCATTTTTCAAATTGTCTATAAGTGTCTCAAGTTCGTCAAGTGTCTGTACAAGAACCGTGCGAGGTTTGCTTCCCTCCTGCGGCCCGACTATGCCTGCCTGTTCCAGCTGGTCCATTACCCTGCCAGCCTTTGCGTAGCCCATTCCGAGCCTGCGCTGCAGGTCGGACGTGGAACCCTTCTGTGTAGTGACAACCATCTTGGCGGCTTCCTCGAAGCGCTCGTCCAGGTCGCCCAGCTCACCTTTGGCCCCGCCGCCATCTTTCTCTTCTTCCTTGACCTCGGGCAGATAGTAAGGAGTATTGTAGCTCTTGGCGTAGCCCTGCTGTTCGCCTATGAAGGAGGTGATGGCCTTGATTTCGGAGCCGCTCACGAAACCGCACTGTATGCGTTCGTTGTCGATTCCGGCGGAAAGCAGCATGTCGCCGCGGCCTATCAGCTTCTCGGCTCCGGGGGAGTCGAGTATAGTCATGGAGTCGGTGCGTGAAGCAACCCTGAATGCGATTCGCAGGGGGAAGTTACCCTTGATGACTCCGGAGATAACATCGACGGAAGGCCTTTGAGTTGCGATGATAACGTGGATTCCGGCGGCGCGGCCCTTCTGGGCGAGGCGGATGATGGAGTTGGTGATGCTCTTGGATGCGGCCCTCACTTCGGGGCTTGCACCCATGGTCATGGTGAGGTCGGCGTATTCATCGACTATGGTTACGATGTAAGGCAGGAACCTGTGGCCGTTCTTGGGGTTCAGCTTGCGGGCCTTGTATTTCTCGTTGTAGTCGGTGATTTTGTTCTCGCCGGCCTTGCTGAGCAGCATATATCTCTCGTCCATCTCGATGCAGAGGCTCTTGAGCGTGGTGTCGGCGTCCTTCGCATTCTTGACGATTGCACGGTTCTCCTCCTCCTCCTCGCTGTTGTAGGGGAGCACGGCGAGGTAGTGCTTGAGAAGCTTGTTGTAGGGGGAGAATTCCACCATCTTCGGATCGACGAACACGAACTTCAGCTCGGAGGGATGCTTGGCGTAGAGCAGCGATGCGATGATGATGTTGAGGCCCACGGACTTGCCCTGTTTGGTGGCGCCCGCAACGAGGAGGTGAGGGGCGTCGGCGAGGTCGAAGACCTTCACTTCCTGGGTGATGGTGAAGCCTATGGCGACGGGAAGTTCATACTTGCTGTTGCGGAAGGCCTCGCTGTTGAGCAGGTTCCTCAGAGGCACTATGGATGCATAGTCGTTGGCTACTTCGATACCTACGGAATCAGACAGTGTGACTACGCGTACTCCCTTGGCATTCAGCGACATGGCTATATCTTCCTGAAGCTTCTTCACTTCCGCGATGCGCACTCCGGGAGCCAGCGTCACGCGGTAGAGGGTGACGGTGGGGCCTACCTGCGCCTTCACTTCCTGGACTTCTATGCGGTAGTTCTTCAGGGTTGCGCGGATCTTGTTGTTGTTGCGCATCAGTTCCTCGTTGGTAACCATCCTGCGCTCGGAGGCGTGGGATTCGAGAAGATCGAGGGTCGGGCCCTTGAACTTGGGCAGGCCCTCAGGCGGGTCGAGCCTGTTGTTGATGGGCGGCAGCTGCTCGTAATTGTCGTTTTCGAGAGTGCCGTCAGGGTCGTCTATGCGGGTAAGGTCGCTGTCGTCTTTCTGCTCCGGTCCGTCTTCGGATACAGTCTCATTGCCGGTATTCTGTACGTCTTCCTGCTCAGTATCATCTTCCGGTATATCTTCGGGCACATCTTCAGTCACTTCTTCGTCCTCGCCGGCATTTTCATCATCTTCCTCATTGAAATCCTCGTCCTGAAGCTCTTCAGTATCGTCCTTTTTGTTGCGTGGGCTGAAAAGCCGGTCGGCGAACTTCCTGCTGCTCAGCAGCAGCCAGCTTACGGACAGCAGTACCACCAGCACTCCGCTTATCAGCGTGCCGAAGAGATTTTCGCCCCAGAGTATTATCTGTGCGCCGCATTCTCCTCCGAGTCCGCCGCCAAATGCGCTGCCGAGTCCGGCGATGCCGCCGATGAATGCGAGCAGCAGCGAGAATACGAAGGCCCCACTGAGCGAGATGAGAGTCGTCTTAAGGAGGGAATGGTGCCAACTGCCGTTGATAAGGCGGGCGGCTATGGCTACAAGTATCACCACGAAGGCAAAGCTGCCGAGACCGAACAGGTCGCAGACAAGCCAGTGCCCGGTTTTGTATCCGAGCTTGCCTGCGGCGTTCCCCACCTCGGTGGACCTGTCCATCATGGCAGGGTCGCTCAGCAGGCTCATGTCCTGCCTCCAGTGGAACAGATACGACACGCACGCAATCAGCACGAACAGTGCGAGGGCGGCTACGGCGTAGCCCGCAATCACCCTGGCGATGTGCTTTTCGCGGTCGTCCCAGTTTTTCCAGAATGCTATGTAGCCGAAAAATTTCTTCATTTCTTCCTGGACTTTTTACCGTATTTGAAATTCTTTCCCTTGCCGCTCTGGTTCTTGACTCCGAGAGTTGGCCTGGAGAAGTTGGCATCCTGCGAAATACCCTTCAGCGAGAGCCCTTCAGGCACCTTGATTCTGTGGTCGGACAGCTTCTCTATATCGTTGAAGATGGTTTCGTCGGCGACGCTGTCCTTGTTCCAGATAAGATACTGGGTGCGCATGTAGGTGGCGAGCGACAGTATCATGGCAGTCTTCATTTCGCCTTCAGGTTCAGCGGCGATAAGGTCTATTATCTTTTCTATGTTGCGCCCGTAGTGGGTGGCCTTTATCTTGGTCCCCTTCATGGGGATGGTGACAGGCTTTGTCTCGAATTCTTCTTTCGTCGGGGCGGGGAAGGGGGCGTCGATGTCGAGGTCGAAGCCCGCTATTATGTAAAGATGGTCCCAGAGCTTGTGCTCCCAGTCTTCCTGCGAACGCACGGCCGGATTCAGCAACTCCATGGTTTTCACCACGGCACGCGCCTGTTCGCTCCTTTTGTCCCTGTCGGGGATTTCCTTCAGGTGTTCGGCCATTTTGAGCACGTTTCTTCCATATTCCGTCATGGGAATGCGTTCCCTGCTGGTGTTGTACTCGAGATTCTCGGTGTGGATCATTTCGTTTTCATTCATAATACGCAAAGATAATTAAAACTTTTCGCATTATTCGGCAAAATATTTGTACTATCTTTGCACAGTTAAAAGAAAAGTAATGAACTATACAAGAATATCAGGGGCGGTACTTGCTTTTGCGACGGCTCTCCTTCTGGTCTCATGCCACAAGGAAAGGGCTTCAATGACGCTTCCTTCGCTTTCCGGAACGCTCAAGGTGGATTTCCCCGAATACGTTCTTGCCGGGGAGGAGATAAACGTTTTACCCACCGGTTTTTACCGCAACGACGAAACCGATACCCTTCTCACCCTTTACTGGGTTCATCCCATTACCGGCGCCAGGGATACGGTACGCACCGAAACCGACCCCGACACCATAGGCAATGATTTCATCTTTGAAATTCCGACCGATACTGTTGGTAAGTTCACCCTCAGCATCTATGTGGCTGCTGAAGGATATTCGTTGCGCAGTACCGTAGTGTCGTTCACCATACTGAATACTGAACTTGATGAAGGGTCGCTTCGCGGCTATGGTTTCCTGGATGAACTGAATACCTTCGAAGATACCAGGGACTCCTACCGATATTACTACACCACGGCTGCCGACGGGCATGACTGGATGATATCGAATCTTGCGTGGAACGGTGCCGGAGATGCCTTCAGCGGAGAAGAAGCGCTTTCACGGATTTACGGCAGATATTATACCTGGAACGAGGCCGTGAACGCCTGTCCCGAAGGATGGCATCTTCCTTCCGATGCCGATATAATCAATCTTGCCCTTGCATACGGCGGCACTTCTTCCGACGGGGTGTCCGTTGAAAGCGGAGCCGGTGCGCTTATGGGCAATATCTATATGAACGGCAGCAGAATGTGGGAATTCTGGCCCGATGTCAGGATAACCAATGCGTCCCGCCTGTCCCTGATACCTGCCGGCCTGGCGAAACTCAACAACGGCAAAGCCGTGTATGGCGGACTGAACGACTATGCCTTCCTGTGGACTTCGGACGAAGTGGACGGCGTCAGCGCCAAAGCACGTTATATTTATATGGACAAGCCTGCGATATTCGTCGACGCCTTCGGAAAAGAATCCGTCAGGGCTTCCGTCCGCTGTATGCGATAATTTTCAAAAACCTGAAATATCATGAAAAAATCATCTTGGATTGTAATATTGGGCATCCTCGCCGTACTGGTAATCTGGGGAATCTCAGCCTATAACGGACTTGTGTCCAAAGACGAAGCGGTAACCACCGCATGGAGCAATGTGGAGAACAACTATCAGCGCCGTGCCGACCTCATACCCAATCTCGTGGCTACCGTGAAGGGCTACGCCGAACATGAAAGCTCCACGCTGGAGGCCGTTGTCAACGCAAGGGCCGCAGCTACAAGCGTGAACGGAGGCAATCTCAGCACTGAGGAAATAGCCGCCTACCAGAAGGCCCAGAGCGAGCTCAGTTCTTCACTGGGCAGGCTGCTGATGGTGGTGGAGAACTATCCCGATCTCAAGGCCAACGAGAACTTCCTCGACCTTCAGGCCCAGCTGGAAGGCACCGAGAACCGCATTGCCGAGGCCCGCAGGGTATTCAACGAAACTGCAAAGGATTACAACACCTCTATCCGCCGTTTCCCCAACAATCTTCTCGCCGGTTTCTTCGGATTCGAGAAGAAGGGATATTTCGAGGCTGAAGAAGCCGCCCGCACCGCTCCCAAGGTGGAATTCTGACGCGCATGCGCCGGTTTTTCGCATCACTTTTACTTGTCGTCGCCCTGGCTCCCGGCCTGAGGGCGGCGATTGGTGATTATCTGCCTGCGATTCCGGTCCCGCCGCGTCTTGTAAACGATTTTTCTTCGGTTTTTACCCAATATCAGAAAGATTCCCTCGAAACGGCCCTGGTCGCCTTCGATGAAAGGACTTCCAACCAGATATGCGTCGTGACAGTCCCCGATTTGCACGGCTACGACGTGGCTCCCTACGCCCTCGCGCTTGCCAACAAGTGGGGAATAGGCTCCAGGCTGAACAATGGTGTCCTGATTCTTCTCAAAACGAGGGAAGGAGGCTATGTGGACGTGACTATACAGGTGGGTCGCGGCCTTGAAGGGGCAATCCCCGATGCCTATGCGGCGCGTATTATCCGCAATATAATGGGGCCGCATCTTCGCAGGGACGAGTATTTCGCCGCAGTCAGCAAGGCCTGCACGGAACTGATGGCCCTCGCAGAAGGCGAGATAAGCGAGCCCCGCGACCATGAGGACGGGGATTCCGCCGCCGATATTGTGATTCTGATAATTTTCCTGATTATATTCATCACCATCATCGTAATAGCCTCCAAAGACAAAAACAACGGTAGCGGCGGAGGCAGGGGATTCCGCGGGCCTGTCATCTTTACGAGTTCCGGTCCGTCGTCATCCGGCAGCAGCTGGACAGGAGGCGGCTTCGGAGGGGGTTCCGGCTGGGGCGGAGGCTTCGGCGGCTTCGGTGGCGGTTCCTTCGGCGGCGGCGGTGCGAGCGGCCGTTTCTGATTTTACATCGGTGACATTATTTCCGCCTTGGTCACCATTCTAAAAGATGTCTATACGGCCGTAATTTTCCCTTCCTTCATTTCACGTTGGAGGATAGAATATACATAAGCTGTACTTTGGAAGAAAAGACCGGTCTCCAAATCCAATACTTTTGTG
>CAJONC010000025.1 GCA_905235675.1 uncultured Bacteroidales bacterium | reverse complement strand
CGCCTACGCCCTCATATTCTGGATACAGAACATCGGCCTCTGGCTGTTCCCCATCATGATAGGCAACGTGCTCACCAAGACCAACGCTCCCGGAACGGCTCCCGACGAGCTCAACTATACCTGGGCGCTCGTGATGCTGGCCTGCCTCGGCATAGCCGCAATGCTTATCGGCCTTTACCTCAAGGTTGTGGACAAGAAGAAACATCTCGGCCTGGAAGAGCCCAACATTCAGTAAATGAGCTCTGTAAAATTACGCAAATATACCTGCTGGATCGCGCTGGCATGTCTGGTGGTGCCGATGTTCGGCTCCTACTTCTTCGACGACATGTTCTCCAGCATATCGAACCTTTTCAGCAATCCCGCGCAGCTTGAACTGGGGTGGGACGCCGCTGCATACGGCCTCTACACCAGCGGGTATTCGGTACTTTGCGTCTTCGGAGGACTGATAGTATGCGGCATACTCCTCGACAAATGGGGTGTACGCATCACCGGCTCCATTTTCGTGGGGATGATGACCGCCGGCGCCGCACTGGTGCTGTGGGCAATCACATCGGGGCTTGCACCCGACAAATCCCTCACCGTAGCCTACATAGGATGCATGTTCTTCGGGCTCGGCAGCGAAATTGCGGGAGTGGCGGTAACGCGCAGCATTGCACGCTGGTTCAAGGACGGGCCTATGGCCTTTGCCATGGGCCTGCAGCTCGCAATAGCCAGACTCGGCACAGCCTTCGCCCTTGTGATGGCGCCCCGTCTCGTGCCTGCCAAAACCTGCAATGCGACCTATACCCTTGCCGAAACTGCAAGACCTGCCACCCTCGGCCTGGGTTTGCTGCTGCTCGGATGCATTCTCTGGGCGGTGTTCGTGGCACTGGATGCCAAGCGCTTCCCTGCCGCGAAGGATGACGCCAGGAGCGACGAATTCCATTTCTCCGACGTACTCAAAGTGCTCACCAACAAGCGCTTCATCCTCATCTCCCTGCTCTGCGTATTCTTCTACAGCAGCATAATAGCTTTCAAGAAATTCGCAGGAGCCATACTCGTGCCCCGCTTTGACGTGCCCCCCGAAACCGCCAGCTGGATGGTGAGCATGCTGCCGTTCGCAACGGTGGTGTTCGCCCCCCTGTTCGGCATCATGGTGGACAAGGTCGGCCACGCCACGCGTTGGATGCTGGTCGGATCCGTTCTGGCCCTCATAGCGCATCTGCTGCTCGCCTTCGCTCCTTCGGGAGTGCCTTTCTGGGGCTATCTCGCAATGGTGTTCCTCGGATTCGGCTATTCCCTGGTACCGGCGGCGATGTGGCCCAGCATACCCAGGATAGTGCCCGACAAGGTGCTCGGGACCGCCTATTCGCTGATATACTGGATTCAGAACCTGGGGCTGATGCTGTTCAAGATGATAGCCGGAGTGATTCTCGGCAAGGCGGCAGTCAACGGCCCCGTCCATGTGGAACTGATGTTCGTGGGCGTTTGTATCCTCGCCCTGCTGCTGTCCGCCGACCTGCACAAAGTCAAACTAAACTGAAACCTGAATGTATCCCATCCTCGACAAGATTGAATCTCCGGCCGACATCAAAGGGCTGGGCATGGACGAACTCCGGCAACTGTGCGCCGAAATTCGCAGTTACATAGTTGAGGTATGCTCCGAAAATCCCGGCCATCTGGGATCCAGCCTGGGTGCCGTGGAGCTCATAGTGGGATATCATTACGTATTCGACGCACCCCGCGACAAGATAGTGTTCGACGTGGGGCACCAGGCGTACGCTCACAAGATTCTTACGGGCCGCAGGGGCTCTTTCGGCACCCTTCGGCGCAAGGACGGTCTCAGCGGATTCCTGCGTATGGATGAAAGCGCTTACGACAACTTCGGCGCGGGACATTCCTCCACTTCCATATCCGCTGCACTCGGGCTCGCGGAAGCCGCCCGCATACAGGGACGGGAGGAAAAGGTTGTGGCGCTGATAGGCGACGGGGCGCTCAGCGGAGGCCTGGCCTTCGAAGGGCTCAACAATGCCGGAGCGGGCAACGCCGACCTGCTGGTAATCGTGAACGACAACGATATATCCATAGACAAAAACCTCGGCGGCCTGCACAACCATCTACTGAAGATTACCACTTCAAGGAAATACAACGACTTCAAGAACATGGTGTGGGACGCCATAGGCGAGGGCGGAATACGCAACAGGATACAGCGCTGGTGGAGAAGCCTGAAATCCTGGGCGGTAAAGTATTCCGGAGGCGACCTCTTCGAGGCCCTCGGCTTCCGATATTTCGGCCCCGTCGACGGCAACGACATCGAAGCGGTTGTGAACGCCCTGAAGCGCTTGAAGGACATGCCGGGGCCGAGGGTGCTGCACGCCCATACGGTGAAGGGAAAGGGGTACGCCCCTGCGGAAAACGATCCCGTGAACTGGCATGCACCCGGAAAGTTCAGCCGCGAAACGGGAGAGAGGGCGGCAGCCCCGGAGGGCCCCGACCGCTATCAGGACGTGTTCGGGAAGGTGCTGTGCGAGCTTGCGGAGCAGGACGCCAGGGTAGTGGGAATCACGCCCGCCATGGCGAAAGGATGCGGGATGACGGAATTCGCCAACAGTTTCCCGGGGCGTTTCTTCGACGTGGGGATAGAGGAAGAACACGCCGTGACTTTTTCCGCGGGACTCGCCGCCGGAGGCCTGCGGCCGTTCTGCAACATCTATTCATCCTTCGCCCAGAGGGCCTACGACCAGATAGTGCACGACGTCGCCCTGCAGCGGCTGCCTGTCACCCTTTGTTTCGACCGTGCCGGCCTGGTGGGCGAAGACGGAGCCACGCACCACGGGGTTTTCGACATCGCAGCCCTGCGTGCCGTTCCCGATACGATAATCAGTTCCCCTAAGGATGAGACGGAGCTGAAGCAGCTGATGTACACGGCGCTTGCCACCGATCACGGGCCGTTTATTATAAGGTATCCGCGCGGGCGCGGGGAAGGTGCCGCCTGGAAGGAAGCCTCCTACAAGACGCTTCCTCTCGGCAGGGCCGAAGAGCTGAAGCAGGGAAAGAAGGTGGCTCTCGTCTGCACCGGACCCATAGTCAACGGGGCGCTCAGGGCCGCCGGAAAGTTCGGGGAAGAAGCCGGAGTGTATAATTTCCGTTTTGTGAAACCTCTTGACACAGAGATGCTTGACAGGATTGCAGGGCAGTACTCCCACGTCCTTACACTTGAAGACGGATGCCTGAAAGGAGGCCTCTACGGGGCCGTGGCGGAGCACTTTGCAAAGCTCGACAATGCTCCCTCGGTTGAAGGAATAGGCGTTCCCGACGAGTTCATCCGCCATGCCGGCAGGGACGAACAATGGGAATTTTGCGGCATGGATGAGGCTTCTATTGCGAAAAAGATTGAAAATTTTTTGGAGAATCACAAATAATCCCTATCTTTGCAATCCTTTTGTAAAAAGGCTTGAAATACTGCCGATGTAGCTCAGTTGGCCAGAGCACGTGATTTGTAATCTCGGGGTCGAGGGTTCGAATCCCCCCATCGGCTCGCTTCTGTGTCCTGAGCGCATCAGACACGATATCGGGCAAGTGCCGGAGTGGTCAATCGGAACAGACTGTAAATCTGTCGGCTTACGCCTACGGTGGTTCGAACCCATCCTTGCCCACACTAAGAGCGGAAGATGAACGCTTCCGGAAGAAAGCGGGGTTCGTATAATGGCTATTATGCCAGCCTTCCAAGCTGGAAATGGGAGTTCGATTCTCCTACCCCGCTCGAAAGTAAGCCGATGTAGCTCAGGGGTAGAGCGCATCCTTGGTAAGGATGAGGTCATGAGTTCAAATCCCATCATCGGCTCTTTTTTTATGACAACTTTTATATCATAATATTATGGCAAAAGAAACATTCGTAAGAACCAAACCGCACGTCAACATCGGTACTATCGGCCACGTTGACCACGGCAAGACTACCCTCACCGCCGCCATCACCAAAGTGCTCGCAGCAAGGGTAGCAGGCAACGAAGGCAAAGTCAAGTCCTTCGACCAGATCGACAACGCTCCTGAAGAGAAAGAGCGTGGTATTACCATCAACACCGCACACGTCGAATACGAGACCGCGTCACGTCACTATGCACACGTTGACTGCCCCGGTCACGCCGACTACGTGAAGAACATGGTTACCGGTGCCGCCCAGATGGATGGTGCAATCCTCGTTGTGGCTGCTACCGACGGTCCCATGCCCCAGACCAACGAGCACGTCCTGCTCGCCCGTCAGGTGAACGTTCCCAAGATTGTCGTCTTCCTGAACAAGGTTGACCTCGTCGACGATCCCGAAATGCTCGACCTCGTCGAAATGGAGGTTCGCGACCTTCTCAGCAAGTACAACTTCGACGGCGACAACGCTCCCGTTATCCGCGGCTCCGCCCTCGGCGCCCTCAACGGAGAACCCGAGTGGGAAGAGAAAGTCATGGAACTCATGAACGCTGTCGACGAGTACATCCCCATCCCCGTACGTGAGAACGAGAAGCCTTTCCTCATGCCTATCGAGGACATCTTCTCCATCACCGGCCGTGGAACCGTCGTTACCGGACGTATCGAGACCGGTACCATCCACGTCAACGATCCCGCTGAAATCGTCGGCTTCAACGACAAACCCAAGAACACCGTCGTCACCGGCGTCGAGATGTTCCGCAAGCTCCTCGACCAGGGTGAGGCTGGTGACAATGTAGGTCTCCTCCTCCGTGGTATCGACAAGAAAGAGGTCAAGCGTGGTGAAGTTATCGCAAAGCCCGGTTCCATCACTCCTCACACCCACTTCCTTGGACAGATCTACGTTCTGAAGAAAGAGGAAGGCGGACGTCACACTCCTTTCCACAACAAGTATCGTCCTCAGTTCTTCATCCGTACCCTGGACGTTACCGGTGAAATCTCCCTCCCTGAAGGAGTCGAGATGGTGATGCCCGGCGACAACGTTGAAATCAACGTTCAGCTCATCACTCCTGTTGCCCTTAACGAAGGTCTCCGCTTCGCTATCCGCGAAGGTGGCCGTACCGTAGGTGCAGGACAGGTTATCAAGATTCTTGACTAATCTGAACAAGACAAGGTGGGAAGGCCCAGGCCTCTCCCACCTATACAGGGGAATAGAATAATGGTAATTCAGCGGTCTCCAAAACCGTCAATGTGGGTTCGATTCCTGCTTCCCCTGCAAATATCAAAGGTTACGATTTGGTAATGTTTAAAAGACCCGGGGCTCCGCTTCCAATCTCCCGAGTCAATTAAATGTAAAGATGAGAAAGTTTATCAACTACTTAAAAGAGTGCTATGTAGAGCTCGTCAAGAAAACTACCTGGCCCAACTGGCAGAAGCTGCAGAATTCAGCGCTGCTGGTTCTGGTTACCACGGTGATTCTCGCGCTGATGCTCTTCATAATCGACTTTGCTTTCCAGCATCTGATGACCCTGATCTACTTGTAATTTTTGCACGAAATGGCTGAAATGAAATGGTACGTTCTGCGGGCGGCAGGCGGCAAGGAACGCAAGGCAAAGGAATATCTCGAGAAAGAGATTGAGCGAAGCGGCATTTCCGACCAGGTTGGCCAGGTTCTGGTCCCTGTGAAAAAGGAAATTGTTACAAAGAACGGAAAGAGGAAGGCGGTGGACAAACTGCTCTTCCCCGGTTATGTTCTTATAGAGGCCCAGCTCAGTCCCGTACTCGAGAATATCATCCGCAACCTCGTTCCCGGCATGTCCGGCTTCCTGACGGAAAAGAAAACGGTCAGCGGATCGCAGATCGAGCGCGTGCCTGTACCAATCCGTGAGGACGAGGTGCAGCGCATACTCGGTGTCCAGGACGAGAACATCGACAACGCTGCGGAGACCATCGTGAACTACGAGATCGGGGAGTCGGTCAAGATTACCGACGGCCCGTTCAGCGGTTTCAGCGGCACGGTCGACGAGATTCTGGAAGACAGGAGCAAAGTAAAGGTTATAGTGGTCATCTTCGGCCGCAAGACTCAGCTCGAACTCAGCTTTACACAAGTAACTAAAGAATAACAAGTAAAATGGCAAAAGAAGTTACCGGATTTATCAAGCTCCAAATCAAAGGCGGAGCAGCTAATCCTGCGCCTCCTGTAGGACCGGCCCTCGGTTCCAAAGGCTTGAACATTATGGACTTCTGCAAGGCTTTCAATGCAGCCACGCAGGCTCAGGCAGGCAAGACCCTCCCTGTAGTTATCACAGTCTATTCCGACAAATCCTTCACATTCGAGGTCAAGCAGCCTCCCGTGGCGGTATCGCTCAAGGAAGCTGCCAAGATTTCCAAGGCTTCGGGCGAGCCCAACCGCAAGAAGGTCGCGTCCGTCACCTGGGATCAGGTCAGGACAATCGCCGAAGGCAAGATGCCGGACCTCAACTGCTTTACGCTCGCTTCGGCAATGCGTATGGTAGCTGGAACAGCAAGAAGCATGGGTATCACCGTCACCGGTGAATTCCCTACGGACCTTTAATAATCACACGCTATGAGCAAGGCTACTAAGAATCAGAAAGCGGTGATGGCCAAATTCGACCACACCCAGGTTTATCCTCTCGCACAGGCGTGCGCACTTTTGAAGGATATCACTTATACCAAGTTCGATGCAACCGTCGAGATCTCTGTAAACCTCGGAGTCGATCCCCGCAAGGCCAACCAGATGATCCGTGGCGTCGTCACGCTCCCCAACGGAACCGGAAAGGTGGTCCGCGTCCTCGCGCTCTGCACCCCCGACAAAGTTGACGAAGCCCTCGCCGCCGGTGCCGACTATGCCGGCCTCGACGAATACATCGAGAAGATCAAAGGCGGCTGGACCGACATCGACGTCATCGTCTGCACCCCTTCCGTTATGGCAAAGGTCGGTGCCCTCGGTAAGATCCTCGGCCCCCGCGGCCTTATGCCTAACCCCAAGACGGGTACCGTCACCATGGAGATAGGCAATGCAGTCAAGGAAGTCAAGGGCGGCAAGATCGATTTCAAGGTCGACAAGACCGGTATCGTTCACGCCGGAATCGGCAAGGTGTCTTTCACTCCCGAGCAGATATACCAGAACGCTGCCGAGGTGCTGAACGCCATCGCGAAACTCAAGCCCCAGACCCTCAAGGGAACCTACATGAAGAGCTGCGCCCTCGCAACTACCATGAGCCCCGGTGTTAAAGTTGACCTCAAGGCATTCCTCAACGGTGCCGAGTAAAAATTAGGTATTATGAAGAAAGAACTGAAAAACCAGATTATCGAAAGCATTTCTGCCGAGCTTCAGAACTATCCTAATTTCTACATCACGGATATAGCCGGACTGAATGCAGACCAGACCTCGAAACTCCGTCGCGAGTGCTTCGAGAAGGGTATCAAGCTCAGCGTGGTGAAGAACACTCTCCTCACCCACGTGCTCAAGGCTTCGGGCAATCCCGAACTTGAGAGCCTTACCGAGACCCTCGTCGGCAACACCGCCATCATGTACACCGAGTCTCCCAACGCTCCTGCCAAACTTATTCAGGACTGGCAGAAGAAAAAGAGCGAGAAACCCGCTCTCAAGGGAGCCTATGTGCAGGAATGCGCGTTCATAGGTGCCGACAAGCTCGACGAACTTGTCAACATCAAGAGCAAGGAAGAACTCATTGGCGATATCATCTCCATGCTCCAGAGCCCTGTACGCAACGTACTCGGAGCACTGCAGAGCGCAGGCCAGACCATCGCCGGTGTCGTCAAGACCCTCGAGGAAAAAGAACAATAATAAAACAAATAATAACAATTTAAAAATCAAACAATTATGGCAGACGTAAAAGCACTTGCAGAAGAGTTGGTGAACTTGACTGTAAAAGACGTTCAGGAACTTGCTAAGGTTCTCAAGGAAGAATATGGTATTGAGCCCGCAGCCGCAGCAGTGGCAGTGGCAGGCCCCGCAGCTGCAGCAGCAGCCGAGCCCGCAGAGCAGACCGAGTTCGATGTTATCCTCACCAATGCCGGCCAGGCCAAGCTTCAGGTAATCAAGGCTGTCAAGGAAGCCCTTGGTCTTGATCTTAAGGGAGCTAAGGATCTCGTTGACGGCGCCCCCAAGGCAGTCAAGGAGAAAGTTTCCAAGGCAGAGGCTGAGCAGCTCAAGGCTACCCTCGAGGAAGCCGGCGCAGAGGTCGAGGTTAAGTAACTTCACCCCTCCCTGCTAAGGGACAAACAGGTTTAGAGCCAGGCATAATAGGCTCTAAACCTTTTTCCGTATAAAATTATTTACTTTCCTTAAGGCAGATTATGTCAAAAAAGACCCAACCAAAGCGTATTAATTTCGCAAGCTCGAAAATACTGGAATACCCCGATCTGCTTGAGGTCCAGCTGAAGTCCTTCAAGGACTTTTTGCAGCTTGAGACCACCCCCGAAAACAGGAAGAATGAGGGTCTGTACCAGGTTTTTCAGGAAATTTTCCCGATCGAAGACATGCGCAACTCCTACAAACTGGAGTTTATCGACTACTTCGTCGATCCGCCGCAGTATTCGATCGAGGAGTGTCTTGAGAGGGGCCTGTCGTACAGTGTTCCCCTGAAGGCAAAACTCCGCCTTTCGTGCACCGACTCGGAGCATGAGGATTTCGACACCAAGGTTCAGGATGTATACCTTGGCGACATCCCTTACATGACCCCGGGCGGCACATTTGTAATCAATGGCTCGGAACGCATCATCGTTTCGCAGCTGCACCGTTCGCCTGGCGTATTCTTCGACCAGACCCAGCACGCCAACGGCACCAAGCTCTATTCCGCACGCATCATTCCCATCAAGGGCTCATGGATAGAGTTCGCAAGCGACATCAACAACGTGATGTACGCTTACATCGACCGTAAGAAGAAACTTCCTGTCACCACCCTGCTCAGGGCTATAGGATTCAACTCCGACAAGGATATCATCGACATTTTCGACCTTGCCGACGAGATTCCGGTTGACGAAAAGACGCTCAAGGAGAACGAAGGCCGCAAACTCGCGGCAAAGGTCCTCAAGACCTGGACCGAAGACTTTGAAGATGAGGATACCGGAGAGGTCATCCCCATCGAACGTACAGTTCCCATCGTAGACCGTGACGCAGTGCTCGACGACGAGACCATCGCCGCCATCCTCGACACAGATGCCAAGAGCATACTCCTCCAGAAGGACGAGGCCAGCACCGGCGAGTACGCAATCATATTCAACACTCTCCAGAAAGACCCCACGAACACCGAAATCGAGGCTGTCAACTATATCTACAAGCAGCTCCGCAATTCGGAACCGCCGGATGAGAACACCGCCCGCGACGTGATAGACAAGCTCTTCTTCAGCGAGAAGCGCTACGACCTCGGCAATGTGGGCCGCTTCCGTCTGAACCGCAAGCTCGGCCTCGACACCGACCCTTCGCTGCGCGTTCTCACCAAGGACGACTTCGTGGAAATCATCAAATACCTCATCAGGCTCATCAACGGCAAGGCGTCCGTCGACGATATCGACCACCTGAGCAACCGCCGCGTCCGCACCGTGGGAGAACAGCTTGCAAACCAGTTCAGCGTAGGACTCAACCGCATGGCCCGCACCATACGCGAGAGGATGAACGTACGCGACAGCGAGCAGTTCGCACCCACCGAGCTTATCAACGCCAAGAGCCTCTCGTCGGTCATCAACTCGTTCTTCGGCACCAGCCAGCTGAGCCAGTTCATGGACCAGACCAACCCTCTGGCGGAGATTACCCACAAGAGGCGTCTCTCCGCACTCGGCCCGGGAGGTCTTTCCCGCGACCGTGCAGGCTTCGAGGTCCGCGACGTGCACTACACCCACTACGGGCGCCTCTGCCCTATCGAGAGCCCTGAAGGACCCAACATCGGTCTTATCTCGAGCCTCTGCGTGTATGCCCGCATCGACGAACTCGGATTCATCGAGACTCCTTACCGCGACGTACAGAACGGAAAGGTCGACCTGAGCGCCGCCGGCACCCATTACATGACCGCCGAAGACGAGGAAGGAAAGTATGTATCGCTCGCCAACGTGAAGATGGACGACGACGGCAATATCCTCGACGACCGCATCCAGTGCCGTCTGGAGGCCGACTTCCCCGTTGTTACAAAGGATCAGGTGGACTACATGGACGTGGCTCCGAACCAGATGGCTTCGGTGGCCGCTTCGCTGATTCCGTTCCTCGAGCACGACGATGCCCACCGTGCACTGATGGGCGCGAACATGATGCGTCAGGCCGTTCCTCTCCTCAAGCCCGAATCCCCCATCGTGGGTACCGGCCTGGAGGAAAGGGTATGCCTGGATTCCCGCACCCAGTTCATAGCCGAGCGCAAGGGCGAGGTTACCTATGTGGATGCCAACGAGATACATATCAAGTACGCCCGCACCGAGGATGAGGCTTTCGTAAGCTTCGCCCCCGAAGAGACCGTATACAAACTCCCCGTCTACCGCCGTACCAACCAGAGCACGACCGTAACCCTCGTCCCCATCGTCCGCAAGGGCGACAAGGTTGAGAAGGGACAGGTGCTCACCGAAGGCTACGCTACCCAGAACGGCGAGCTCGCGCTCGGACGCAACCTGATGGTGGCCTTCATGCCCTGGAAGGGTTACAACTATGAGGACGCCATCGTCCTTTCCGAGGAGATGGTGAAGTGGGACATCCTCACCTCCGTACACGTGGACGAGTACCTCACCGAGGTGCGCGACACCAAGCGCGGAATGGAGGAACTCACCTCCGACATCCCCAACGTCAGCGAGGACGCCACCAAGGACCTCGACCGCAACGGTATAGTGCGCATAGGCGCCCATATCGAACCCGGCGACATCATGGTGGGCAAGATTACCCCCAAGGGCGAGAGCGATCCTTCTCCTGAGGAAAAACTGCTCAAGGCCATCTTCGGCGACAAGGCCGGCGACGTGAAGGATGCCTCACTGAAGGCGAACCCTTCGCTCAGCGGCACCGTCATCAAGACCGCCCTCTATGCCAAACTCACCAAGGAAGGAGGCAAGAAGAGCGCTGCCAAGAACGACCAGAAAACCCGTCTGGAAATACGTGAGGCCGAATTCAACGCCAAGGCCGAGAAACTCCGCACCGAGTTCCTCTCCAAGCTCGCCGTCCTCACCAAGGACAAGAAGAGCGCCGGAATCTTCGACCTCTTCGGAGTCGAGGTTGTGCCCAAGGACAGGAAATTCACTCCCGAAATTCTTGCAAACATCGAATACGAGAACGTCAACTCCGGAAAGTGGACTACCGACAAGGATGCCAACATCCTCATCCGCGACCTCATCAACAACTACTGCCTCGCTCTCAAGAACGAAGCCGCGGTCTGCAAGAGGGAAATGGACCAGATTAAGGTCGGCGACAACCTCCCCAACGGAGTCATGAAGATTGCCAAGGTGTATGTTGCCAAGAAGCGCAAGATCACCGTCGGTGACAAGATGGCCGGACGCCACGGAAACAAGGGTATCGTAGCCAAGATAGTCCGTCGCGAGGACATGCCTTTCCTTGAAGACGGAACTCCCGTGGACATCGTGCTCAACCCTCTCGGCGTGCCTTCCCGTATGAACCTCGGCCAGATTTACGAAACCGTGCTCGGATGGGCCGGCAGCAAACTCGGCGTGAAGTTCAGCACTCCTATCTTCGACGGTGCGAGCAACGAGGAAATCAACGACTACACCGACAAGGCCGGAGTACCCCGCTATGGCAAGACCATGCTTCGCGACGGCGGCACCGGCGACTGGTTCGACCAGCCCGCGACCGTAGGCGTCATCTATATGATAAAGCTCGGCCACATGGTCGACGACAAGATGCACGCCCGTTCCATCGGTCCCTACTCCCTCATCACCCAGCAGCCTCTCGGCGGTAAAGCCCAGTTCGGCGGCCAGCGTTTCGGTGAGATGGAGGTATGGGCCCTCGAGGCATTCGGCGCGGCCAACGTTCTCCAGGAAATCCTTACCGTGAAGTCCGATGATGTAACCGGCAGGAGCAAGACATACGAGGCCATCGTCAAGGGTGACCCGATGCCGCCTGCAGGCATACCTGAATCCCTCAACGTGCTGCTGCACGAGCTGAGGGGTCTCGGCCTCAAGGTTACGCTGGAATAATTGTAAACGGATAATCTTACAAGAATATGCCTAATTTCAACAGCAAAGAAAACAAGGTAAAGAGCAATTTCCAGTCAATCAGCATCTCCCTTGCATCGCCCGAAGACATCATCGAGCGCAGCTGCGGCGAGGTCCTCAAGCCGGAAACCGTCAACTACCGCACCTACAAACCGGAGCGCGACGGCCTTTTCTGCGAGAAGATCTTCGGCCCTACCAAGGACTATGAGTGCTATTGCGGAAAATACAAGAGGATTCGCTACCGCGGCATCGTCTGCGACCGCTGCGGCGTTGAAGTTACCGAGAAGAAAGTGCGCCGCGAGCGTATGGGCCATATCACCCTCACCGTTCCCGTCGCCCATATCTGGTACTTCAAGAGCGCTCCAAACAAGATTTCCGCCGTTCTCGGACTGCCCTCCAAGAAGCTTGAATCCGTAATTTACTACGAGAAGTACATCGTTACGCGTCCCGGTGCATCCGGAATCGCAAAGATGGAACTCCTTTCCGAGGACGAGTACCTCGACGTGCTCGCCAAACTCCCCGGAAACGAGAATCTTCCCGATTCGGATCCCGACAAGTTCGTGGCGAAGATGGGTGCCGAAGGCATCTACGACCTCCTGAAGGAGATCGATCCCGACGAACTCGGCCGCGAACTCCGCGAACGCATGCTGGTGGAGACCTCGCAGCAGCGCAAAGCTGAAATCCTGAAGCGCCTGCAGGTGGTGAAGTGGTTCCAGGAGAGCAAGAAGGTCAACCGTCCCGAGTGGATGATAATGAAGGTGATTCCGGTCATTCCTCCGGATCTCCGTCCCCTCGTACCCCTCGACGGCGGACGCTTCGCGACCTCCGACCTCAACGACCTCTACCGCCGTGTCATCATCCGCAACAACCGTCTCAAGAAACTCATCGAGATAAAGGCTCCAGAAGTGATTCTCCGCAACGAGAAGCGCATGCTCCAGGAAGCCGTCGACAGCCTCTTCGACAACTCCAAGAAGAGTTCCGCGGTGAAGAGCGAAAGCAACCGCGCCCTCAAGAGCCTTTCCGACTCCCTCAAGGGCAAGCAGGGCCGCTTCCGCCAGAACCTCCTCGGAAAGCGCGTGGACTACTCCGCACGTTCGGTCATCGTGGTAGGCCCCGAACTCAACATGCATGAGTGCGGTCTGCCCAAGTACATGGCCGCCGAGCTCTACAAACCGTTCATCATCCGCAAGCTCATAGAGCGCGGCATAGTGAAGACGGTGAAGAGCGCAAAGAAGATTGTCGACCGCAAGGACCCCGTCATCTGGGACATACTCGAAAATGTGATGAAGGGCCATCCCGTGCTGCTCAACCGCGCACCTACCCTCCACCGCCTCGGTATCCAGGCATTCCAGCCCCGCATGATAGAAGGCAAGGCCATCCAGCTGCACCCTCTCGCATGTACGGCCTTCAATGCCGACTTCGACGGCGACCAGATGGCTGTCCACCTCCCTCTCGGCAATGCCGCAATCATGGAGGCCCAGCTGCTGATGCTCGGAAGCCACAACATCCTCAACCCCGCCAACGGTGCGCCTATCACCGTGCCTTCACAGGACATGGTGCTCGGCCTGTACTACATCACCAAGATACGTCCCGGTGCCAAGGGTGAAGGCCTGACCTTCTACGGGCCCGAAGAGGTAATAATAGCCTACGACGAAAAGGTGATTGACATGCACGCCGAAATCAACGTCCGCGTTCCCGTGGACAAGATGGACGCTTCCAAGGGCACGCAGATCATCAAGACTTCCGCCGGACGCATCATCGTGAACCAGTACGTTCCCGATGAAGTTCCCTACGTGAACGAAGTCCTCGGAAAGAAGGCCCTGCGCAACATCATCACCCTCGTGATAAAGAACACGGGCGTAACCCGCACCGCGAAGTTCCTCGACGATATCAAGAACCTCGGTTACGAACAGGCTTTCCGCGCCGGCATCTCCTTCAACCTCGGCGATGTTATCATCCCCAAGGAGAAGGACGAACTTATCGACGCCGGCTACAAGCAGGTCAACGATATCAAGAACAATTTCGCGATGGGTTTCATCACCAACAACGAACGCTACAACAAGGTGATCGACCTCTGGACCGGTATCGACAACAAACTTACCGGTATCGTTACCAAGCAGATATCCTCCGACCAGCAGGGATTCAATCCCGTATTCATGATGCTGGATTCGGGCGCGCGCGGTTCAACCCAGCAGATCAAGCAGCTCTGCGGTATGCGAGGCCTTATGGCAAAGCCCCAGAAGAGCGGTGCATCCGGTGCCGAAATCATCGAGAATCCTATCATCTCCAACCTCAAGGAAGGAATGACGGTGCTCGAGTACTTCATCAGCACCCACGGCGCCCGCAAGGGTCTGGCCGATACCGCCCTCAAGACCGCTGATGCAGGTTACCTCACAAGGCGTCTGGTGGACGTGTCGCACGACGTCATTATCACCGAAGAAGACTGCGGAACGTTCCGCGGACTCATCGCAACCGCCATCAAGAACAAGGATGAGGTTGTGGAGAGCCTCGGAGAGCGCATCCTCGGCCGTACCACGGTGCATGACATATTCAATCCCCTCACCGGAGAACTCATCCTCGCCGCAGGCGAAGAGATACGCGAGGCCCAGGCCGAACTGATTGACACCCTCCCCATCGAGCAGGTGGAAATCCGCAGCGTGCTTACCTGCGAAAGCCGTCACGGCGTTTGCGCGAAGTGCTACGGACGCAACCTTGCTACCAGCCGCATGGTCGAGAAGGGAGAGGTGGTCGGCGTGATTGCCGCCCAGTCCATCGGCGAGCCCGGTACCCAGCTTACCCTGCGTACCTTCCACGTGGGAGGTACCGCCGGAGGTTCGGTGGTCGATTCTTCGATTGACTCCAAGTACGACGGCAAACTCCAGTTCGAGGAGCTCCGTACCATCGAGCGTGTCGGCGAAGAAGGAACTCCCGAGAACGTCGTGGTAAGCCGCATGACCGAACTCCGCATCGTGGACGAGAACACCGGCTATGCATATTCACAGTACGACATCCCTTACGGAGCCATCCTGTACAAGAAAGACGGCGACAAGGTGAAGAAGGGCGACCGTATCTGCGAATGGGATCCCTACAATGCAGTCACCCTCGTGGAGACCGCAGGCAAAGTGGCCTTCGAGAACATGATTGACGGCGTCACCTTCCGCAAGGACAGTGCCGACGAGTTCAGCATGAGCACCGACAAGGTCATTATCGAAACCAAGGACAAGACCAAGAACCCTACCCTCGTCATACTCAACGAAGCCGGCGACACCGTCAAGCAGTACAACCTGCCTGTGGGCGCCCACGTGACAGTGGAGGAGGGCAGCATGGTTACCGTAGGTCAAATCATCATCAAGATACCCCGCGCCATCGGAAAGGCTTCGGATATCACCGGCGGTCTGCCGCGCGTTACCGAACTCTTCGAGGCCCGCAATCCTTCCAACCCCGCAATCCTCTCCGAAATCAACGGCGAGGTTGTCATGGGCAAGGTGAAGCGAGGCAACCGCGAGATTACCGTCAAGAACAGGAGCGGTATCGAAAAGCACTATCTCGTACCTCTGACCAAGCAGATACTTGTGCAGGAGAACGACTATGTGAAGGCCGGCACCCCTCTGTCCGACGGCGGGGTCTCCCCTACCGACATTCTCAATATCCTCGGCCCCGTAAAAGCCCAGGAATACATTGTGAACGAGGTTCAGGCCGTGTATCGTCTGCAGGGCGTGAAGATCAACGACAAGCATTTCGAGATCATCGTCCGCCAGATGATGCGCAAGGTGGAAATCACCAACCCCGGCGACACCGAATTCCTCCAGGAGGAACTCGTGGACAAGAGCAGGTTCAACGATGTCAACGACAGCATCTTCGGCAAGTACATAGTACTCGATGCCGGCGACAGCGAACGTTACATGCAGGGCGACCTCGTCAGCGCACGCGACATGCGCAGCGAGAATGCATCCCTCGAACGTCAGGGACGCAAGGGCATTGCAGCCCGCCCCGCCAAGCCCGCGACCGCACGCCTCATGCTCCAGGGTATCACCCGCGCAGCATTGCGCACCAACAGCTTCATCTCCGCAGCCTCCTTCCAGGAGACCACAAAGGTGCTCAGCGAAGCCGCTATCCGCGGCCGTGTCGACCACCTCGAAGGCCTGAAGGAGAACGTTATCTGCGGACACCTGATTCCTGCCGGAACAGGACTTGCCGACTACCAGGATATAGTGGTGGGACGCAAGGACGAAGCCGTCCAGGACCAGCTGATGGATCTGTAGGCAGAATTCTGCATAAACACGGAACTCCCCCTTCGCACCGAAGAGGGAGTTTTTTTATTGCATGGGAGAGTATTCGATTACCGGATACAGGCGGTAGAGATAGGCCCTGTGCGAATCACCGTCGCACATCATGTAATAATTCCCTGCGGCATGGAACATGCTCTCCGACTCAATCCTGACCGGAACGTGCAAGGTGGCGGCATACTTGCCCTCCCAGCTGTAGGCGACGAGAATGTTGTCGTGATCGCCGCTCATGGGGAAATAGACGAAGGTGTCGTCGGCACCCATGCCCTGGGGAGTATAGTCCTCGGAACCTTCGGCTTTGCGGTCCCTGGGGCCGAAATCCCTGAGCTGGGTGAAAGCGGAATTGGTAATTATGAACTTGCTCCCACCCTGGGTGATGCCGTAACGGTTTAACCGGGCATTGTAGGCCATTCCCCCTATTCCGGTGCCGGCGTTTACCGTGGAAAGGGCCATGGTGGATGCGTTCACGGCGGTAAGTTTCTGGGAATCACCGCTTCCGTGCACCACAAGGGCGCGTTTTCCGGCAAGGTCGAAGGTCATGTCGTTGCAGTGATAGCCCTGGAATACGGCAGTGCGCGCCACCTCCTTGAAATCGTTTAGGGAATACTTGAACACTATAGCCTGGGTTTCGTTGCGGTCGCGCATCACGAAATATACATGCTCCCCGTCCGAAGCGGCACCCTGGGCGACAATCATATTGTCGGCTCCGGCGCAGTAGAGCACCTGTTCGGCGCCTATGCTGAAATTCCTGCCTTCCTGCAGGAAGCGGGCGAACATCTGGGGATTCTCCTCAGTTTCCTTTATGCCGAAATCTTCGGGAAGAAGCAGATTGTTCCCGTTTGCGAACTTGCCTGCTTCAGCAATGAAGGCTTCCATGGCGAGTATGGTACTGCAATCGTCGGTTCCGGCTATGACTATGTCACTGCCGGAGAGCGCAACAGCGTAGCCGAAAGCTGTTTCCGACAGCGCGGAGGCGAATTCTTCCCCGTCCTGCCTGCGTCCTATCAGGATTCTGTTTCCTTCCTGCCCGGGGAGGGCTTCAGCGGAGATGTCCGAACCTGTAAGTTTCTTGAAATCAGCGGCAAAGGAAGTCGCGGAGGATGCGAAATCTCCGGCATAAGCTATCGAATGCTGCACGGCTCCGTTCTTCACCAGCCAGAGCCCTGTTTGAGGATCCGGATCGGGAGTGAAGTCGAACGCAAGCGTAGCGGTGACTCCTGGATTGAGGTTAGCCTCAGTGCCCAGACTGAAGTTTCGGGCAATGGTTCCGGAGGCGGTGGTGACGCCGACCTTGACCTCGGTTCCGCCAAGGCTCGCGGGCGCGCAGCAGAATACAGGATTGCCGCCTCTGATGATGACGGATTTCACGGCCTCAACGGGACTGAGCAGCCCGCTTTCCGGCGACCAGGCCCATTTGCCTGCGAGTTCGCGAGAAGAAGAGAACTCCACCGACGACGGGCTTTCCCCTTCGGGAAGGCCCGTAATTTTCAGACGGACAAAGGCGCAGAGCTGGTTGAAATTCAATTCAACATAGTCCGGCAGTCCGTAATAAGAAGAAGACTTTGCTCCGAGCACTCCTGCGGGGAGTGTCGTCGAAGCAAAGTCCGAAGGTATTTCTACGGTAAAAGAACTTGAATTCCCCCCTGAATAAGCGGAGGCTGGAGCAATCGCATGAAAAACGCTTTTTACGGAGTTTTCATCTTCGGTGAACCTCGCGCTGAAATACACCTGACCGGCATTTTCCCGCATGTCCGCCTCCACCGGAGCCCCTTCGTTGAGACTCACCATCACCTTTCCGACGTCCTGCAGATTTCCGGCGGGAGCCGAAAAGGCAATGGTTTTCTCAACTTTTTCCTGAGGCTTGTCGGGGTCGACCCCGTTGCCTTTGCCACTCCCCTGGCAGGCGAAAACGGCCGGCAGGGCAAGGAGCAAAACAAGCCTTTTGTATGAATTCATTTCTTTTACCTTGTATTCTGCGTCGTAAATATACGAAGAATCAGGCGATTTTATTTATAAAGCCAAATCTGGGGATAGTGATCCCTGGCGGTGGTACTTGCACAAAGTACTATCCAGCCCGAGGTGCCATTTCCTCCGTCGGCGACGGTAACACCTTCCGTTACACCGTCTGTCTTCAAGGTGGTAACGGCGGTCAGCCTGAATGTAATCTTCTCAGTATCATTGCTATAGATCACATCGTCGGACGCAAATGGAATATAGCCGGGTTCTGTTGTGCCTCCCACTGAATGTTCCGTATCGGTATAATCATACATACGGTGGGTATATACCACATCGGAGCCATGGAACGAAACCGTCTTGGGTGCTGCGGCGAGTTTCCATTCGGTACCGTCCAGATATTCCATCTTCCAGAATCCCATCATGGCATCGCTGCCGCCTAACTCGAAGTAAATGCGGGACTTTTCTCCGGCCTTTGCTCCGGTCAGCGACTCGAATGTCCAGTTGTCGCCTTCCCAGGTACCGTAAGCACGGGGGTTGTTCGTTACCTTGAATGTACTGCTTGAGGTGGGAACGTCAAGTTTGTTGTTATTGCTGCTGGTAGAACCGGCTGCCACGCTGAACTCGTGATGGAAAGTGATGGTTCCGGCAGTATCGAGAGGCATTACTCCATAATTGGGGGAATTGGCTTTCCATGCGGAATTGTAGTAAGCTTTGTTTGTACTGGATTGGATGGGCCATACAGAAACCTTCTTCCACTCCGCAGTCTTTCCGGCCTGGACCACCGTAACAGTGGCACTGACGGAGTTTGCATCGTTTTTGAACGTTACTGCCGCCTTGCGTTCGGTGGCGGCAGCATTGGCGCTTACCACGAAGGAATAGTTGTATGTGGCCTTGACTTCGGTAACCGTAAGCCAATCGGTTCCTCCTGCGACCACAGGTTCAAAATTGGCAACGACAGGAACATTGTAAGTGCCGCCGGCTGCAGTAACTTTGAGGGTGTCGGAGGTTATGCTTATCTCGGGAGCAGGGGTGCCTTCCGTGATATTTATCACTTTCATTACCACGAGGCTGGAGTTGGAAGCGAGCACAACCACGCAGCCATTTTCCCATACTTCGGGAGCAGTCACCTCAACGGTTCCGGAAGACTTGTCCGCAGCTTTCACTTCGGCCTTCCAGTTGCCCTGGGCAAGAGCCACGACTTCTGTCTTGTCGTCACTGCCTGTAACGGTGTATGCGAAGGACTCCGTAGCACCGGAAAGCATGGTGGAAGGGCCTGTGATATTGAGTGCAAGGGGTGAAACCTTGGGGATGACAATGTTCCCGCCCTGGGCCAGGGTGATAATTACATTGCCGCCTTCTTCCTTGACATCGGTAACGGCGGGGGTAATCGTGCTGCCTACGCTTCCGATAAGGACGAAGTCGTTCGATCCGGAGAATTTCACGTAGAGCTTGCTGTCCTCGATCTTGAACTCGGGATCCTTGTAAGTCTCACCGTAAACGGGCACCTTGTTCCCGTCAACCAGCAGATAGCTGCCGTTCAGGGTCCAGTAGTACTTTCCGTCACTGTCCTTCTTCACGCCGATGGTGTCTCCGCCGGCTTCGGAACCGTTGATGATGTGCAAGGTGGTGCCATCCGTCATCAGGAGGTCCCAACCTACGGTAGTGGGGGTTACATTGGAGATGTAGACATTTTTGCTCAAACCGTTTACCAGGCTCTGGAGAGTATTGTAATCACTCTTCAACTGAGCAATGTCCTTCTCGACGTTCGTGACACGGGCATCGAGATTCTTCAATTCCGTCTTGATTCCGGAATCGTCGTAGGAGCTGCACCCTGCAAACAATGCCAGGGCCGCAGCAGCAATGATTAATAGGGATTTTTTCATAACTGTTATAATTGGATTAGTTTTTTTCAAATTTCAGTATCTGCGGATGCATAATCTCATCTCCGGTACCGGAACTCACGAGCATCAGCCAGCCGGAGGTGCCGAGCGCATCTTCGCTTACGCCTTCAGTTCCAAGCGGATATCTCGCAAAGCCGTTGATGCAGATGGACGTGACGGCGGTGAATCGGAATACAATCTCGGAGCCGCCGTGCAGATAGGTCACCCTCGACTTGACGGGGACATTGACTTTCTCAAATTCCACTGTATTGGTATATTTGACATCCTTGCCGTTGAAGTCGACGATGGAGACGTCTCCTGCCGGCCTCCAGTCCTCGCCGTCCTTATATTCCAGATACCAGTACTTCATGCAGTTGGCACTTTCGGCAAACTCGAAGTATAACTCCGCCTTTTCACCCGCGGATACGGGAGTATAAGCCGTAAAGGTGAAGGCGTCGCCTTCGAAGGTCCCGTAGGCTCTCGGGGAATAGCGCTGGTAAGCTGACGTGGTCGTGGGGGCGTCCAGCTTGTTGTCGTTGCTGCTGAGCGTACCCGCGGCGATACTGCCGCTGTGGTCGAATTCTATCAGGCCGGTTCCTTCGGGAACGGCCCTTATCTGTCCGTTCTTGGGCCAGGAACTCGAGTAGTTGTTGCGTGCGGCGCTTGTTCCCAAAGGCCAGATTGCAACCACCTCTCCCTCGCCGTCGCCATCCACAGCTTCCTTCACGCTTTCGGCAAGAATGCTGAGTTCGTTGCCCTTTCTGTCTATCGCAAAGCCGTTTGCACGCACGAAACTGCCATCCAACGCGGAAAGGTCAACATCACCCAGTATTCTGCACCGCGTCACCGCAGCTTCCCCGGGGTAAAGCAGATATTCCCCGTCCTCCAGCGTGAGGGTGCCGTCAAAGGAGGCATAGACATAAGCCGGAGACTTGTAGGTATCGATGTTGAACTGGTTGTACCTGACAGGGGAAGGAGCCGTATAAGTGTCACTGCCAAGCACATTGAATTCTGAATGTATGATGCGCTGGCTCCATTCCTTCTTTTTCTTTCCCGTGACGACAACCGTCTGCCCCCGCGAAAGCGTAGAGCCGTCGCCTTCTGCAAACACATAGTCTCCGTCCTTGCCCAGAATTACTCCCAAGGAAGTCGCAAGGCATACCTGGGCGCGAAGCGAAACGCCGGTATAATCAAGCACCGAAGGCAGTTCACCTATCTCCACGGAAACCTGTCCGGTGTCCAGGGTTTTGGCATGAGATACGTAAGCCGCCCCGTCCACCATAACCTTTTCACCGTCCCAGGAGCGCGTTCCGGTCAGCGTCAGGGTATCGCCGTCGGCAATCAGGTACTTCCCGAGGACCTTCGCCCCCTTGTCGTACAATGCCGGAACGGAAACCGTCCCCGTCGCATCCACGAGGCAGAAAGATTCATCTTCCGCAATCTCCCGCACAATCCCCTTCAGGGTGTACTCGGAAGCATCGTCATCGTCCAGGGCCAGGAAGCGGTAAACGCTTATCATCTCCGGCAAGGCGACTGTTCCGAACTGCCTGACCGACACTATCGCGGATCCCGTGACCGCCTTGAACACAAGGCTTCCGCTGCGCTCGGCTCCGTTTTCGTTGCCCGAGGCCACTACGCTGACAAGCGTACTGCCGGCCTTCCCTTCCGAAGGCGACACCCGTATCCACTCCGGAGCGACAGCCGTCCAGTCCGAACCGGCGCTGACATTGAGCAGCATTTCCACAGGGTTTTCCTGCAGGAACGCAATTTCGCGGGCGCTTACGCTGACGCCTTCAATTTTCGTCCCCGTTTCCGAGGAACAGGCGGCCAGCAATGCAACCATACAGGCTGCGACAAATATTCTGAATGCCTTAGTCATAATTTTCGGGATTTTCGTCCTGCCACTCATTGATGCCGTCGCGGACACGGTTGCGGAAAGTAAGCGTGTCGGTGACTATGGTATGAGTGCCGTTTTCGTTGTCTATCTGATAATTTAGGAATATCTTGCGGTCCTGCAGCTTGCGGGCGCGGTAAACGTGGCTGCCTTCACCGTAGGGCTTGATTTTCAGACGCCCGTAGGATTCGAGCACTTCCACGTCGTCGCCGTCGAAGGAAAGCGTCAGCAGGCCGGGGATCTGTCCTTTGCTCACGCGGTTGGTCTCCACGGCATTGCCCCCGACGGTGGAAAGTATATATATTTCATCTTCCGCCTGGGGGAAGGGTGTGGGATATACCAGGGAGCTGAGAGTTTCGCCGGTGGCGTCATCCACGGTAACGGCCTTTCCTCCGTGATACCAGTTGCCAAAATAGCGGTTCTCGTATTTCACGGCTATCACCTCGAAACACTTTTCCTGAAGCACCGTGTCGGCATCCGCCTTGAGTATCCTGAGCCCGAGGGCGTAGTAGGGCTTCACCGTGTTGAGATTGGCGGTCAGTTCCGCAGTGTTGGCCTTGACGGTGACGGTTCCGGTGTGGCTGCCCTCCCTGATGCACATCGAGGATAAATCCCCTTCGGTGTAATAATACTCTGCAGGAAGCGGCTTCAATGCCGAGAAACCTGTGGGCATCTTTTTGAATTCGTTGGTGACATACTGGTTGATGAGTACCCCTATTGGAGCGGCGCCCATCATGCCGTCATAAGCCGTGAACGGGACTATCGCATCTTCAGAATCGGGGTCATAGGCCTGGTATGCCGACAGATCCCCGTTCACCAGATTGTTGTCCACCGTCACCTCGACCATTCTGTCGCGGGTGTTGGAGATGGTGCCTCCGAGCACCACTCCCACTTCGAAACTCTCACTCTCGCCAATCACGAAGGTACGCAGGTCGTACTGGTTCGCGAAATACACGGAAGTGTAGTCGAAATCCTTGACATAGTCTTCGTAGCAGGATACGGCGGACAGCGCCGCGATACTTATGCAAATTATGTTGACTGTTCTTTTCATTCCGGTATATGTTTATTTCCAGGATTCCCACCCTGCGTTCTGGGTAAGGGCTCCGGTCTTTCTGAATTCAGTATAGGGGATGGGCATCCACAGCGAAGGGTAAGACAGGGTGTGAAGCTTGTGGAAGGTGTTGATGTATCCGGCCTTGTTGATGGAAGCGCCGTACACCGTGACATTGATTTCCGACACATCCTTCGCCCATCTGCGCACATTGAAGAAACGGGTTCCTTCGAAGCAGGTCTCCACGCGCCACTCATTCTTCACGAGCTCTGCGAACGCTTCCCTGCTCCCCGAACATTCGTCCAGCCAGGGATCGGGCGAGATGCTTCTGGACCTTATGTATGCGAGCGCATCCTTGGCGCTGAGGCCGAGATGGTCGTCCAGCGGGCCGAAAGCCTCGTTCGCGGCCTCGGCATACACCAGCAGCATGTGCGCCCATCTTACCACGTGTACGCAATGCGCTTGAATCTGGGGTACCGCATCATAGGGATTGTAGCCTGCGAACACAAACTTCTTGATATAATAGTTGGAAGCGCCTGTGCCCTGTTTCCCCGCAACGTCCGCTCCGTCCGCCGACATGTCGAAAGTGTACATGGGCGCGGAAACCACGCCGTTGCGGTAGGATGACGAACCATGGTAGAATATATTGTCGTCGAGCCTCCGGTCGCGTCCTGCATAGGGATTCGCCATGTCGTATCCGCTCCTGGGGTCGTCTATGGGATATCCGTTTGCCATGGGGAAGGCATCCACAAGATTCTGGCTGGGCACCACGGTTGCGTTGCCTCCGAATCCCGACGGATAGAAGTACGGCTCATAGAGGGTATTGTCCGTGGAGTGCCTCCAGATGATTTCAGGGCTGTTCAAATCAGTCCACTGCACCGCTGCGGCAGGGTTGAAACCATACGATCCTTCAACTTCGAGCTTGTATTTTATCACTTCCGCCGCATATTCGGCAGCTTTCTGGTAGCGGCTGACGTCGCCGGTCGGATTGAATGCGGGAGAAGCCCACTGCAGGTAAGTCAGAGCCTTTATGGCGGTTACCGTTACGCGGTCCAGCGCCTTGTAGCGGATTCCTCCTCCCACGAAAGAAGATTCATCAGGTTCGAGGGCGAAGTCGCGGTTGGCGAGGGGAAGGTAGACCAGGGCGGAGTCGCAGTCCTTGAGTATCTGCCTGACGCAGTCGTCGTAACTGTCGCGGGCAAGCTCCTCCGGAGCCATTTCATCGAGCCCGACAGGTTCGGTCATGATATGGAAGCCCGCAAGGGTTCCGTTTTCATCCACTCCCCCGAACTTGCGCAGCAGGTCATATTCCGCCCAGGCCCTGATGCCGAAGGCATCCCCTTGCAGATACCTGCAAAGCTGGGCGTTCTGGATGAGGTCGGTACTGGGTATTGTATCCAATCCTGTCCTTGAGGAACAGGTTGGCATAAAAGATTGCCTGGTAGTCCCTGTCCCAATAAGCGGCGAAAGGATTGCTCGTAATATTGTAACTGCCGGTGGCGAAGCGCATGACGCTGTTGGACGACAGCGAGAAAAGGGCATCGTCGGTGGCTGCATCCATGAACAGGTATTCGTTCGACAGATATGAGGTGGAAGACATCATAAGGTAATATGCCTTGTCCACATAGCCTCTTGTAAGTGCGGGATAATCCCCGACATTTTCGGAAGTGTATGAGGATGTAGGCCTCAGGTCCAGCCATCCCGAGCAGGAGCAGATGGCGGTCAGAACCGTTGCGATTAAAGTAAGTCTGAATGCTTTCATGATTTCCGCCATTTTAGAAGATTATTGAAAAACCTGCAGTGAATGTCCTGTACAGAGGTGCGGCGCTGACTCCGGCGCTTAGGCTTTCGGGGTCAAGGTCCTTGATTCCGGAGATTGTGAGCAGGTTCGCACCGCGCACATATAGCCTTGCGGCCGAGAGTCCGGCTTTGCGGATCAGGCCTCCGGGCAGGTCATACCCTATTTCCACGTTCTGTATCTTGAAATAACTTCCGTCCCTCAGCCAGAATGAAGAGGCGACGAAATTGTTGGAGTTGAGAATATAGGAGAGGTTGGGATAGGCTCCGCCGATATTGTCGCGGACAAAAGCCGAGTAGTTTCCGTCGCCCCATCCGTTCCAGTAGTACTCGTTGGTAAGCGCCACGTCGCAGAAGGCACGTCCGGTTCCCACCACCGTGAGGTCGAAACTCCTCCATTTCAGCCACAGGTTCACCCTGTAGCGGAGGTACGGGTTGGTATGCCCGAGCACCTTGGAGTCGTTGGCGTCTATGGTGCCGTCGCCATTGAGGTCGCGGTACACAAGGTCGCCGACCTTGGCCGTGGCCTCGGGTTTGGCGCTGGTTTCTATCTCTTCCTGCGAGACGAACTTGCCTATGCATTCATATCCTCTCAGGGCGTCCGGGGCACTTCCCGTGAGTTTCTGCCAGTCATAAAGATAGAGGTCGTTGGCCACCTTGGTATAATTTCCTTTCACGCTTGAAGCGCCGGCGCCCAGGCTCCAGCTGAAGTCCCCGACTTTGTCGGACCATTCCGCCGAAACTTCAAATCCGTTGTAGCGTACCCCGTTGTAGTTCTCGTAGAGCGAAGTGTCGCCAACTCCGTAGATGGAAGGTTCCGACCCTGTAGTCTCGGTGATGATTCCGCGCCTGTCGGCGACATAATACTGGGCAGAGACGCCCAGCTTGCCGAAGAGATTCACGTCGAAACCTAGGTCGTACTGGTAAAGTTTCTCCCATCCGAGATTCAGGTTTTCCACGCGCGTCATAGTGGTATAGTTCGATGAACGCGTCTGATTGCCGAACCATCTCCCCACGGATGCAGGGCCGAAGGTTATGCCGCTGGTGGAAGAGTAGCGGCTGTCCCAAAGGTTCTTGCTGATGCTGAACACGTTGGAATGTGCTCCGAGTATGCCGGCCTGGGCCCTGAACTTGAGCAGTTTGAGCACATCGTTGTCCTTGAGGAACTCCTCGTTGCTCGCAATCCAGGCAAGCCCTGCGGAAGGGAAGAATTCGTAGCGGTGACCGGGAGCGAACACCGAGGATCCGCTGTACACTCCGGTAAACTCTGCCACATAGCGCTTTGCGTAAACATATTTGGCGTTTACGGTAAAGTCCTGCTGACGCTCATAGAACGTATCCTGTCCGCTGCGGGTGTCCGCCAGATACCATATTGCAGAAGCATTGACGGAATGTTCCCCTGACTGAAGCCCGTATTCGAGCTCCTCGAAAAAGTTTGTCTGGCGCCAGAGGCTCTGCGCGGTCTTGCTCTTGGACGCGGCCTTGGCTCCCTGATGCGTGGTGCTGATTTCCAGAGGAGAGGGGTTGCCGGTTTCCATGTAGAAGGCCAGATAGTCGTTCGCTTTGCCGACACGGGCCATGTCGTTGAGTCCGAAATTTACATAAGTGCGGGATTTCAGGCCTTTCACCAGCCATCCAAGATCGATGTCGATGGAAGAATTCACCACGGCGGTGGTGCTTCGGGTGTTGTAGAAGCGCCCGCTTTGCTGAAGGGCCGCATAATAGTTGGTCTCGAACTGCTTGGACACGCCGTAAATCATTATGTTGGACGCAAAGTCATCCACCAGGCCGTCGTTGACCCCTATCTCGACAGGATATGCCACGGCGGGAACAAGCCTGTAGGCATTGTAGTTGATTCCGGGGGTATTGGCAAGCGCCACGTTCCCGATCACGCCCACATTGGCCTTGATATATTTGTTGATAACCGCGGTAATGTTGGAGCTGAATCCTATCTTGCTGAAATTCTGCGGGGTTCCTATCCTGAAATATCCTCCCTCATAAAGGCCGTTCACTCCTATGGAATAGGACAGCGAACGGGAGCCTCCCTGGGCGCCTACCGAGAACTTGTGCAGGGGCCGTGTTTCCTTTATCATAAGGCTCCTGTAGTCCGCATTGGGATAATCGAGGGTGAAGGCATCTCCCGACGCAAATCCCGCCAGGGCCGCATCGTCATACAGCGGAACATAGCCGGATGCCATCCTCGCACTGTTGTTCAGACGGGCATATTCCACTCCGTTCACCCATTCGCCGGTACGGTCCATCGCCGAATTTCCGGTTTCAAATGAAGCGGTGACTGTAAGGGGCGTATTGAAATTGCCTCTTTTGGTCTTGATGACGACCACTCCGTTGGATGCCAGGGGCCCGTATTTGGCCTTGTCGGCGATGGATGTGAGCAGCGTCACGGATTCCACCTCCGACACATCGAGGAGCAGCTGGCTGAAAGGAACAATCACATCGTCCACCACACAGATAATGGAACCGTCCGCAAAACGCGACGATCCGGACATGTTGCCGGAGAACATATCGTAGGAGCAGAGGGTGGCGGCGGAAAGCGAAATGTGCTCCCCGTTCAGTTCAGTTATGTCAAGTCCCGTGAACAAACCGGTGAGGGCGTTCCGCAGATCGGATGAAGGATACTTGAGCTTGTCGGCGCTTACTGTCACCGACGATCCGGTGCCGGTGACATCCTGGCCGGACATCCACTGCACAAGCACGAGGAGTGCTGAAATCGTAAGCAAAATCTTCTTCATACTATAGCCAGGCTGGATTGTTAACGAAATTCTTCATTTTGTTCACCTCTCTCTTGGGCCAGGGAATCCAATACATGTATTCCTTCCACACGCACTGCCTCTCGGCGGGAATCGCCGTCCGCACGTAACGTTTGCCGTTGGGGTGTTCCTCATCTACGGGACAGGTCTCGATATACATGCCGCAGAGGGGGGTATTCATCAGCACGGAAGCGGTCTTCCAGCGGCGGATGTCGAACCAGTAGTGCTCGCTTTCATAAGCCAGTTCGACGCAGCGCTCGTTCTGTATCCTCTCGCGGAAAACCTCCTTGTTCGCCTTGTACTCGTTCAGCACGCCGGGCATCTGCGCCCTGTCGCGCACCAGGTTCACCGCATCCACGGCCGAATACTGGCAGCCGGCCACCTTGCCGTCGGGGCCATAGGCTTCATTCACCGCTTCGGCGTAATTGAGATACACTTCAGCCATGCGGATAAGGTTGTCGGTCGTCATGTAAGCCGAGCAGTTGGCATTGCCCAGTTCGCCGTTCCAGAACTTCTTGAGATAATAGTTCGTAAACGAAGGGGAGCTGCTGGAGCTGGTGGGATTCGAGAACCAGTTATGACAGAACACGCTGTTCACGTCCCCCTTGCTGGTGGAGAAGGTGGACGGAGGGAAGTTGTTGTTGTCCTTGTCGAAGTAAATGTTAATTTTGTCGCAATAATCCGTGGACGCTCCGTCGAAGATTATTGTCTTGTAGAAGCGGGGATCCAGATGCGCATAAGGGTCCTGGTCGTTGTAGTGGCCCTTGGCCTTCGCCGCCGCCCTCTGCTCTTCGGTATTGAGGGGATCTCCCCACTCGGTTTCATAGCGGTCCACGAAATTCTGCGTAGGGCACATTCCGGAAGTGTTGGACGCGCTCGGGCATTGAGGCTGTGCGAAATATCCCCAAAGGTCGTTCGTGTTTGCCTTCTTGCTGCCGACGGACCTGTTCCAGATGCCTTCGTTGCTGTAGCGGTATCCCCAGAACAGGTCATCGTATTCATCGAAGGGCAGCAGATAATACTCGGCATCTTCACATTCTTTGATTGCCAGTGCAGCAGCTTCCGCAGCCGCCACCCAATCGGCAGTTCCCTGGGTATTGTTGAGCGGACTGGCGGCATACAGCAAGCAGCGGGCCTTCATTGCGATTGCCGCGCAGCCGTTCGGCCTTGCCTGGTCCTCACTCTCCAGATTGCCGGCCTTGCCGGGCCCCGGATCGCGTCGCATCGTCCCTGCCTTCTTCATATACTGGTATGCCATTTCAAAATCTTCGGCGGCCCTCTGCAGGGTTTCCCAGCTCGTAAGCCTCGTCATATCCCATTCATCGTCTCCGCCGAGCACCTTGTCCAGATAGGGCATTCCCCCGAAATAACGGACAAGGGTGAAATGTGCATACGCACGGATGAAGTAAGCCTGCCCCATAAGGTCGTCCTTGAGATTCTGGTCGACATTCTGAAGATAGTCCGCATGGTCGAGGGACATGTTTGCAATCCTGATGGCCTTGAACATGGCCTTGGCTATGGGCATGTCGCGGCTGCTCGAAGTCCAGTCTACATCATCGAAGGTATAACGGCCCAGAACAAGTTCCTTCAGGACCCCCGATTTCCACTGGTTGTGGGCGCCGCCGTAGCGGCAGGGGTCCGAAGCGTCGGTGGTTGAGATAAGGGCATAACGGGTACGGCACATATCCACGCGCATCGGACTTCCGAGACCGAGGTTGAGGGGATCGTTCGCATCGTATGCCGCATAGAGGAAGTTGCGGTAATTCTTGTAGACGCCGAAAACCTCTTCCTCGGTGACGCCGAGTTCAGGGTCCACGTCAAGGAAATGGCAGCCCGCAACTGAAAGCATTGCGGCAAGTACAATTATCGTATTTCTGAACTTTTTCATCATTTCGCTCAATTAGAAAGATACTTTCACGCCAAGTTTGTACGTGGACATAATGGGATAATAGCTGTTGCTCAACGAAGTCCTCTGGGGGTCTCCTTCGAGGAGATCGGTCAGGGTAAAGAGATTGTTGCCGGTAAGGCTGAGGGTTATGGAGTCTATGCCCACCGCTTCCTTGATTTTCTTTCCGGAAATTTTATATCCGAAATAGAGCTCCCTGAGGGAGAAGTAATCGGAATTGCGCCAGGTAATGCCCGCCATTCCTACATCGTAGCCTTCCGTGCTGGTTCCTCCGCCCCAGGAGAAGGGGGTGAGTCCGAAGAGAAGGGCCGCATGGTCGGCATTCGGATTTGTCGGAGTCCAGTAATTGAGCTGGCTCGTATGCACTATGTAATCCTCCTTGGTGAACTCTTCGATAAAGTTCTTGTTGTAGGAGGAATACTTTCCTTTCGTGCCATAGAACAGGGCGGAAAAGCTGAACTTCTTGTAGCTGAAGCCAAAATCGAAGGAATAGACTGCGGGCGAAGTGGTGCTGCCCGAAATGCAGTGCAGGTCGTCGGTGTTGATCAGACCGTCGCCGTTGTAATCGAGAGGCTTGTAGATACCGGGAATGACGGCATTCCATTCACCGGCATACATGGGATAGTTGTGAAGGTCGTCGATGCTCGTGAAGAATCCCGAATCCACAGTGGTTTCACCGGCCCTCTGCGCCCCGTACGGCGTCCCCACATACTTCTGGTATTCAGCCGCATAGGGCAGATCCTCATAGGCGGTGATGCGGTTCTCGTTGAGGCTCAGCTTCGCACCTGCCTGATAGAACCAGTCCTTCCCGACATTGTTCTTGTGGCGGAACTCTATCTCCATGCCGTGTTTCTTGATGGCGCCGCGGTTCACGTCCTTATAGTCTATACCTACGAAGGGCGTGACGATGGGGGTTATAAGTATGTCTTTGCGCTGTTCGTCGAAGAGGTCCACTTCAAGGGTGAACTTGTCTTTCAGCCAGCCCATCTCAAATCCGAGGTCGCGCTTGTGCGCAGTCTCCCAGCGGGCGTCGTAATTGGCGGCGGTATCTTCCACGTAACGGTCTTCATCCTTGTGGAAAGCCGCATAGTAGAGCCAGCTGGTGGAAGATGCGTCGCTTCCCACGAGACCGTCGGAATAACGTATCTTGAACTTGCTCCACCAGGGCAGGTTCTCCTTCCAGAACTCCTCCTTGCTGAGGGTATATCCTATTGCGGCGGAAGGGAAAAAGCCGAAGCGGTAGGAGGGCGCGAACTGCTCGGATCCGGTGTAACCCATGTTGAGTTCAAGCAGATATTTTTTCTTGTAGTCGTAAGTGGCACGGGCCACAAGGCCCTGTTCGCGGTGGGGGAAACCTGCTTCGCTGACCTGCTGGCGCTGGTGGAAGAGCACGAGCCCCGTCACCGCATGGTTGCCGAACTTGCGGTTGTAATTGAGGGCGCCCTCCCAGTAGAACACGTATTTCTGGGTGCGTGCCGTATTGTCTATTGTCGCCGAATAGGGAGGCTGCACGTAAATTGTTCCGGAGCTGTTTTCGGCCCCCTCCCAGGGATATTCCCCGAGGTCGTACAAATCCCAGTGGAACCTGTAGACGTGACGCTGCTGGTCGGACTGCAGCGAATAATGGTAGAAGCTGCTGGTAATCGACACCTTTGCATCGAAGGACAGTCCCTTGGTGATGAAGTCCAGTTTCTGCCTGAGCAGAAGGTCGGCCGCGATCTTGGATGTGGTTTTCTGCTCGAAAGCTCCCTGCGACAATGCCTGGTAGGGATTCTTGTAATATGCAGGATACTCTCCGCTGAGAGGCCCCGAGGTGCGGTAGGAATGATCGAGGGGGGCTCCCTCGTCGGGCACCAGTTCGAGGAACCAGTCGGGGAAGTATGCGGGGTACATCAGGGGCGAAGCGGTGTAGAGGGATGTGAACACGCTGGTCGTGGACATGCTTCCCGTACCGGTAGGATATTGCTGTATACCTATGTTGCCGCCGAATTTCAGCGAGAGTTTCGTGGTTTTGGTGACGTCGACCTCAAGGTTGGAGCGATAGTTTATCCTGTCGTATGCATAGGCCGTGTTCCCGAATTCGTGGAGCTGCTTGACTATCGTACCCTCGTGCATATATCCAAGGGATACGAAGTATTTGACCGGCCCGTATCCTCCGGAGATATTGAAGTTGGCGTTGGTGGTGGAGGCGAAGTCGCGCAGCACCATGTCGTACCAGTTGTTGTTGGGATAACGTATGGAGTTGATGGCAGAGCTCGGATTGCGGTATTCCTCAATCTGCTCGTAGGAGAACTGGTCGGCATATTTCCCCGTATTGCGCTTTGCCATGTTGGCAAGGACGGCGGTATCGTAGGAATCCACCCATCCCGGAATTTCGGTGGGGACCTGCATACCATAGTCCACGTTGAAACGGAATTTGGGAGCACCTTCCGACCCGCTCCTGGTAGTGACTATGATTACGCCGTTTGCTCCCTTTGCACCGAAGACGGCGGTGGCGGAGGCATCCTTGAGTACGGAGATGGTCTCGATTTCGTTGGGATCCAGATCGGAGAATTCCCTTTCTATGCCATCCACCATTACAAGGGGATCATTTCCGTTCCAGCTTGAAACGCCGCGGATCACTATGGTGGCATCGTTGCTACCGGGCTGTCCGCTGGACTGGCGGGTTTCCACGCCGGACAGTTTTCCGGCAAGGGCCTGGGTGACGTTTACCGTACCGGAATTCAGCAGGGCTTCGCTCCCCACCTGCGATACGGCTCCCACAATGCTCTCGCGCTGCTGGACGCCATATCCAACCACAACGGCATCCTCGAGGATTTCAGTATCCTCGCTGAGTACTATCTTAATGCCGTTGGCGCTGCCTTTCGGGGTGAATTCATAATCGGCGTAGCCAATGCACTTGACTACCAGAACCCTGTCCTTCCCGGTAAAACTGAAAACGAATTTTCCGTCGAGGTCGGTAGTGCTTCCGCCGAACGAAGTGTCGCCCTTCACCATCACCACGGCGCCTATGACCGCTTCACCGGTGGCGTCGGTCACAGTTCCGCTTACGGTAGTCTTCTGCTGGGCTGACGCTGCAAGGCAGTATGCCAATACCAGCATAACTGCGGCAGAAGTCTTCTTGATTAGTCTGTGGAAGTTCATTTCTGTCAAAGGTCGAAGTCTCTATAATCTGTGGTTATCGCATCCGCAGTGTATGTGTGCACCCTATTGCTGCCCGGATGGACAAAGGTCGCACGCACTTCCCAGTCCCTGGTTTCAAGCGGGACGTAGCCGGGTGCCTTCAGGTACCATAGATGCGTACCGCCGGTCTTGCTGTAGCTGCTGGTATTGTGATGGCACTGGTTGAAGAAATAAGAGCAGATTGCCATGTTGGAGGAAGCGCCCTCAGCCATGCGGATAAAGTTTCCTATTTTCTTGTCGCCCTGCCAGAGCTCAAGCGTCCAGTTGACATTGTCGTCATCGAAGACTTCAGCAATCCAGCAATCCTTGAGGATTTCGTTGCCGGGGCACAGGATACCTGAGGATCCGCCGGTATTGGTAAGGCTGTTCCAGATGAAAGGCCTTGTGCCGGGGAAGAGGTACTCGCTGTCGTAGACACGCAGCTGTGCTGTAGCGGGACGTTTGGTTCCCTTGAGTACGCGGTCGACCACCGACGCCCCTTCGATTTCATAAACGGTATAACCGGAATATCCTCCGGTGGTGGTGATGTTGGAGTTTTTGCCGGACTCCGAATTTACGCTCCACCATGCACCGCAGGCCGCACCATGTATGTGTTCATAATAAGGAAGACCGCCCTTGCCCTTCTGGGGATAGATGATATTGCGGTGGAAATGCGTGTGGCCCACCATGAAATGCACCTCCTTGAAATCCGCAAGCAGACTGTAAATCTTGTCGTAATTGTTGGCGGTCATTATGCTGAGAGGGATATGGCAGCAGAAAAACACGCTCTTGTTTTCCTTGTCCTGAACATAGGAAAGCTCCTGGCGGAGCCATTCAATCTGTTCGTCGGTGAATCCCCTGTCGTAGTTCCAGGTGTAATTGTTCGAATGGGTGGTGACGGTCGTCTTGGTAAGCATCACATTGTCCATCGCTATTACATGGATGTCTCCCCTGTCATAGGAGTAATCCACGGGGCCGAACAGGTCCATGTATCTCTGCACGGCCATGTAGGAATCATTGTTGTTGGTGGCGTCATGGTCGTGGTTGCCTATAACCTGGAAGAACGGGACCGTATTGCCGTTCACCCTGAACGCTCCCATATTGTTGTGCATGCGGTTCCAGACATTGTTGCTGTCGAAGATTATGTCGCCCAGCGTCATGCAGTACACATTGTCGTAGCCGGAGAGGAACTCGCTCATGTCGGCGAGGGTTTCGTTTTCGTATCGGGTGGCATCGCTCGTCGAACCGCACTGGGGATCCCCGACGCCGACAAAAGTCCACTTTTCTTCCTTTCCGCCCTCCAGAGGGGTGAGCAGGAAGTCGTTGCGGCAGAAAGGCAGGTCGTTCGAGAACACCAGCGGAGTGTAGAACCTGGGGATGCTGCTGGAATTGCTCTCGAGCGAAATCTGATATTCGGCCGGAGTACAATAATAAACGATGCGGGAACGGCCGGGAGTCGATTTGAGCTGATAAACTCCGTTCCCGTCGGTGACCGTACAGTTGTATCCGTCCGACACCATCACCCCGGGTATGCCGTGACCGTTTTCCACATTGGTAACAAGCCCGACGAGGTCGTTGCCCTCGTATATCAGCGAACCGTTGATGCGGAACGCCGAGTCTTCGTTCACATCGGGCGCTTCATCCTTGAAATAGCGCACTTTCTCCAGGCGTATGCGCCTGCCGTTTCCGGTCTCGAAAGTATATCCTACGGAACTGATGCGCGTTGCGGTAAGCGCGGAGCCGAGCGATTCAATATCATAGACATCTCCGGTGAAAGTGCAGGAATAGCGTTGTCCCGAAGGCTTGAAATCGCTGGCGAGGGCATCCAGGACTCCGTTTTCGAAAGAGTAGGAAGTGGTGGCTTTCAGCACGGTATAAGTGCCGTCTCCGCCGAATTCCAGCAGTTCCCCGACCGCCTTCGGAAGCATTCCAGCACCCGAATCCTCTGCTGCCAGGGCCCAATAGCCTGCAATTTTCACAGGTTCCGGCACTGCCGGACTTTCAGTTTCGTTCTTTCCGCAGCCGGCCGCAAGCAGCAGCGCCAGGGCAAGAACCTTATACAGTCTTTTCATTATTGTATTGTTATTGCTTCTGTAAATTTCAGGTAAGTATCCGAGTAGCTCAGGCTGATACGGTCGCCTTTCGCATATTTATCGGTGACGGGGTCTTTTGTGCCCCATAGATGAAAAGAATTGATTTTTTTTGCAGGAATCCCTTCCGCCTTCCGCGACAACAAGTCCTGCGTCTCCGGACAGACCTCCTTCAGGCGCTTCAGGGGCTTTCCGTCCACTTTGACCTCCCCGTACTCCGCACCGGCATGCACATTCACCAGCAGCCTCCCCTTGCCATCGATGGTGGCGTGCGCCTGTCCGGGGCAGCCGGGCACAAGCGAACGGAACTCCAGCTCCAGCCACGGCTTTTCCAGAGTATTGATGTCCGCTACGAAATACCCCCTCGGGGCGCCGCAGTTCATCAGATCCGTGCGGCTGTCCTCCCCCCATCCAAGTGCATACGGAGCACCTACGTTCAACTCGTCCACCCCTTTCCAGACGGAACGCGCCGCCCTGTGGGTATGGGCCTCGACCAGAAAAACCCCGGGACGCGAGCTGACTATCCCGTACAGGGAATCCGCTCCTGCGTGAGCCTTGCTGAGCTGGCCGTGGGTAACTATGACGTTGTACTGCTGTTCCGAGCCGGCAAGTACGGAAGAAAGCCATTCTTTCTGCGCCGCGGTGGTACCTATCACATAATCGCGCTTAGGCCGCACGCGGGAATTGCGGACGCTGTTCAGCAGGATGAAACGGACATCCTTTGCGACGAAGGTGGTATCGGTATAACCGAAAACCCTGTTCCAGGTGTCCAGGCTCCTTGTCCCGAGGAGGGCACCGTCGCGGTCATGATTTCCGGGCACTGCAAAAACAGGGAAAGGGAGAGAGTCAAAAGCAGTCTTGACTTCAGGAAGAAGCTCGCAATGCTCTTCCACAAGATCCCCTGCAAGGACGGCAAAATCTATATCCTTTCTTCCGGCAAGATCCGCAAGCACGGATTTCCGCACCCTGCCGAGAGCCGCTTCGTCCGGCACCTGCAAATCCCCTATAAAAGCAACTCTGAGGTTTCCGCCCTTTTCGAAGGAAGACTTCACGTCTTCCCAGCGGTAATACGGCCACATATCGTCGGGAACTCCGTCAAGGCGGCTTTCCCTCTCATTCAGAAGCACTTTCACAAGCACTTCAGGGTTCCTGCGGCTGCGGTAGAACACAAGCTGTATATTGGCCGCCATCGGGGATATCTTCCTCGTGTCGTACAAGTCCGGAAGCGCGTCCGCGGAATCATCCGCAACAATGGTACATCCTTCAATCCCCATCAGCGCCGCAACCGGAATCACCTGCACGTCATGCCCGAAACGGAAATCGGCGCAATAATCTCCTTTGGCTATGGCGGAATCGGCACGGTCGATTATGTCCCGCATCATCGCGTCCATATCCGCCAGTACCATCCTCCCGTATTCTCCCGACGGCCCGTAGGTCAGGTACATGAACCTGTTGCGCTGCTTCCAGCAATCCTCAACATCCTCAGCACACAGATATTTGTTCAGGTCTATCCCCAGGTCGTCATGCATCCTGGCGGCCGCCGCGCACTCCCAAACCCCTTCGAGCAGCCTGCGCGCCTCCTTGTCCGACAGGACTGACGGGTCACTGAACATGACCGACACGAAACGCGACGGCTTCGCAGCCGCCACTATATCGGCCTTAGAGTCGGACGCCAGCTTTCCGGCCTTGCGCCTGCCTTCATTCCTGTAATACCTGCCTGTAATGCCGGGGCCGCATTCCCGCTCTATTTCAAGCTCCGGATACCTGCTCCGGAGTTCTTCCATGGCGCAGGACATGCTCATCACCGTGCGCATAACCTCGGAAGACATGGCGTGCACTTTTCTGCCCTTTCCCCTGAAAACTTCGGGATAGGAATCGCAAATCCTGTCCATTATCTCGCGATGCTCCCTTTCGCCGCGGGGTACGAGCAGCCCTTCACGGCCCTTCGCCTCTTCGGCAAGAGCCAACATGTCACGCAGCAGGGATTCCCCTTCGGGAGTAAGCCATCCCTGTGCATGGGCCTTTTCGAGTATGCCCAGAGGTACGGAATAGTATTCAGGCTTTGAAAGCCTGCGCGAGCCATGGCGGGACAGATGACTGATATAGAAAGGTTTATATCCTTTAGGGGGCTTATGGCCCGCTTCGCTGACTTCGGGGTACACGCTATATGTCGCAAGCGAATCGCTCATCGGCGTCTGTGCCGACAAGCGAACGCCCGCCAAAAGGCAAAGCAGAATAATGTGTACCGCCGTCCTGTTCATTATATCAGCGTTTTGTAAGTGCTTCGCACGAGAAGGCCGTGACCGTTCCCTGGCCTTCAGTCACCAACACGCGTATATCCGACCCGTGGCGGGGTTTGATGGTGACGCGCCTGGTGGTTGTGGAGGATTTGCCCTTGTAAATGGTTGCGAACTGGCCGCCGCCTTCGTTCAGCTGAACTTCGAACGAGCAGGCGGAATCCATGCGCCATTGTATCTCGAAGCGGTTGAACGGAAGTTTGTCGTCGAGAGGGAAGGTGACTTCGTCGCCCTTCTTTAGGCTTGCCGGCAGGTACTCTCCCACAACGTCGTTCTCCTTGAAGGTGCGGGAAGGATTTTCGGGATCCATCACCGTAATCGTGGCACCCAGCTTGAAATCAACTGAGGATGCGCCCACGTAAACATCGAAGAACCCGGGTTCAATGACTTCCTTCATGTTGCGGTCGAGCATCTGGAACGCCTCTGCGGGAAGGGTGATGTTCACCGTCCTGGTCTCGCCGGGTTCGAGGGTAACCCTCTCGAAACCGCGCAGGAGCTTGTCGTAAACGGTTATGGAACTTTCGCGGTCGTGCAGGTAAATCTGCGCGATTTCGTCGCCCTTCATCTTGCCGGTATTGGTAATGTCGAAACTCAGGTCGACGGACTCGCCGGGCATTATCCTTTCTTTGGAAAGGCGGAGGTTGGAGTATTCGAAAGTGGTGTAGCTCAAGCCATAACCGAAGTCGTAGAGCGCTCCGGAAGCGCGGGTCTTGTGGCCTTTGGGGCCGAGGCCGGTGCCGCCGTCAACCTGAGAATTGGGCTTGTAGGGGAAGTTGAAAGGAATTTGTCCCGCCGTCTTGGGGAAGGTGACGGTCAGCTTTCCGCCGGGGTTATATTCTCCGAGCAGGGCCTGCGCGATTGCGGTGCCGCCGTGTGCTCCAGGGTACCATGCGGCCATGATGGCGTTCACGTATTTGTCGGCCCAGTTGATGCTGAGGGGACGCCCTGCAATCATGACGAGGACAACCGGAGTTCCGGTTTTCTGCACTTCCTTGACGAGCAGATCCTGGCAGCCGGGAAGATCGAGGCTGGAACGTGAACGGTTCTCGCCGCAGGTGCGGATGTTTCCACCCACGACTACTACAGCCACGTCGCTTTCGGAGGCCAGTTTCGCAGCCTCCCTGATACCTGCAAGTTCCTCTTCGGTAGGTTCATAGCCGAATATCTCGGAATCGGGCCACTTGCTGTCTACCCAGGGGCTGCCCTGGGCATAGACCACTTCCGCCTTGCCTTCGAGAGCCGTCTTCAGGCCCTGGTAAACGGTGACGGATTCGGTGGCCTGGGGGCCGTAGTGCACATGCGCATAACCGTCTTCGTTGGCGTTCGGACCGAGGACGGCAACCTTTCTGAGCTTGTTTGCATCGAGAGGCAGGAGTCCGTCGTTCTTGAGCAGCACGAGGCATTCCTGCGATGCACGCAGGGCCACCTCGTTGTGCTTTGCGCCGTTCACTTCTTCATCGGCGGCCTTGAATTCGGTCTGGTAGGGATTGTCGAAAAGACCTACGAGGAATTTTACGCGGAGTATGTCGCGGACACGTTCGTCAATCACGTTCATGCCAAGTTCCCCGTCCCTGACAAGTTCGCGCAGCGGCAGCACATAGCTGTCGGGGCTGCGGAAGGTGCAGCGGACATTGAGTCCCGCTTCGACGCTCTGGCGCACGGATTCCTTCATGGTGCTGGAAACATGGTGCTTGATGTGGAGATATTCCACGGCGTCGGAGTCGGAAACCACATAGCCCCTGAACCCGAAATCATCGCGCAGACGGTCGTAGAGCCAGTATTTGCTCCCCTGGATGGGTTCTCCGTCATAATCGTTGTAGGAGCTCATCGCGCCGAGCAGTCCGGCCCTGCGGATAACTTCCTTCCAGGGATACATGTGGATGTTTTCCACCTCGTGAGGGGTTTCGTGGGGATCCACTCGGGCCATTCCTTCGCGGGCGCCCTTGCCGTTGGAATAGATTGCGAAGTGCTTTGCGGTCGAAGCTACCTGGTAGTCGGTCTGGAGGCCCTGCACCATCTGTACGCCAAGTTCGGCGACGAGATAAGGGTCTTCCCCATATACTTCTTCATAGCGTCCCCAGCGCTGGTCACGGCCGACGTCGAGGATGGGGGCATATATATTGGTATAGCCGAGCAGGCGGCCTTCGCGGCCGGTGATGTAACCGACTTCGTGTATCAGTTCACGGTCCCAGGTGTGGCCGAGGCCGAGCTGGGTGGGGAAATTGGTGGCCTTGTAAGCCTCTACGCCGCGTATGCCTTCGTTGGTGAAGTCGACGGGGATTCCGAGGCGGGTTTCTTCTATGAACCATTTCTGAACTTCGTTCAATGCCTTCGCGTGAGTGGATGCGGGCCAGATATACGGACTTTCGGTAGTGGGCTCCTGATTCCATCCGACGAACGAATTGAGGTGCTCGTCAATTGCTCCCATACCGTCCTTCCATATCTTGTCCTTCCATTCGGGCGTGGGGAGCTGGTCGGGAAGAACGCGGCGGTATCCGTACAGCGTCACCATCTGGCAGGTCTTTTCCTCCAAAGTCATCTGCAAAAGCAGGTCTTCGATACGTGCATCGATGTCTGCATCCGGGTCCTCATACACATCCATTTTTCCATTCTTGTTGAAGTCAATCCATCCTTT
>CAJONC010000024.1 GCA_905235675.1 uncultured Bacteroidales bacterium | reverse complement strand
ATGGAAAGTAAAAAAACAATTTGCAGATTTTTATGTTTCTTATGTCGATTTATGTTTTTTATGTCGACGTCGAAAAAATGTTAAAAAGATAAGAAACAGTTAATTCTGCCGATTTTTTTATGTTATTTCACAATGCCTCCGGCCTGTAGACAGTTATGCGCCACTAAATACAATACGTGCAGTTTGCCTGATACAAACACGTCTACGCCTGAACACATACTTTTGGACGTAATCCGCTTTTTCTATAAAAAATGCCTATATTTGGCTTATGAAAATCAATCTCTTTATAATCACGGCAATGACTGCTATTGCACTTGATTCCTGCGCCCCCAAACTCCCGCAGGCACAAAAAGACGATACCGTCGACAATTATTTCGGTACCGAAGTGGCCGACCCTTACCGCTGGCTCGAAGATGACTCTTCCGCCGAGACTGCCGAATGGGTGAAGGCCGAGAACAAGGTGACGGACGCCTATCTCAAAAAGATACCGGCCCGTGCAAAGATTCTCTCGCGTCTGAAAGAAGTTGTCAATTATGAAAAGGTGGGCATTCCTTCGCACAAGAAGAACGGAAAATGGTATGTCTTCCGCAACGACGGCCTCCAGAACCAGAGTGTGCTTTACGAAATGGACGAACTCGGAGCCGAGCCCCGTGTATTCCTCGATCCCAACAAGCTCAGCGACGACGGTACCGTCGCCCTGAAGGGTACATATTTCAGCAATGACTGCAAATACATGGCTTACGTGATTTCCCGCAGCGGAAGCGACTGGGAAGAGATATACGTAATGGATGTGCAGAGCCGGTCCCTGCTGGAGGACCATATTGTCTGGGCCAAGTTCACAGGTGCTTCATGGCGCGGCGACGGTTTCTATTACAGCGCTTACGATGCTCCCGAAGCCGACGGCCACGAGTTCAGCGGCAAAAATGAGGTGCACAAGATATATTATCACAAAATAGGAACGCCACAGGCCGAGGACGAACTCTTCTTCAGCAATCCTGCGGAGCCTCTGCGTTTCTATCAGCTCGATATCAATGACGAAGAAACCATAGCCTTCCTTTACGAAGACGGTGCCGATATAGGCAATAACCTGTATGTAAAGGATTTGCGTGTGGAAGGTTCGCAGTTTGTGCAGATAACTGCCGATATGAAGAATTCCTGCATTCCCCTGGAAACCATAGGCGACAAGATATATCTCTTCACCAACAGAGGCGCGCAGATGAACAAGGTGGTGGCGGCCGACCTCAGCCATCCCGGTTATAAGGACTGGACTGACATAATTCCGGAAAGCGACTGTGTGCTGGAAAGTGCGGATTTCGTAAACGGAAAGATTATAGCCTCCTATCTCAAGGATGCTTCCACGCATGCATGGGTGTATGACCTCGCCGGCAACCGTCTGGGTGAGATCAATCTTCCCGGCGTAGGATCCGCAGGCTTCAGCGGCCGCAAGGATGAACCCTGGTGCTTTTATTCCTTCGCATCGTTCACCACCCCCGGCAGCATCTTCAGTTACGATATGGAAAGCGGCGAGAGCAGCGTCTGGCGCGAGCCCGAGACTTCTTTCGACCTCTCGGACATGATATCCGAGCAGGTATTCTTCGAAAGCAAGGACGGCACCCGCATCCCCATGTTCATCACCCGGAGAAAAGACACTGAATTCAACGGGCGGAACCCTGTCTATCTCTATGGATACGGCGGATTTGACATCTCCCTCCCTCCTTCCTTCTCAGCCTCCCGCATCCCCTTCCTTGAGGCAGGCGGCATGTATGCGCAGGTCAATCTCCGCGGAGGCGGCGAATATGGCGAGGCCTGGCATCTGGCAGGGACCAAGATGAACAAGCAGAATGTGTTCGACGACTTCATCGCCGCGGCGGAGTGGCTGATAGCGAACAAATATACATCTCCCGAAAAACTCGCCATCGTCGGCGGATCCAACGGCGGCCTGCTGGTAGGCGCCTGCATGACGCAGCGCCCTGAACTTTACGCAGTTGCCATCCCGCAGGTGGGGGTGATGGATATGCTGCGCTATCACAAGTTCACGATTGGCTGGAACTGGGCGCCAGACTACGGCACCAGCGAGGACAGCGAGGAGATGTTCAAGTATCTTTACGGGTATTCTCCCCTGCATAATCTGAAACCCGGCACGGTATATCCCGCGACGCTCGTCACTACGGCCGACCACGATGACCGCGTGGTGCCCGCCCACTCCTTCAAGTTCGCCGCCACCCTGCAGGAATGCAACGCGGGGCCTAACCCCTGCCTTATCCGCATCGACTCCAAAGCCGGCCACGGCGGAGGCAAACCCCTCGCCAAAGTCCTTGAAGAACAGGCTGATATATACGCGTTTATCTTTAAGAATCTGGGAATGTAAAGCCCTTATCTTTGAAATCAGACGAAATTAAACTTAATATGAAGAAGATTCTCGTTATTGCACTGGCGCTGGTTTCCGTAAGCGCATTTGCACAGAAAGGCGGTCTGGATGCCGGCACCCTCAGCGAAATCCGGAAGGGATATGAAGGCACTGCCTCCGACAAGGCAATCCGCAACGCCCTGAACAACGCACCCCTCGCCACCCTGGCAAAAAATGCCGAGCGTTCCGTGATGATTGACACGCACTTCTCCGACATCATCGAAACCAAGGGCCGCACCAACCAGAAATCCTCCGGCCGCTGCTGGCTTTTCACCGGTCTCAACGTGCTCAGGGCTTCTGCCATCGAACGCTTCGACCTCGGGGACTTCCAGTTCAGCCAGAACTACTGCTTCTTCTACGATCAGCTGGAGAAGGCCAACCTTTTCCTCCAGGCAGTGATTGACACCCGCGACAGGAGCTTTGACGACCGCACCGTGGACTGGCTTTTCGCACATCCCATCAGTGACGGCGGCACCTTCACGGGGGTGGCCGACCTCGTCACCAAATACGGAGTTGTTCCCGCAGAAGTTTTCCCTGAAACCTATTCGTCCAACAACACGTCCGGCATACGCACACAGCTCGCCACCCTGCTCCGCCAGGACGGACTTGCCCTGCGTGAGGCTCCCAAAAAAGCCGACCTGCAGGCCATGAAGACGGATATGCTCAAGGAGGTCTACCGCGTTCTCGCCATCAGCCTCGGAGTTCCTCCCACCGAGTTCGAATGGACGCGCCGCGACAGCAAGGGCGACGTGGTCAGCATCAGGACCTACACGCCGCAGTCGTTCTATGAGGAATATGTCGGTTACGACCTCCAGAACAATTATATAATGGTGATGAACGACCCTTCCCGCGAATACGGCAAGGTGTATGAGATAGAATATGACCGCCATACTTACGACGGGCACAACTGGCTCTATGTGAACCTTCCCATCGAGAGGGTGAAGGAGATGGCAATCGCTTCCATCAAGGGCGGCGACGCAATGTATTTCTCCTGCGATGTGGGCAAGTATCTCGACCGCGAGCGCGGCATCTGCGACATCGACAACTTCGACTATGAAAGCCTTCTCGGAGTGCAGTTCACCATGGACAAGAAACAGCGGGTTCAGACACACGCCAGCGGCTCCAGCCATGCCATGACGCTGATAGGTGTCGATCTTAAAGAGGGCGTGCCGCAGAAGTGGCTCGTGGAGAACAGCTGGGGCGAAACCGGCTGGAAAGGCAACATCATCATGACCGACAAGTGGTTCAACGAGTATATGTTCCGTCTCGTCCTCGAAAAGAAATACGTCCCCGCCGACATTCAGGCCATGCTCAGGCAGAAGCCCGTCAAGCTGCCCGCCTGGGACCCGATGTTCATGGGAGAAGAATAATTTACATTGCCGTCCCTTTGTGGCGGGAAGCGTGCAGCGGCGCTATGGCCACCAGCAGGCCGATGAGTGCCACGCCGGCGGCGGTGAGGAGAATGTCGCTTACGCGGAGCACCACGGGATAGGCGTCGAAAAGATAATTTCCGGGCATCTTCACCAGGCCGAAATGCTGTTGGAGAAGCGCCAGAGCCACCCCGAGCACCACTCCGACGGCCATTCCCAAAAGCGAGATAAGCCATCCTTCCAGTATGAAGATGCGGCGTATCAGCGCGTCGTCTGCCCCGAGGGCCCGCAGCGTCGCGATGTCATCTTCCTTCTCGATAATCAGCATCGACAGCGAGCCGAAGATGTTGAGGGCGATAATTATCACTATGAAAATGAGTATCAGGTATATAGCCGCCTTCTCGTAGCGCATCATCTTGTAAAGCTGCTCGTTCTGGGCATAGCGGTCCTGCAAGATATAGGAGCTGCCGAGCCTGGCCTTCAGCTCTTTCCCGAAGGCGCGTTCCTGCTTTGCGGACAGTCCTTCTGCCAGGCCTATCTCCACGGAACTCACCTCGCTTTCGTAGCCGGTGAGGGCCCGCATCTTCCCTATGGGAAGCAGGATTACGCATTCGGCACCGCCCGGGATATATATGTCCTGCGCAGCTATCTCGGTAAAACTCAGCTGATGCAGGGATGAGGCAGGATTGGAGGGAGAGACTCCCTTCATGCGGTCGGGATAGTATAACTCGAGAGGGGAGAGAAAGCGGGGATTGAATCCGAGTTTCCAGGCAAGGTCGGAACCCATGGTCACGAGAGGGGATTCACCCCGGTACAGACTGTATCCGTGTTCTTCGCAGTAGACTTCGTCGACACCCAGGGCGAGGGCGATGTTCTGCTTCCCTTCGTACACCACGAACACATTGTCCTGCAGTATGCTGCAGAGGCTTCCCACCTGCGGGGCGTCCATCAGCCAGTCGAAAGCGTCTCCCTCGGGAACGAAGGTCTTGCCCGAGGCGGGGACTATGCGCCAGTCGGCCTCGGAGCCTGCCATGTTGTCTTCGATGATGCCGCTGAAGCCGTTGTAGACGGATAGGATAAGTATGAGTGCGGCTGTGCCAATAGCCATGCCGGCCGCGCTTATCGCCGATATGATGTTTATCACATTGTGTGATTTTCGGGCGAAAAGATAACGGCCGGCTATGAAGAGTGGCAGCTTCACTTTTTGAGCAGTTCGTCGATATGTTCGGCGTAGTCGATGGAAGTGTCGAGATAGTAGACCAGTTCTGGCACGATGCGGAACTGCTTGGCAACCTGCCTTCCGAGTTCTCCGCGTATCTGCCTGGAATCGGCCTCGAGCTGCTCCATTACGGCCTGCTGTTTCTCGGAGGGGAAGACGCTCACGTACACCTTGGCCACCGACAGGTCGGGGCTGATGCGCACTTCGCTCACCGTCACCATCGCTCCACCGAATGCAGCCATGCCTTTGCCGCGGATAATCTCGGCAAGGTCTTTCTGTATTTCGCGGGCAACCTTGAGCTGCCTTGTGGAAGGTGCTTTGTCCATTACTTTACTGTTATGATGTAGTAGTCTTTCTTGCCTTTCTGGGCGAGTATGTATTTGCCGTCGATTATGAAGTCTTCGGTAATCTGCCCGTTGGGGTCGGTGTATTTGTCTTTGTTGATGCTGAAGCCGTTGCCCTGTATCATCTTGCGGGCCTCACCCTTGGACGGGAAGACGGAACTGTGCACCGCAAGCAGGTCGAGGACTCCGCAGGGAAGAAGGGAACGGTCGATTTCGAAGGTGGGAACTCCGTCGAAAACATCGAGGAAGGTGCGCTCGTCCAGCTTGCGCAGATCTTCCGAGGTGCTCTTTCCGAAGAGCATCTGCGAAGCGGCGACAGCCTTCGCGTATTCCTCCTCTCCGTGTACCATGATGGTAACTTCCTTTGCAAGAAGCTTTTGCAGGGTTCTGCGGCCGGGGTCGGCACGGTGCTCTTCAATGGCAGTCTCAATTACGGGGCGCTCCAGCATCGTGAAAATCTTGATATAGCGCTCGGCATCGTCGTCGCTCACGTTGAGCCAGAACTGGTAGAACTGGTAGGGACTGGTGCGTGCGGGGTCGAGCCAGATGTTGCCTTTCTCGGTCTTTCCGAACTTGCCTCCGTCGGACTTGGTGATAAGGGGGCAGGTGAGTGCATAGGCTTCCTTCCCGAGCACACGGCGGATGAGTTCCGTGCCGGTGGTGATGTTACCCCACTGGTCGGCGCCGCCAAGCTGCAGGCGGACGTCGTTGTGTTCGTAGAGATAGAGGAAGTCGTAGCCCTGCAGGAGCTGGTAGGTGAATTCGGTGAAGGACATTCCCTCCGAGGAGTCGCGGCTGAGGCGTTTCTTCACGGAGTCCTTGCTCATCATATAGTTGACTGTGATGAGCTTACCTATGTCGCGGGTGAAGTTGATGAAGGTATAGTCCTTCATCCAGTCGTAGTTGTTCACCAGTTCAGCCTTGTTGGGTGCGTCGGAGTCGAAGTCGAGAAACTTGCCGAGCTGCTCCTTGATGCATTTTACATTGTGGGCGAGGGTTTCTTCGTCGAGAAGATTGCGCTCGGCGCTCTTCATCGAAGGGTCGCCTATCATTCCGGTGGCACCTCCGACGAGGGCGTAGGGCTTGTTGCCGCAAGCCTGGAAGTGTTTCAGTATCATGATGCTTACGAGGTGCCCTATGTGCAGGGAGTCGCCCGTAGGGTCGATTCCGACATAAGCGGACATGGGTCCTTTGGCAAGTTCTTCTTCAGTTCCGGGGGTGATATCGTGAATCATCCCGCGCCATTTGAGTTCTTCTACAAAATTCTTCATCGAATGATTTTCTAATAGTCTGCAAATTTGGTCAATTATTGCTAAATTTGCAACTGCAATAATTATTTTAAAAATGAGAAAGAACATTGTAGCTGGGAACTGGAAAATGAATACAACCGTTCCCGAGGGCGTACAGCTCGCAAAAGAAGTTGTTGAAAAATCCAAGGAAGTACCCGCTGAAGTGGGTCTGATCGTAGCCACACCTTTCACCCATCTCTGTGCAGTGGAAGAAGTCATGAAGGGAACCCGCGTGGAACTCTCCGCACAGAACTGCGCCGACAAGGCCAAGGGAGCCTATACCGGTGAGGTGTCCGTGGATATGATAAAATCCACCGGAGCAGGCTGGACCATACTCGGACACTCCGAGCGCCGCCAGTACTATGGCGAGACCGACGCCAAGCTCGTGGAGAAGGTGAAACTTGCCCTTGAGGCCGGCCTGAAGGTCATCCTCTGCGTGGGAGAGAATCTCGACGAGCGCGAGGCGGGCAAGCATTTCGACGTGGTTACCGCCCAGACCGAAAACGTACTGTTCAATTTCAGCGCCGAAGACATGAAGAACATAGTCGTTGCGTATGAGCCCGTCTGGGCCATCGGAACAGGCAAGACCGCTACCGCGGAACAGGCCGAAGAAATTCACGCCTGCATCCGCAAAGTGCTCGCCGGCAAGTTCGGAGCACAGGTCGCCGACGATACCACCATCCTCTACGGCGGCAGCTGCAAGCCTTCCAATGCAAAGGAACTTTTCGCCCAGCCCGACATCGACGGCGGACTTATCGGCGGAGCTGCCCTCAAGGCGGAAGACTTCATCGGAATCGCACTTTCCTTTTAATTCATGGCCGTTATCGGCATAATGGATTCAGGCGTCGGGGGTCTCTCGGTCTTCCGGGAGATACGGCGTCTGATGCCCGACCAGCACTATATCTATTATGCCGACAATGCCAACTGCCCCTACGGCGACAAATCCCCTGAATTCATCAAGGATCGTCTGCACGCTATTACAGACCTTTTCCTCGGAAAAGGCGTGCAGGCAATGGTGCTGGCGTGCAATACCGCCACCGCCGCCGGAGTGGAGGACCTGCGGGCGGCTTACGGCATTCCCTTCGTCGGGATGGAACCGGCGGTGAAGCCCGCAGCCCTCGGCACGCAAAGCGGGGTGATAGGCGTGCTCGCGACCGCAGGTACCCTGAAGGGGAGCAAATACCTGAATACGAAGGATAAGTTTTCGGACAGGATAAAGATTGAGGAAAGGGTGGGCCGCGGCTTCGTGGAACTCGTGGAGCAGGGAAAGCTGACAGGGCCGGAAGCCGAAGAAGTGGTGGAAGCCAGTCTCGGGCCCCTTCTCGCGACGGGTGCCGACCGCATAGTGCTCGGCTGCACCCATTATCCTTTCCTTTTGGAGAGCCTGCAGGCCGTAGCTTCGCGCCTGGGATACCCTGAGGTGCGTTTCATCGACCCTGCCCCCGCAGTGGCCGCCCGGCTGAAGCAGGTGCTTGCCGAAAAGGGCCTTTCCCTTTGCGACACCTATCCGGGCGCGGAATTCCTCGCATCCGGAAATGATGAAACCCTGATGCATTTTGTTTCAGGAAATAATTTACCGGTTTTGTGATTATGCCGACAAAAAAATACTATAAAGTGGCTGATTACGTCTTTGCGCTGGATTTCCCGCGCGAGGATGATTTGATGGACAAAATGTTGAATCTCAAGCCCTTCGTATGCGAAGCTTCAGATCCGATATTTACTCTCAGCCTCTGTGACGGTCTGCGGAAAGACGGGGCCGAAACCATTTTCAGGTCCGACTCCGACCCGCAGATGGCCATGCTGAACCTCTATTCGAGGGACGGACGCTATCTTGTGGAGATGGCGCCCCTGCCTTCGCTGCCGGTGGTGGCCTGGATGGAGATGGCGGCCGATTTCACCGAAGCGTGCATTGCATGGGAGCCGGGCGTGAGCGAATCCTCGAAAATGTTCGCGATGAACAACGCCATGATGCTGCTCTTCGCCTTCAGGACAGCCACTCTCGGAGGCCTGGAATTCCATTCCTCCACGGTTGTCAAAGACGGCAGGGGATACATGTTCCTCGGGCCGAGCGGCACTGGAAAAAGCACGCACAGTTCGTTGTGGCTCAAGCATATACCTGAAGTCGAACTGCTCAACGACGACAACCCCGCAGTGCGCGTCTTCCCCGACGGCAAGGCGATAGTCTACGGCACCCCCTGGAGCGGGAAAACTCCTTGCTACAAGAACAAGTCGGTTCCGGTGGGGGCAATAGTGCGCCTGCGTCAGGCGCCGGAGAACCGCATACAAAAGCTCGGCCCTGTGCAGGCTTACGCAACGCTGATGACTTCCACATCGGGTTTCAGGCCGTTCAAGGGTATCGCGGACGGAATGCACGCCAGCCTGTCGGCGCTCGTCGCGGCAGTTCCCTGCTATGAACTGGAATGCCTGCCGGACAAGGATGCGGCTGAACTCAGCTACAATACCATAGCCAAAAACTGAGTTCTGATGGAAAAGCGGGAAATGCCCAACGAAGTGCTGCTTGGTGCAGTGGAACAGATGCTTGATGAGGGCAGGGAAGTGGTTATTACCCCCAAGGGCAACAGCATGCTGCCCTTCATAAGGGGCGACCGCGACAGTGTCCGCCTGCAAAAGAAAGACAGCCTTGAGATTGGCGACATAGTGCTGGTAAATCTCGGCAACCGCTACATACTGCACAGGATAATTGCAATCGACGGCGACAATGTCACCCTGATGGGTGACGGAAACGTTAAGGGCACCGAGGCGTGCAGGAGGGAGAGTGTATGCGGAACGGTGACCGGAATACAGCGGGACGGAAAAATGAGGAATCCGGGGAAAGGGCGACTCTGGGGGAGGCTCCTGCCGGTGCGCCGCTACCTGCTGGCAATACGCCGCAGGCTGCCTGGAAAATGGAAATAAACTGACTGAAGATATGAAGATTAAAGAAGGATTTGTTCTCAGGGAAATCCTGAACGAAAACGTAGTGGTGGGCGAAGGCCTTGCCCAGGTGAATTTCAACAAGATAGTGAGCATGAACGAAACTGCTGCCTATCTCTGGAAAAACGTTGAGGGAAAGGAGTTTACGGTTGATGACCTGACTCGTCTGCTGACTGATGAATATGAGGTTGAGGAGGAAGTGGCGGCAAAGGATGCAGCAGCCATCGCAGCCAAGTGGATCGAGATAGGAATAGCTGAATAGCATGAAAAGCCTGCGCAGCTGCATATCGGCACTGAAGGAAATGTCCCGCCCTGTCCGTTGGAGGATGCTCGTAAGCGTCCTCATCGGGCTGTTGCGCATTGCGGCGTCGCTCACCTTCGTGTGGACTGGCAAGGCACTGGTGGACGTGGCTACCGGTGACAGGGAGGGGAGCCTGCCCTGGCTGATAGCTTTCATGGTGCTTGTGATGCTGGTGCAGCTTCTGGCAGGTCTCGGAGGATCCTATTGGGAGAGGCTGAGTACTACAATCTGCCAGAATTCCCTCAGGTATAAATACTTTTCCCACGTGCTCCGGAGCAGCTGGAACGGGAAGGAATCTTTCCACAGCGGAGATTCGATAAACCGCCTCATGGAGGACGTGAGGGTGGTAACGGAACTGCTCTGCTCAAGGATTCCGGACGTGCTTATCACCATCTGCCAGTTCCTGGCTGCCGGCACGTACCTGATAATACTCTCGCCCGGACTTTTCTGGGTAGTGCTGCTGGTGATAGTCGTGGCGGTCTTTTCGAGCAAGATGTTCTACAAAAAGATGCGTCTGCTGACCAAGGAAATCCGCGAAGGTGAATCCGGAATACACCAGCACATGCAGGAAAACCTGCAGAACAGAGTCCTGGCCCTGACGCTTTTTGGCACCGACAAGGTAATGTCGCAGATGTCGCAGATGCAGGACACTCTTGTCGACAATACAGTCAAGCGCTTGAATTACAATGCTGTAGCCCGCGGCTTCATGAATGGGGGATTCATGCTTGGCTACGCCCTTGCATTTGCCTGGGGCGTAGTGGGCATCAAGAACGGCAGTGTCACCTTCGGCGTGATGACGGCCTTCCTGCAGCTGGTCGGCCAGGTGCAGAGGCCAGTGGCCGAACTCGGATCGCAGGTGCCTGCATTCATCCAGGCCGTCACTTCGATAGAGAGGCTGACGGAACTTTCCGACCTTCCCGGCGAGGAAGAGGGCGATCCGCTGATGCTGGACGGCGCTCCCGGAATCAGGTTCAGCAATGTGAAGTTCGCATATCCCGGCCAGGAAAGGCTGGTTTTCGACGGTTTCAGCCACGATTTCACCCCAGGCTGCTTTGCGGTGGTGATGGGGCCTACCGGGGTTGGGAAGAGTACGCTTATCCGGCTTTCCCTGGCGCTGCTGAAGCCCTCCGAAGGAAGTGTAAGCATTTATGGCTCAGACGGGAAGGGGATTCCTGCAAGCCCGCTGACGCGGTGCAATTTTACTTACGTTCCGCAGGGGAATTCGCTCATCAGCGGCACTATAAGGCAGAACCTTCTGCTGGCGGCTCCTGATGCGGACGAGGCTCAGATGATGGAAGCCCTCGACACGGCCATGGCAGATTTCGTAAAGGACCTTCCGCAGGGGCTGGATACCGTCTGCGGCGAGTCCGGAAGCGGGCTTTCCGAAGGACAGTCGCAGAGGATAGCCATCGCGAGGGCCCTGCTGCATCCCTCGGGGGTGATGATACTCGACGAAGCCACCTCGGCCCTGGATTCGGAGACGGAACGCCGCCTGCTCGGCAAACTGTACGACGGATTCCACGGAAAGAAGACCATAGTCTTCATCTCGCACCGCGAGGCCGTCACTTCCATGGCGGATACGGTGCTGAGGCTGTCATAAATATTTTGCAATTAATTAAAAATTAACTACCTTTGCCCCGCTTTTGTCCGAAGTGGTGAAGGTAGCGTTTTGCCACATTGGCGACAAGTCTTTCGGCGCAGGCCGGAAGTTCCTGATTATTAACAAATAAAAACGCAAGAAATGGCAGAGTATTTACAGCCTGAAAAGAAACAGGAAGTTTTCGCAAAGTACGGAAGTTCAGCAACCGATACCGGTTCCGCAGAGAGCCAGATCGCACTGTTCACCTACCGTATCGCGCACCTTACCGAGCACGTGAAGAAGAACAAGAAAGACGTGGTTACACGCCGTGCACTTCTCCGTCTGGTCGGCAAGCGCCGTCAGCTCCTCGATTACCTCAAGGAAGTTGACATTGAAAGGTACCGCAAGATCGTCAAGGAGCTTGGTCTCCGCCGATAATACGGTCCCGAAAAATGGAAATCACCGGTCGTCGCCTGTCATTCTGAGCCACGGAAAGTGGCGGAGAGTCTGCGCACGGCCGGTTTTCGTTTGAATTAACACGCAGCACTTCCGGCAACGGGTCGGAAGTATGACAAATAGAGAAACAATAATGAACGTAATCAACAAGAAGATTGAATTGCCCGACGGTCGGGTAATCGAAATCGAGACCGGCAAACTGGCCAAGCAGGCCGCCGGCTCCGCAGTCGTAAAAATGGGTGGCACCATGGTTCTCGCCACCGTAACCGCAGCCGATGAAGTAAAGGAAGGCACTGATTTCATGCCTCTTACGGTAGACTACCGTGAGAAATATTATGCGGCTGGCCGCTTCCCCGGCGGATTCATGAAGCGCGAAAGCAAACCCTCCGACTATGAGGTTCTTATCGCCCGCCTGGTGGACCGCCCCATCCGTCCCCTCTGGCCGGATGATTTCCATCTCGAAGTTTTCATCCAGATCACCCTCATCTCCGCCGAGAAGGACATACAGCCCGATGCACTCGCAGGCCTCGCAGCCTCCTGCGCCCTCGCAACTTCCGACCTTCCCTTCGGAGGCCCTGTTTCCGAAGTCCGCGTCAGCCGCGTGAACGGTGAATGGGTTATAAACCCCAACTTCAGCCAGATGCCCGATTCCGACATCGAACTCATGGTTGCAGCCACCGAAGAGAACATCATGATGGTGGAAGGCGAGATGAAGGAAGTGTCCGAAAACGACATGCTCGAGGCAATCAAAGTTGCCCATGAAGAGATAAAGAAGCACTGCCGCGTGCAGAAGGAACTCATGCACGAGCTCGGCACCGACGGCCCCAAGCGCGAATATCCCCACGACGTGGAGGATGAAGAACTCAAGGCAGCCGTCCAGAAGTCCTGCTACGACAAGTGCTACGCCCTTGCAAAGTCCGCAAAGCCCAAGCACGAGCGTGAAGACGGCTTCAAGGCCATCAAGGAAGAATTCCTCGCAACCATTCCCGAAGAGGAACTCGAAGAGAAGACACCCATCGTCGAGCGCTACTACCACGCAGTGGAGAAGGAAGCCATGCGCAACCTCATCCTCGACGAAGGCATACGTCTCGACGGACGCGTCTGCAACGAAGTGCGCCCCATCTGGTGCGAAGTCGACTATCTCCCCTGCGCACACGGATCCGCAATCTTCACCCGCGGCGAAACCCAGTCCCTCGCAACCGTCACCCTCGGCACCAAGCTCGATATGAAGGAGATGGACGAAGTCCTCATCCAGGAAGACCAGCAGTTTGTGCTGCACTACAACTTCCCTCCTTTCGCTACCGGCGAAGCCAAGCCCCAGCGCGGAGTGGGACGCCGTGAGATAGGCCATGGCAACCTCGCCATGCGCGCCCTCAAGCCCGTCATTCCCCTCGCACCCGAGAATCCCTACGCAGTGCGCGTAGTTTCCGATATCCTCGAATCCAACGGTTCGTCCTCCATGGCTTCCGTCTGCGGCGGCTGCCTCGCACTCATGGATGCCGGCGTCAAGATCAAGAAGCCCGTGGCAGGCGTTGCAATGGGACTCATCACCGATGCCGAGCGCCCCAACGAGCGTTACGCCATCCTCACCGATATCCTCGGTGACGAAGACCATCTCGGCGACATGGACTTCAAGGTAACAGGTACAGCCGACGGCATCACCGCCACCCAGATGGACATCAAGGTCGACGGCCTCAGCTACGAGGTGCTCGCAAAAGCCCTCGAACAGGCCCGCCAGGGCAGGCTCCACATCATGGGCGAAATGCTCAAGACCATTTCCGAGCCCCGCGCCGACTACAAGCCCTTCGTACCCCGCATCGAAGAAATCCGCATCCCTGCAGAGTTCATCGGAGCAGTTATCGGAAAGGGCGGCGAGACCATACAGAAGATTCAGAAGGAAACCGGCACCACTATCAACATCGACGAAGTCCAGCTGCCCGGCGGCGGTTCCGAAGGTGTCGTGGACATCGCTTCCAATGATGCCGAAGCCATGCAGAAGGCTCTCGACTGGATCAAGGGCATCTGCGCGGTTCCCGAGGTAGGACAGGTTTACCACGGAAAGGTGGTAAGCATTCTTGAATTCGGCGCCTTCATCGAGATACTTCCCGGCAAGGAAGGCCTGTTGCACGTGAGCGAAATTGCCTGGACCAAGACCGACAAGGTTGAGGATGTCCTTACGGTAGGCGACGAGGTGGATGTGAAGCTCCTCGAGATCGATGCCAAGACCGGCAAGATGCGTCTTTCGATGCGCGCCCTCACCGAGAAGCCCGAAGGCTATGTAGAACCCAAGGGCGGCCGCGGACCCCGTCGCGAAGGCGGAAATGACCGCGGGCCTCGCCGTGAAGGCGGTGAGCGCCGTGAACGCCGGGAGGGTGGAGAACGTCGCGAGCGCCGTGAAGGCGAACGCGGAGAGCGCCGTCAGGACCGCGGTGAGCGCCGCAGCTTCGGCCCCCGCCGCGAGCAGGCTCCCGCTCCCGAAGCCGACGACTACAAAGAGCCGGAAATCTACTAAGTTTTTTGATGGCAGCGAACTTGCTGTCAATCAATAGATTAAATAAACCTCTCCCCTTGAATTTTCAGGGGGAGAGGTTGTGTTAAGTGCTTGTTCCAAAGGTGATTAGGCGCCATTGGCTACCTTGTCGTAAACCTGTTGACAAGGTAATCCCACCAGCGGGCGGGAAGTACGGCATGCAGGAAGACGAGGGTGCGGGCGCCGCGGCCGGCATAGTATCTTACGCGGGGCCTGCGGGCGTTCACGGCCTTTGAGATGGCCTTGGTGACGGCGGACGGCCCTGAGAAGTAGTTGCCGCCGAAGTATTTGCGGAAGGCGGCGGTCTGAGCGGCTGCCCTGGTTTCGTAAACCGTCCCTGCCGAGCAGCTTTCAAGATTGTCGGCCGCAATAAGTCCCCAGGGCGTGCGGATGGCGCTGGGATCTATTATGGAAACGTCTATTCCGAAAGTTTTCACCTCCATCCTGAGCGCGTCGCTCAAAGCTTCGACCGAATACTTGGACACGCAGTACCATCCTCCGAAAGTCATCGAAAAATGCCCTGCGACGGATGCGATATTGATTATCCTTCCGGATCCCTGTGCACGCATGGCAGGAAGCACCTTGCGGCAAAGGCTTGCCAGGCCGAATACGTTCACGTCCAGCTGCCTGCGGGCGTCTTCCATCTCTACATTCTCGACAGCACCGTAAAACCCGAAGCCGGCATTGTTCACCAGCACGTCGATGCGCCCTTCCGCATCCAGCACCTGCTGCACGGCCGCACTGCACGACTCTTCATCGGTCACGTCCAGGAACAGGGGAACCACGCCGTATTCCTTCAACGCTTCCATTTTTTCCACGCGGCGTGCAGCCGCATAAACCTTGTGGCCCTGTCCGGCCAGCTGACGGGCGGCATCGAAACCTATTCCGCTGCTTGCCCCGGTGATAAGGATAACTTTCATATCTTGTATAATTTCATTGGCGGAATTTGCTGTCCTCCTCCAGCATCCCGAGATAAGAATTGTAACGTTCGGCACTTATCTCCCCGCTGTCGACGGCGGCCTTTACGGCGCAGCCCGGTTCGTGCGTATGGGTACAGGGAGTGAAGCGGCAGTCCCGGCCGACACGGAGCATCTCGGGGAAGTAGAGGGCGATTTCCTCCTTTTCGAGGTCGACCAGCCCGAAACCCCTCAGTCCGGGGGAGTCGATCAGATAACCGCAGGACCCTGATTCGGAGTGAATGGGATACATTTCATACAGCGAAGTCGTATGCTTCCCCTGCAGGTGTGCCAGTGAAATCTGCCCTATCTTCGGGTCCAGGGACGGGTCTATCGCCTTGATGACCGACGACTTGCCGACTCCGGACTCTCCCGAGAACAGGCTCAGTTTCCCGCTGCACGCCCCGCGCAGTTCGTCTATTCCCTCGCCGGTCCTGCACGAAGTCCGGATTACCCTGTACCCCGCGCCCTCGTAGATTCTGACGAAATCCTCCACCGCGTCCGGCGCCTCGTCGCGGTACAGGTCAACTTTGTTCAGGACTATCAGCACAGGAATCTTGTAAACTTCGCAGGTAACCAGGATACGGTCGAGGAAGGGAAGCTTTATCTCCGGAAAGAACAGGCTTACCACTATCACCGCCTGGTCGAGGTTGGCGGCAATCACATGCGCCTGGCGGCTCAGGTTGGCGGACTTGCGAATCACGTAATTGCTTCGCGGAAGAATCTCCTTTATGATGGCTGTATCGTCGGATTCGGGAAAGGTATAACGGACTTTGTCGCCTACTGCAACAGGATTGGTGGCGGAGCTTTTCTGCAGGCGGACTTTGCCGCGGAGCACGGCGGGAAAAGGCTTCCACTCCGGAATTTCGCTCAGCAGAAAATGACTGCCGGCATTCTTTACCACCGTCGCAATCCTGTCTTCCATTATTTCGCCCTTCCTACAAGTTTCCCTGCAAAACGCTTCAACACCTCGAAGCGCGGCGCGGACAAGCCCAGCCCGGAAACGGCATCGAGAGCCTTCGAAGTGTAACGCGCTACCTCTTCGCGTGCATCGGAGTCAACTCCGCTGCGGGTATACCAGGCCTTGATTTCCGCTATCTTCGCGGCATTTTCCTCAGGCGAGGAAGTGTCCTTCCCGAATTCCGTGAGGAACTGCCCTGCCTGTTCAGCGCCAAGCTTTTCGCAGGTGCGCACTGTCAGCCAGCTCTTCTTGCAGTTGAGTATGTCGCCTCCTATGGGCTTTCCGAACACTTTCTCGTCCCCGAAAGCATCCAGGTAGTCGTCCGCCACCTGGAAGGCCATGCCGAGCTCATAGCCGTAGTTGTACAGGGCGTTGCATTCCGCCGGAGACGCTCCCGCGAGCAGCGCGCCCATCTTTGCGGAGCAGGCAAGCAGGACGGCGGTCTTCAGGCCTATCATCTTGCAGTAATCCTCCATCGAAACCTCGTCCACCGACTCGAAGTCCATGTCGTACTGCTGCCCCTCGCATACCTCGGCGGCGGTTTTCGAGAAGAGTTCCAGCACGGCTTCAAGCTTGTCGGCGGGGGCCTTGGCGATACGCTTGTAGGCGTCTATCTGCATCACGTCGCCGGACAGGATGGCAGTGTCTTCGTTCCATTTTTTCCACACGGTCTCACGGCCGCGGCGCAGGGGTGAACGGTCCATTATGTCATCGTGCAGGAGGGTGAAGCTATGGAATACCTCCAGCGCTTCGGCAACGTCGGAGAGGCCTTTGCAGAACCTGTCGTTGAAGATGGAATAAGCTGTGAGACAAAGCTTTGGCCGTATGCGTTTGCCGCCTATGGAAATCATGTAACGCAGCGGGTCATATAAGCCTGCGGGTTCGGCGGGGAACTCTATCCCCGCAAACATGTTTTTGACTGTAGAGTCGATTTTCGCTTCGGTAATCATGTTACTACAAAAGTAGCAAATAAATATTCATAAATCAAATAAGACGGTAGTTCCGCAACTGCTTTTGAAGTTCCCTGTGCCCAGGGCAGACGCTTTCGAGCAGGGCGTGGAATTCCGGACCGTGGTTAAGCTGTTTCAGGTGGCACAGTTCGTGCAGCATCACATAGTCGCGGAGTTCTTCGGGCAGGCGCATCAGATTCAGGTTCAAGTTGATGTTCCCTTTTGCGGAGCAGCTTCCCCAGTTGCTGACGTTGTGCTTGATGCGGACGGAGTTGTAGCTGAAACCGTGCTCCGATGCGAGTTCCGCGAGCCTTCCGGGAAGATAATCCCTGGCGGCTTTGCGCAGTTCGGCAACTTCGGGAGTGTCGGGAAGAGTCCGCCTTCTGCGCCTCCGTATCCGGACTATGCGTACCCCTCCGGAGGGTGTGAAAACAAGTTTGAATTGCATACTGCAAAGCTAATAAAAATACTTATCTTTGTAGAATATGGATAAGAAAGAATTGGAGATAATGGCGCCGGCGGGCAGCTTCGACTGCCTCAGGGCTGCGATACAGGGAGGAGCCGATTCCGTGTACTTCGGAGTGGGCAGTCTCAACATGCGCTCGCACTCGGCAGCCAACTTCGCCCCGGGGGATCTCAGGGAGGTCACCCGCCAGTGCCGCGAGGCGGGGGTGAAGAGTTATCTCACCCTCAATATTTGTCTTTATCCGGAGGACATTCCCGATATGCGCCGTACCCTCGACGCCGCGAAGGAGGCGGGCGTGGACGCGATTATCGCATCCGACATGGCGGCGATTTCGTATTGCAGGGAGATAGGCCTGGAAGTTCATATCTCCACCCAGCTCAGCATCTCCAACGTGGAGAGCCTGCGTTTCTATTCGCAGTTCGCCGACGTGGTGGTACTGGCGCGGGAGCTGAATCTCGACCAGGTGAAGGATATCTACGACGCGATTCGGAAAGAAAACATCTGCGGCCCGTCAGGCAGGCCGGTGAGGATAGAGATGTTCGCCCACGGAGCCCTCTGCATGGCGGTTTCGGGCAAGTGCTACCTGAGCCTTCACGAGTACGGTTCCTCCGCCAACAGGGGGGCGTGCTATCAGATTTGCAGGCGGGGCTATGAGGTGACCGACCTTGAGACCGGCAGCAAACTGAATGTGGATAACAAGTACATAATGTCGCCCAAGGACCTGTGTACCATAGAGTTCATGGAGAGAATCATAGCCTCCGGCGTGCGGGTGTTCAAGATTGAGGGGCGTGCGAGAAGTGCGGAGTATGTGAAGCGCTGCACCGAGTGCTACCGGCAGGCGGCGGATGCCGTGTGCGACGGGGTTTATACTCCGGAAATGGCGGCAGGGCTGAAGGAGAGGCTTGCGGAAGTGTTCAACCGCGGCTTCTGGGACGGATACTACCAGGGCGCGAGGCTCGGGGAGTGGAGCGACGTTTACGGCTCCCAGGCCACCAGGAGGAAGGTTTACGCCGGAAAGGTTACCAACTGGTTCGACCGCATCAACGTGGCGGAGATAACGGTGGAGAGTGCGGAGATCCCGAGGGGTGCGGAGCTGATGGCGATAGGTTACACCACGGGCGTGGTGGAGTTCAGGGCGGATGACGTCAGGGTGAACTTTGAAACTGTGGATCTGGCTCCCAAGGGCTCGCGCTGTTCGGTGCGCCTGCCGGATGGGGAGAAGTTGCGCAGGGGCGACAAGGTCTACCTTTGGGTGGATGCAAACTAATTGAATATGAAGAAGATAATATCTATAATCGTACTGTGTGCCCTGGCCTTCGGAGCAAATGCCCAGAGCAAGGCTTTCAAACTTGGCCAGGCGGCCGAGATTCATACCGCCGTCCTGCAGGAACTCGCCCGCAGCTATGTGGATTCCCTTCCCGTACAGCGCATGAACGAGGCAGGCATCAATGCCATGCTGGAGTCCCTCGACCCCTACACCATCTATGTCCCTGAAGAGGACAATGAAAATTTTGAACTGATGATAGCCAAGACCTACGGCGGGATTGGCGCAATCATCTACAAGCCCGAAAAGGAAGGCCCCGTCATCATCAACGAGCCTTACGCGGGTTCTCCCGCGGTTAGGGGAGGCCTGGAGTGCGGCGACGAGATACTCGCGATAGACGGCATTACCACTTCCGGCCTCACCGCCTCCGAGGCCAGCGAGCGCATGAAAGGCAAGCCGGGCACGAGCGTTACCTTCAATGTGCGCAAGGTACGCACGGGGGAGATAAAGGACATCACCATAGTCCGCGAAAAGATTCATATCCCCGACATTGAATATGCCGGAATGCTCGACGACGGCACCACTGCCTATATTCTCATCGGTGGCTTCACCGAAGGGCTCGGTAACGAGTTCCGCGCCAGGGTGAAGGAGTTCGGCAGACAGGGAATGAAGAAACTGGTGATAGACCTGCGCGGCAACGGGGGAGGACTGATGAACGAGGCCGTGAACATCGTTTCCGCCCTGGTTCCCAAGGGTTCGGTAGTGGTAACTTCCAAAGGCAACGACCTTATTGGAGAACAGGTGTTCAGGACGGACAGGGAACCTGTGAATCTTGACGTTCCGGTGGTGGTTCTGGTGAATTCTGCGTCGGCCTCTGCATCCGAGATAGTCGCCGGAGCCCTTCAGGACCTCGACCGTGCCACAATCATGGGCAGCCGCACTTTCGGAAAGGGCCTCGTGCAGAGCATACGCCCCCTGCCTTACAACGGCCAGCTGAAGGTTACCACGGCAAAATACTACACTCCTTCCGGCCGCTGCGTGCAGGCGATCGACTACTCGCACCGCAATGAGGACGGCAGCGTGGGGCACATCCCCGATTCCCTTACCCACGAATTCAAGACCGCCCGCGGACGCACAGTGCGCGACGGAGGCGGCATCACTCCGGACGTGCAGCTCAAACAGACGGAGTACAACCGTCTGGTGTATTCGCTCGTAATCAACGGAGTGATAGAGCAGTATGCAATCCATTACGTGCGCAGCCACGAGAATATCGCATCCCCGAAGGATTTCCGTTTCGACGACTACGACGATTTCGTGAAATTCGCCGAAGGCAAGGAATTCGACTACCGTTCAGGGGCCCGCAGCTACTTCGACCAGATGAAGGCCCAGCTCGAGAAGGATGAGCTTGCGGAGGTGATGAAAGACAGGCTGGACGCCCTAGAAAAGGCCCTGGAGATGGACAAGGAGACCTTCCTCCGCCTGAAAAAAGATGAAATCGTCCCCTTCATCGAAGAGGAGATAGTTACCCGCTACTACTATCAGGAGGGCGGCGTGGAAGTCCGCATACGCTACGACGAAGAGCTCCGCCAGGCACTTGAAAGTCCGCTGATATGAAACTTGTATTCGCCACAGGAAATGCGGGAAAGATACGGGAAGCCCGCGAGATACTCGGCCCCCACGGAATCGAGGTGATTTCTCCCGCCGAAGCCGGACTGACTCCGGAGCAGGTGGATGTCGAGGAGACCGGAAGCAGTTTCGACGGGAACGCCGTTATAAAAGCCAGACACCTTTGGGATCTTACGGGAATGCCCTGTTTTGCAGATGATTCCGGACTTGAGGTGGATGCCCTTGGAGGCGCCCCGGGCATCTATTCCGCCCGCTACGCCTCGCTGGACGGCTCGGGCAAAGACCATGATTTTTCCTCCAACATAGACCGCCTGCTGCACGAAATGAAGGAAGTTGAAAACCGCAGCGCACGTTTCCGCTGCGCCGTGGCGTTGATACTGCCTGCGGAGGAAGAAGGAATGCCCTGTTCGGAGCAGCTTTTCGACGGTTCCTGCGAAGGCCGCATAGGCTATGCTCCCGCCGGCTGCGGAGGTTTCGGCTACGACCCTGTCTTCATCCCCGACGCCTATCCCGACCGTACTCTCGCCGAAGTGGACGAAGACGCCAAGAACGCCATCTCGCACCGCGGCAATGCCCTCGCCAAAATGCTGGAATACCTAAAACAAATGAGTAATACCTATATTCATAGCAAATAAGATTGTCTTATGCGCAAACTAATCGTCAGTATTATTGGTTTGGTAATGTGCCTGTCTGTTTTTGGACAGCGTTTTACCGATGCGACGGACTTGACCATTGTCGGGAAGGTGTTCCCTGACACACCGAATCCCTATGAAAGGATGGACTTTACAAAGTATGGCGGCTGGACGGAGAAGGACAGGAACCTGCTGGAAATGCCATCTGGTATCATAGTCTCCTTCAAGACTAATTCCTCCGGCATCTGGGTGAAGCCTGTATTTAAGGAGATCTATCAGTCCCAGACTTCGGGATTCGCTGCCAGAGGATTTGACTTGTATATAAAGAAGAATGGAGAGTGGCTTTGGGCCGGAACATGTGCATACGGCCTTAACAAAGAAAAGGAGAATGGCAAAGTCCGGGCTCTAATCGAGCATATGGATGACAGCGTCAAGGAATGCATATTGTATCTCCCTACTTATAGCAAGCTCACATCTCTGTGGATAGGGGTCGATGATAACAGCATGATAGAAAAAGGAGAGATACCATTCCGTCATCGCATATGCCTGCATGGATCGAGTTATATGCATGGGCAGGCTACTGGCCGTGCCGGTCAGACTGTCCCTGGGTATCTTACCCGGCTCACTGGAATGCAGTTCTGTAGCCTTGGGGTAAGTGGTGATTGCAGGATGCAGCCCCAGTTCGCAAATGCCCTTAAAGATGCCGATGTCGATGCCTTTGTGTTTGATTCCTTCTCAAACGGGACGGCAGAATCCGTAAAGGAGAATCTGTTCGCTTTCATCGAGACCATTCAGGCAGCCAAACCCGGAGTTCCGATGATTTTCATGAACACCATTTGGAGCGAAAGGCGTAATTTCGACCAGCCATACGATGAGGTTCAAGGAGAAAAGGCCGAGATGGCGAAAATACTGATGAAAGAAGCTGTCAAGAAATATAAGGATGTCTATTTCATCTCAACCTCTAATGCAACATCTGCTCAGCACGACACTACGGTCGACGGAGTTCATCCCGGAAGTTGGGGATACTACCTCTGGGCAGATTCTGTTCGCAAACCGATTCTTAAGATTCTTCGTAAATACGGCATAAAATAGTTGTATATATATTCAACTTTATATATCTTTGCCGTGTAACTGATATATAATATGTTGAATAGTATCGACATTAGGCAACTAAGAAAGACTCGTCATATTACGCAGTCTGGGCTTGGCCTGTTGTGCGGCATGGATAAGTCCCAGATTTCCCGAATGGAGAATGGCCACCTTGGAAGTCCTGAAACAGTATCAAGAGTGCTATCTGCTCTTGGATATGAGATCCGTGTCGAAGTGATAGACAACAGACCTGGTTTGTCAGGGGTTTCTGATATTCTTTCACTATACAAGTTGCACAATGCGAATAGGCTTGGCATAGTTAAAATGGGGTTGTTCGGTAGTTATGCCAGAGGCGAACAAACGGAGAATAGCGATGTAGATGTCTGTATCTCTCTGGAGGCACCCTCGCTTTATAAATATGCGGCCATTCGGTCGGATCTGGAATCATTGTTCAATAAAAAAGTTGATCTGGTTCCTCTTAATGCAAGAATGACGCAAGAGTTTAAAAAGGAATTAGATAAAGATGTGATTTATGTGTAGCGACTACAATAGGATTAAATCTCTTTTGGAAGCGGCCATCCGCGAAATGAAGCTTATTATTTCCATGTCGACGCCCATAGAAAAACCTAATGATTTCGGAACAGACTTGAATGGAATGACGATTTTCCGTGCATGTAGCATGAGTCTGCAGTATATAACAGAATCATTCGTGAAAATCAGGAATCTTTCTGGAATGAAAATATTTTCAAAATATACTGCCGTTCCATGGAAGGAAGTGTTTGGTATGAGAAATTTTCTATCCCATCAATACGTTGAGGTGGATGCAGAAGGCATTTTTTCCACCATAAAAAATGATATTCCTGTTTTATTGAAAGTGACCACTACGATACTGAGCGACCTTGAATCAGGTAAGATAGAAGTTAATCGGGTTTAAAAGTTGCATAATTATTAAACTTTATTTGTTTTTTACATCGTTTACTTATGATTCAGGTTCTTGAAAGGGTAGTGAGCATCTTGGATTATCTCTCGCAGAATTCCACGAGGGAGGTGCCGCTGTCGGAACTGGCCGACAATCTGGGGATGAACAGGCCGACTTGCGCAAACATTATGAAGAGCCTTAAGGATGTAGGCTATGTGGAACAAACGGATTACAGGGGCGGGTATATCCTCGGAGACAAACTTTATTCGCTTACGGGATCCAATATGAATTCCCAGAAGATTGTTCATCAGATCAAGCCCTTAGCAGACAGGCTTTCGCGGGCCCTCAACGAAGATATTGCCTTTTCTGTTATCCGCGGAGACAGGAGGATAATCCTATATAAAGTCGGATCCAACCATTCCATAGTAACCAGGTTCGAAGATGATATGAAGGTCTGGAGGGCAACATCCGCCCGTGTGATAGTCGCTCGCTACGGCTCTGAAGAATTGAAGAATTTCATCAAAATGGTTGGTATGCCGGGGAGCGAATGGGCAGAAGTGACTAATCACCAGGAACTGCTGGCAAAATTGGCGGAATACCGATCCCAACCCTGCACGACGGTTATCAACAAAAGCCATTTTGCCTGCCTTGCAGCGCCGGTTTTTGCGAAGGGAAAAGTTATGGGTTCAATCTCGTGTTACCTCCCTGACATCAGGTTGGGCGATGGCCGTAAGGAACTGATAGAAGAGAAACTGATACAGACAGCTGAAGCAATCAACAACCTTTTTGCTTAGTCGTTTATTCTTTGTTTAAGTGCCCCTTTGGGGCATTTTTTTTGTACTTGCCGTGCAGTTCAATAATATAAAACGCTCATTCAACACTGATGAATTTATTATTTTTTGTGCTATATTTGCAAAAAACACGGGACTATGCCATTGACCAATATTTGCACTTTTAATAATAGAGTGGCGTTTGTGACAGGTGCCTCAGGCAACATCGGAATTGCTTTGTGCCGCCGCCTGGCCGCTCATGGAGTAAGCATTGCTGCTGCGGACCTTTCCTTGGAAATCCTTCAAGAAAAACTGTCGGATATTCCTGGAGTACGCTTTTATTCCGTAGATGTCCGCAGTATCGACAGCGTGCGGGAAGCCGTCGATTCCGCCATCGGCGATTTCGGTCACATAGATATTCTCTTCTGCAATGCCGGAGTCTGGAATCATTCCGATGTGAAAGGCGTTCAGCGTTTTGAGCAAATGGATTATCAGCAGTGGACCAATCTGCTGCGTATTAATTTGGATGGAACTATGATGTGCTGCCAGGCTGTCCTTCCGCATATGATTGAAAGAGCCTATGGCCGTATAGTCAATACTGCATCGATATCCGGAGAGGTGGGCTTGCCGGGTTATGCGGATTATGCGGCAGCCAAAGCCGGAGTTATAATGTTTTCCAAGACTCTTGCAATGGAAAACGCTGCGTACGGAATCACCGTCAACTGTGTGTCTCCAGGGATGGTGGCAGTTGGTGATCCTCAACCTACGGATACAACCTGGATAGGTCGCAGGGGATCAGCGGATGAAATGGCAAGAGCGATGATATTTCTGGCTGCCGATGAATCAGAGTTCATTACAGGAATAGATCTTCCTGTTGAAGGTGGCCGTACCCTGGGCCCTATTAATGCCGCGAAACTATAATCACAATCAGATGCTGATCGAAGGTCCATTTTTAATCCTTTCAACTCCGTACTTCGAGGACGGGGCGGTGGATTATGACACCTTGGTTGCCGAAGCAGAATTTGCAGATGGCTGGAACACTCCCGGACTCATTTGGCCCCAATCCAACGATGCGAATGACCTATTAACCTTTGACGAACGCGTGAAAGGGATGGAAAGTCTATGCGAGGCTTGGCCGCGATTGGGGCTCAAGGCCGTCTTGACCATCGGGATATCCGGCGATAATAAAGAGGATGCAGTTAAGAACGCCCTTGCAGCAGAAGCACTCATCAAGAAATACAACATCAAAAATGCGGCTTTTTGCGCCAGGCCTCCCTACGATGGCACTTGTGATGAGGATGTCAGGGAGTATTACATCGCTATTGCTTCTGTGGTCAGCCATCCCGTTATAATTCAAACGCACGTCAACAGAACCTGCCCCTCACCAACCGTAGACTGTATCCTTTACTTGGCAAAAACATATCCCGATGTTTATGGCTGGATAAAGGAAGAAACAAATTCCTTGGAGGCCAATGACAGGCAGCGGCTGGAGATGGTTTCGCCTTATATAAAGACTGTATTTTCTGCGTGGGGAGGATGGCAATGGCTGTACCAGGCAAGGAGAATAGGAACCCGCGGCTTGATTTCGGAGAGAGTGGCATATGCTCCCATTGTCAATTATATCTGGAAATGTATAAAAGAAGGAGACCCCGATGATACGCTTACCCAGGCATATGCTCTTTATCGCTTGTTGATCGATCAGCGCAACCTTGAGAGCAATAGTCTCCGAGGCTATTCCCTGCACCTGCTTATGCGTCTGGGCGTGTTTAAAAACACGATTTCCCGCGATTATATCGAGAAGATCGTGACCCCGGCCGGAACTTATCCTATTGGGGATAAGTCTGTATGGAAATTAGTCACTTACACATTGCCTGCAGATGATGCTGCCGAACTGGACAAGTGCTTCGATGACACTATGCATTTTATTAATAATCATTAAAGTACTATTTTTATGAGAAAAAAATATGTTTATCAATCGCCGACAACGGAGATAATCGATCAAGTATTGAGTTCTCCGCTCTGCCAGTCGGGAGTCGACTTAACAACTATTGGAGGAGATTCCGGAAATGGTTTGAATGATTTTGAATATGTTGAATGGTAGGAGGAAAAGAAAATGAAAAGAATCGTTAAAACAATCGCTTGCTTTGCGCTCGTAGTGTTTTCTGCTTCGTGCCAAAAAGAAATTACTGCTCCCGCAGATGAGACCCAGGGAAATCAGGACCCTATTGTTATCACTGCTTCACGTCCTGCCACAAAGGTTGCTTATGATGAGAATGGCTCCACTCATAATCTAGAGGGTTCCTGGGAAGTGGATGATGTTATTTTCGGTTTTACCGCCAGTGGAACGACCGTTTCATTCAGTGTTACCAGTGTCGCACCCGGTACTGGTGTCGCTACGTTGACTCAAACTACATCTGTAGATCTTACCGAAGGAACCAAAGTCCACGCAATCTATTGCCCTGGCAAAACGGCATCTGATCTTTCGGAACAGACGCTTGCTGTTGATTTCTCTTCACAAAGCGAGAGCGTAGTGCCTGTTCTGTTGCTTTCAACTGCAAATGTCACGAGCAATACCCTTGCTTTTACTTTTGAGAATGCGGTTTCGGTAGTATGTATTAAGAATCCGGTATTTCGAAGCGCAACCTCAGCCACAAAGTTATTAAACATTACATTGTCCGGTCACGAGATCGTGAGTTCCGGTGTAGTATCCGTGTCAGGAGAAACTCTTGTTTTTAACGGCAATGCTCCGGACAAGTTCATTACCAAAACAGTGAATGCGGCCCCTGTTGTAGTGGGAGAGACATTTACAATAGCGGATCCAGTATATATTGTTGTTCCCGCCGGCCCTATCGCAAACGTCTCTGCTGTAGACAACAAGAGTAATTTCTTTGTTTACTCCTTGAATCAAACAGCGGATGTGTCGAAGTATTATGTTCTTGATGGCAAATCTTTCCCTGCTGTTACTCTTCCAACATCCACCAAAGTGTCTGCTGGCGGTGTTGTGTGGGCCAGGGCTAACTTAGGAGGATCTAATCTAACCGATATGGGTGGCTGTTACAGATGGAGCGATACTGGATTAATTTATACTGCTAGACCTAGCACTACCTTTGATGCAAATCATGGTGAAGGTTTTATTGCTTACACTGGCGAATGTTACTTTGATGGCACTGTTTATACCAAGTACAACAAGACCGATAACAAGCTTGTGCTTGACCCTGTAGATGATATCGTTCAACTCTCTTATCCTGGTAGCGGATGGCGCATGCCAACAAAGGCAGAATTTGAATCCCTGTTTGCAGATCCTGGTTTGACATATAATTCCGGCAGTGCCAACAGTGTCGGTACAACTGTTACCCAGGGAGATAACTCCGTCTTTATGAGAGGAACCACGCAAGTTTGCTCTGCAACCAGTAGTAATTATACAACGGCTTCGAGTAGAGGACTATATTGGACAAGTTCGATAAATGCGGAGAATATGACTCCAACTGGCGGTAATCCTGATTGTGTCCGTTTGAATGGTAGTACTGGACGATTAGCAGAAGCTCCTTCCTATACGACGGGATACAGAAATGCCGGTTTCACAATCCGTCCCGTCAAACCGGTATCAGAATAATATGAAACGAATCATTGTCATACTAAACTTTATAATATGAAACGAATCATTGTCATACTAAACTTTGCTGTAGCGTTGTTCTTTGCCTTTGCTGCTTGCGAAGGGAAACCGGAAGTCCCGGATACTCCCGAGACTCCCGAAACCCCTGAAACTCCGGAGACTCCAGAAACCCCAGAGACCCCGGAAACGCCTCAAGGGTTGGCCGTCACGGCCACCCTGTCCCCTCTCATGGATTTCACGGGCACATGGACGGTGGGTGATGAGATTTTCGGTTTCACGTCGGAAGGAACCACCGTTTCGTTCGGAGTAAAGAGTGTGGATGCTTCGACCAAGGCGGCCACTTTGGAGCAAAAGACCGAAGTCGAAATAGCCGAAGGAACAAAGATTCATGCTATCTTCTGTCCGGGAAAGACCGCTTCGGACCTCACTGGACAGACTTTGGCACTTGATTTCACTGAGCAGAGTGAAGATATTGTTCCTGTCTTGTATCTGGCGACGGCTACGACCACCAAGGACGCCCTTGTTTTTACTTTTGAGAGCGCTGTTTCAGTAATTGGAATCAGCGATCCCGTGTTCCCCAAGGCAACGACGGCAGACAAACTTGTCCGATTTGCTGTCTCGGGGCACGAAATCGTGAGTTCCGGCGTGGTGTCGGTCCAGGATGGGTCTCTTGTCTTCACATGTAACGCCCCGGACAAGTTTATCACCAAGACTGTAAATGCAACACCCGTCGTGAACGGAGAGGCTTTTACAATAGCAAATCCGGTTTATATCGTTGTCCCGGCGAGCCCCATAGGCAGTGTATCGGCGATAGATAAAAAGAACAATTTCTTTGTCTATCCTGTCGAGGATGCAGCAGAGGGACCCGCATACATCAGCATAAGTGGAAAGACCTTCCCTACCGTTGTTCTTCCTGTTTCTACGGGAGTGACAGCAGGCGGGGTGGTCTGGGCAAAAGCCAATCTGGGTGGAACCGGAGTGACCGACATGGGCGATATGTACAGATGGTCGGACATCGGAAAAATCTATACTGAAAGAACAGGGACCACTTCTGTGGCATTTGATGAGAAGCATTCCGAGGGATTCAACGCTTATGAAGGAGAGTGCTATCTGAGCGGTGGAGTGTATACCAAGTATAACAAGACCGACAATAAGACAGTCCTTGATCCGGTTGATGATATCGTTTGCCTCATGTATCCCGGTTCAGGCTGGCACATGCCAACTATCGAGGATTTCAATGCCTTGTTCGCTGAACCAAATGAAGTGACTTACAATTCAGGTAGCGCCAACAATGTAGGAACGACTGTCACACAGGGAGAGAACAGTGTCTTCTTCAGAGGTACGACACAGGTCTGCGCGCCAAGCAGCAAAGACAAAACCACTATCGGAAAGAGGGGCCGCTTCTGGACGAGTACACTGGAGGCTGTCAATTTCAACGATATTGGCGGAAATCCCGATTACATACAGTTCAATGGCTCGGATGGTAGAAAAGCTGAAGCTCCTGAGGTGGCTACGGCCTACAGGCACTCCGGCTACTCGATCCGTCCGGTAAAAACAGCAGAATGAGAAAACTCATTGTCACAATTATCCCATTAGTCCTGTTCTGCACTCTTTCCTGGGCGCAGACGGACTATGATGGGGTGCCGTGGCAGGATATTGATTTGAACTGCTCTTCGCTGAATGAATCCGCCCATCCAAGGCTCTTTCTGAATGACAAGGAATTCAAGGAACTTAAAAAGAACGCCTATAAGGGAGGCTATCTCGGAGAGCTTCACAAGATGATGATGGCTACGGCCGAGGAATCACTTCTGGCAGAGCAAGCTCTTGAGTATCAGAAGGATGAAAGTGGCAGGCGTATTTTGAAGGTGTCTCGCGACGCACTGGTTCGCATAGTCAGTCTGGCATATGCCTACCGTATTACCGGGCAGAAGTCATACTTGAAGGCGGCAGATTGGAATCTGAACACCGTTTGCGATTTCCCCGATTGGAACCCTTCGCATTTTCTGGATCCTTCGGAAATGGCTTTTGGCGTGGCCATAGGATACGACTGGTTATACAAAAAACTACCTGAAGCAACCAAGTTCAAGGTACGTAAAGCCCTCGCCGGGTATGCTATGGAAGAAGCTGCGCACGGGATAGGTCAGCATGTGTTTCTAAGATCGGGCAACTGGAATCAGGTTTGTATTGCTTGCCTGTCGGCAGCTGCCATTGCTACATATGAGTCCAATCCCGAACTGTCGATGGAGATCCTTCAGCGTGGAATTGCCGGGAACATCCCGGTTGCAAAGGAGATATACGGTCCGGATGGCGCCTTTCCGGAGGGACCGGGTTATTGGGAATATGGTACTTGCTATCAAGAATATTTCAACTTGTTGCTTGAGACAACTTTTGGAACCGATTTCGGCTTGAGCAAGATTGATGGTTTTTCAAACACCGGCTGGTATAAGGCCTTCACACGTAGCAGCGCGGGACACGTTTTCAATTATGGGGACAACTCGGATAAAATCGGTCCGTCGCCAGGACTCTGGTATCTTGCCTGGAAGTTCGATTGCCCGGGTATCCTCGTGGATGAAGTCCAATTGTTGGGAACAAAAGAGTACCGTAAAGAAAGGAGATTGTTACTGGCACTGATATCGGCATATAAACTGGGTAAAGTCAAGATTCAGCCGACAGACAGAAAAATGTTCGTTGCGAAAGGCAGCAACCCTATTCTTATTTGCCGAACCGGATATGATGAGAATGACCTGTATTTAGGTTTTAAAGGCGGAAAAGCTTCCACGGGGCATACCCATATGGATGCCGGCTCTTTCGTTTTCGATGCCTATGGCACTCGGTGGGTCAACGACTATTATGTTCGTAACTACACCGATATGGAGCTTATTTTCAGGAAGTTGAATCTGAGCCCCGATCAGTATGACTATAGCGAAGGCTCCTACCGGTGGTACTTCTTCGAGCACAATAACCGGCAGCATTCAACGCTGACAATCAACGATAAGAACCATAGGGCTGATGGTTTTGCTTCGATTACAGGCACTATAGATGAAGCTGGAAAGATTGGGGGAACCGTTGATCTGACAGAAGTGTTCGCCGGGGATGTCCGCAAGGCAGAGCGTTCGGTATATATTCGCGACAATTCCTGGTTGGAAGTGTCAGACAAGATATCGTCTCCGGTCGATACCTGTGTTCATGTCAAATGGACTATATTGTGCCCCGTGAAACCGCAATTGACAGAAGACGGCATATTATTGAAGAGTGGTTCTACCACGATGAGGCTGTCTACCGACGCACCTTCGCCGGTGTTCAAGACTTGGTCCGGGAATCCGGCTGATTATGGTACTCCAACGGCTTTCGGTGAATCGAAAATGAAGAAGATGTTCATCTGCGGCTTCGAATTCGACGTGCCGGCCGATAAAGAGATGACGATAACCACAACACTTAAGAAAAAATGAAAAACAGAATCTTTATCCTGTCAGCAGCAATTTGCATTTGCGCTTGTGGACAATTGCCGAAAGAATTCTCGGATTCTTATATTGTCGGCATTGCCGACAGGGTTGCCAGCTGGCAGATAGAGAATTTCGACTCCTTGCCGGACGCGCAGGCGGAGAGTGTTGTCAAAAACCAACTCCACTGGAGCAACGGCGTTCTTTATGCTGGCATGTTCAAATGGGCGGAACGTACTGACAATCAAGAGATTTTCGATTTTCTTAAGGGAATTGGAGATTCGAATGATTGGAAGCTATATTCTGACCGGACCATTTATCACGCAGATGATATTTGCGTTGGTCAGACATTCGTCGATATGGCGGATCGTTACTGCGACAGTACTATGATGCTGGCAACTTTGCAGCGTGCTGAAGAGATTGCCTGCAATCCATCTTCCGCGCCTCTTTCAAAGAAAGACGAAATCGGGAAGTATGACCGATGGTCGTGGTGTGATGCTTTGTTTATGGCACCATCGGTATATGCCCATCTTTATGCCTTGACCGGAAACAAGAGGCTTCTGGATTATATGCAATCTGAGTTCCGTGAATGTACCGATTCTTTATATGACAAGGAAGAACACCTTTATTATAGGGATTGCATCAGAGCAGAGATGCGTGAGCCAAACGGAGCAAAGGAATTCTGGGCAAGAGGTAACGCCTGGGTCTTTGCCGGCATTGCCCGTACGCTCGATTGTCTGCCGTGTGATTTCGATAACCGGTCCTATTATGAGGGCATCTTCAGGGAAATGGCCACAGCCGTAAAGGCAACCCAAGGTGCAGATGGATCGTGGCGCCCTTCATTGCTGGATCCGGCGCATTACGACAGCCCCGAAAACAGTAGTTCGGCTTTGTTCTGTTATGGAGTCGCCTGGGGTATCAATAAAGGGCTCCTTAGCTGCAAGGAGTATTTACCTGTTTTGAAAAAAGCTTGGAAAGCCTTATGCTCTCATGTGAATGATGATGGAAAACTGGGTTTTGTCCAGCCCATAGGCGCTTTCCCCCAAGCTGGGATCACAGCCGATGATACGCAAGTCTACGCAGTGGGAGGATTTCTTATGGCTGCGGCAGAGATTATGGATCTTGTAAATCCTCAGTGTATCGGTAAATTGAAACTCAAGACTTCGCACGAAACGAAGAATGACATATCTATCGATTGCGGTACGCAAGATCGCGATTATGTCGATTACGAGAGTTATAAAGGCTATCTTGAACCCCTGGGACTCCACAAAGTGCGTTTGCAGGCGGGTTGGGCTAAAACAGAAAAGCGGAAAGGCGTTTACGATTTTGAATGGCTGGACAGAGTAATCGACGATGTGGTATCGCGGGGTCTTACTCCCTGGCTCCAGACATCTTACGGTAATCCGATTTATGAAGGAGGCGGGACGATATTTCTCGCAGGCGGCTGGCCTGTTTCCGAAGAGGCTCTTGATGCCTGGGACAAATGGGTGCGTGCAATGGCAGAGCGTTACAAAGGCAAAGTACGCGAGTGGGAGATTTGGAATGAACCCGATATCAATAAGACATTGTTCGCAGATGTGAGCAGTTTCGTCCACTTTACGGAAAGGACCATAAAGATTCTGAAAGAAGTGGACTCGGAATGTAAGATTGCCGCTTTCGCCTGGGCTCTGTGCCTCCCTGAAAAATTCGAACAATGCCTGCAGATGCTCCAAGATGACGGGTATCTCGACCAAATAGATTGGATAACATATCATTTCTATGAGTATCGCCCGGAGGATATGTATGCAAAGGTGGATATCTATCAGGGCATTCTGGACAAATACGATACTCCGACTATCCTCCGTCAGGGCGAAACCGGCGCGCCTTCCCGTGGGTATATGGGTGGGGCTCTCGCCAATTATGGCTGGACAGAAGAATCTCAGGGAAAATGGATGTTGAGACGCCTCTTGACGGACAAGTCCCGCAACATTCCATCTGCTGTCTTTGCTTTCAGCGATATCACATATAGTAAGGATGATCATATCAGTCTGAAGAACCACAAAGGTTTTCTTGAAACCAACGAAGACAAGACTGTCAGACGGCCCAAGCGCTCTTTCTACGCTGTCCAATCCCTGATCTCGACCTGGGATAATATCGGTCAGCCCGTCGAAACTGACGGGATCAGCCTTTCCACGGAGGATCCTGTTTCTCTGTATGCATTCGATAATGGAAGGTCGAAGTCTGTGGTATTCTGGAAGGATGCACGCATCCCCATGAACTTTTGCAAGACACGGCCCTGCTTTGTTGAAGCCCCTGGCTTCAAATTCAATAACCCTGTCGCTGTCGACTTCAGGACCGGCAAGGTTTATAAGGTGGAGATGGATGGTAGCGTGATTAAAAACGTTCCCATATATGATTCGCCTGTTATGGTAATTGAAAAACGTGAACTGACTCTCAAATAATGAAGTTTTTGTCTCATACCGCCCTCTTCTTTGCCCTGGTTGCGTGCACGATTCATACAGCCTGGGCTGGAGATGTGGTGCGGGATAGTCTGGAATTGTCCAAGAGCTTCCAGGCCAAACCGGCGTCCCTTCTTGAGGGAAGGGTGTCCGGAGTGCAGGTGCTTTCTTCTGACGGCAGCGTTAACGGGGGCCTCTTTGTGTACATAAGGGGCCTGAATTCGGTTCGTTCCAATAGCCAGCCACTCTGGGTTGTCGACGGAGCGCCCACTATAGGGATGTTCGACTTGAATCCTTACGATATCGAGAGTATCGAGGTCTTGAAGGATGTTTCATCAACAGCGATTTATGGCCTGAAAGGCGCCAATGGCGTCATCCTGATCAACACCAAGCGTCAGAAACAGGATGGCCTCAAGGTGGACTGGCATTCCAATGCGGCCGTTTCATCACCGTTTTCAACCATAGGCGGAAGCCGTACAGCATTAAGCCATAATCATTCGATGAGCCTGTCTTCCGTTAACGGTCAGTCTCTGTTCAATCTTTCCGGGAATTGGCGCACCGATAATGATGTATTGAAGAACAACGGAAGCAATTCCGGACTGGTAAATGTCCTTTATGAGACCCGTGCCAACCCGGTTGTCTGGTTCAGCACCAATACCATGTTGAGCACCGGCGACGCCGAAGAACCCGGATTCCTTTATGAAGATTACGACAACGACATGAATATGTGGCGTATTTTTAACACATCCTCATTGTCGTTGAATTTTACTAAAACCTTCTCCCTGAAGCTGAACCTTGGCGTAGACTACATGAACAATACTTCTTTCGTCTGGTTCGGCCCCGGAACGGACAGAGGGGCCGCTGCCAATGGCGAAGCCTGCATCAGCGGAATGTCGTTTATCAGGTATCATGCCGCACCGACCTTAAGCTGGTACCGGTATTTCGGCAAAGGCAGGCTGGACCTCTCTGCCGGCGTTTCGGCAAACGGGGACTATGACAGGACAAACGTGATGAGGGGAACTGACTTCTTCAGTCACGAACTACGTGCCCGGGGGCTTAACATTCACGCCAGCAAAACCGTCATAGACAACCATTCTATCAATTATTCCAGTCATGGGGCATATCTGAAAGGCGGCTATTCTTTCGGGGAGTTGGCAGGCCTGGACGCCATGCTTCGCCTTGACAGAACCCCGGTGTTTGACGATGCGCCTGTTCTTCATTACGCTGTGAACGCTTTCTGGAAGCCGCTGGATTATCTGAAAGTCAGTGTCGGATATGGCGTAGGGGGTGTCGAGCAAATGACAGATTATGCCGGATTCAGCGGTTTTGTCACCGGGGCATTCACAGAAGTGGATACGGACCTTGCGTATTATTACAAGGGGCTTAACCGGGTCAGGACCGCTGAATTGAATGCCGGCGCCCAGCTGTCTCTGATGCGTGGAAGGTTGAATCTGGCTACCAAGTTCTATTCCAGGACGACCGATGATGCTTTCAATGCGTATTGCTTCGGGCGGAAGACGGCGGACAGCTACCTTTGGCGTTATGCGGACCGTACTCCGTACTTTAATGAAATCAGCACTTTCGGTTCTACCGGAGTCGAGTTTGATGCCGATGCTGCACTCCTTAATCGGGATAACCTGAGCTGCTCTTTTGGTTGCAACTTTGCATGGAACGATGTTGCCGGGATTCTTGGTGGCTTGACTTCAGTTGTGAAGGCAGGTCGGTTCGTGTTCGAAGCGGAACTGAATGGCGCGGATCTTTCCGGGATGCCTGATTTCTTTAAATTGGGCAAAATGAACGCAGGATGGGAATTCAATCCATCCTTCCTCCCTTATGTGCACAGAATGCGGCTGAGCATGAGTGGACGCAACCTGTTGCTGCTCAGCGATGACAAAGACAATAATCCATTCCTGGCACGTTCCGTGGTGGCAGGATTATCAATAACCTTTTAATGCCGGACTGTCATGATAAAGAGAATTGAAAAGATTCTGGTCAGCCTGGTGATGATAATTCTCGCCAGTGTGGTGACGTATGCGCAGACGCCAGTTCGCGGCAGCGTCAAGGATGACAAAGGAGAAATAATCCCCGGTGCAGCCGTAATGCTCAACGGAAACACATCCGTTACGGCGGTTTCGGACATGGAAGGCAACTATTCCCTCACTCTCCCGTCTGGAGTCAAGGATCCGGTGCTGACCGTCAGAGCACTGGGATACAGGGAATTGGAAATACCCGTGTCCGGCCGGACGGTCATAGACATATTGCTGCAGGAAGAGTCGGAGGAACTGGAAGACGCCGTTGTTATCGGCTACGGTTCTATGCGTAAAAGCGATCTTACCGGCTCTGTCTCCTCTGTAAAATTGAGTGAGGAAGAGAAGTCGCATGCCGGTTCCCTGGACCAGATGCTTCAAGGCCGCGCCGCAGGTGTGCAAGTGGTCTCCAACAACGCCGCCCCGGATGCCGGAGTATCCGTACGTGTCCGAGGCATGGGATCCTTCTTCGGGAACAACGAACCTCTCTATGTGATCGACGGCATCCTGATGAACCCGACCGGGATGAATGAATCCCTGCTTACAGCCGGCGCGGATAATGATGGAACCGACGAGGCGGTAAATGGCCTTATGGGGCTGAGCCCTCAGGATATAGCCAATATCGAAATCCTGAAAGATGCATCAGCTACAGCCATTTACGGTGCGCTTGGTGCAAACGGAGTTGTGATCATCACCACCAAGACTGCGATGAAAGACCGTCCTACGGTCAACTTCTCCGCAGGGCTGGATATATCCAAAAACTATAAAAAGATTGACATTCTGTCTTTCGACGAGTATATTACATTCCTGGAGAAACAGAATGCAGCAGGTATTTCCACGGATGCGCTTCTCTCATCCATCTATTCGGATCCTGCAGGCAGGACCGGATTGAAGGTGACTCCCAGGGACTGGCAGGACTATGTGTTCCAGACCGCGGTCGGGCAGCGTTACTACATGTCTATCACCGGCAGGCCCAAAAGTCTTACTTATGCGTTCTCGCTCAACTATACCGGCAGGGATGGTATTGTAAAGAAGACCGGTGTGAAAACCATCTCCATGCGCCTGAATATAGAGAAGAGTCTTTTCCGTGGCTTGAAAATCGGTACCAAGAGCAATCTTGCCTACATCTATTCCAACCAGACTCAAAGCAGCGGAAAAGCGACTGCGGCGACCTCGCTCATGCGGAGTGTGCTGACCTTCCGGCCTTATGCTGCACTCGACCCCAACTCCGAGCCGGAAGAGGATGAAGATTATGACGAGGTCGACAGCAATTCACGCTCAGGCCCGGACAAATGGCTGTATGATTATGCCAATACGAGGAAGGAATTCCGGGCGACACCCAGCATCTATGCATGGGCCGTCTTTTCTCCTAAGTTCTCGTTCAAATCAACCCTCGGTGCAGACTACCGTGACAGCGAGCGTGCGAAGTTTAAATCCTCCCGAATCAACTCTACCGCGGAAGGATCTGCCGGTGCAATCGGAGGATATAAGTACCTCACTTGGAACTGGGACAATACATTCAGTTATAAATACAACAAACGGGGACATGACCTGAACCTGATGCTGGGCTCTTCGCTCACCGAGCGGAACTCCTATCTTCAAACAGTCCAGGGATGGGATATCAAGCAGTATCGCGGTTTGGTGGAATCTATTTCCACCGCCCCCCAGGCGTCGTTCGTATATGATGAGAGCATGGCCCGCACCCTTTCCTTCTTCGTGCGTGGCATTTATAACTGGAAAGACCGTTATGTGCTCACCGCGACATACAGGGCGGACGGTTCCAGCAAGTTCCAGGGAAAGAACAAATGGGCGGATTTCCCTTCGCTGGCTTTCGCGTGGCGCCTGAGTGAGGAACCGTGGTTCAACTCTGCGATTGTTTCCCAGGCCAAGATGCGTCTCGGATGGGGGCGTGTCGGCAATCAGTCCATCGCAAATTACCAAACCTTGTCCAATTATTCCAGAAGGATTTATGCCGACCACTCCGCAGACAATCCTGCCGGATATTCCGTGGGTCTTGTCCCCGACAACATCGCCAATCCGGACCTGAAATGGGAGACTACGGAGCAGACAAACGTAGGGCTTGACCTGTCGCTATGGCACGGGCTCTTCGTGCTGAATGTAGATGCTTATAACAAGCTGACATATGATCTTCTTCAGTCCAAGAAGATTGCCACCTCGTCTGGATTCAGCACTATGTATGTCAATGAAGGAATCGTGCGGAACAGGGGGCTGGAATTCACTCTTGAGGCGACTCCTGTCAAGTCCAGGAGCTTCGAATGGAATCTGAACGGAAACATTTCTTTCAACCGGAACAGGATTGTCTCCATCAATGAATCTGCCACGAAGAGTCAGATTTACCTTGATGCCGACCATTCGGTGGATGCTGTGTTCTTCTATGGCAGCAGCGTGGGCAGTTCGAACTATGCGAACTCGGCTGCCAGCGTATTCATAGTCGGCCAGCCGATGTGCCTCTTCTATGGGTACAGGACTGACGGACTTGTGCAGGTAGGGGAAACCGGCCCGGCGCTTCTGGATGGTGGCGCTCCAGCCCAACCCGGACACTTGAAAATGCACGACACCAACGGGAACGGTTATATCGATCCTGATGACCGGATGATTATCGGCAATCCTAATCCGGACTTCACTTATGGATTCGGCACATCCCTGTCTTACAAGAACCTGACGCTGAGCATCACATGCAACGGCAGCTACGGGAATGATATCATAAATGTGAACAACATGCGGGAATCCGATACGGCACAGAAAAACCATAATGTGCTCCGGGCCGCCATGTATGACGCCTGGACGCCGGACAATCCGGGTGCTAAATACTGGGCAATCGGTTCCATCTCAAGCACGGAAACCCGCGCCCTGAAAGATGTCGACATAGAGTCGGGCTCCTATTTGCGTGTGTCCAACGTCTCTCTCAATTATGATGTACCTATCAAGAAGCAGTCCAAGGTATTGCGGGCCCTGTCAATAGGTATATCTGCCTCTAATCTCCTGATCCTGACAAAATATAGCGGATGGGATCCGGATGTCAACAGTTTCGGTTCGAATGTGATGAAGATGGGTGCTGATTCGGGTTCATATCCCTCCGCCAGGATGGTCAGCGCCGATGTGAAATTTACGTTCTGATGCTTATGAAAAGGATAATATATTCCATATTGTTGGCTTTTGCTCTGCTGGTCTGCTCATGCAAGGGCTTTTTGGATGAGAACCCCACCACATCTCTTTCAGAGAGGTCCGTCTATTCAAGCGAGAGTGCCTTGGAGGCGCAGATATATGGTATTCTCTCTTCCTTCTATGGATCCTATATGATGCAGGGATACATGAACGAACTGCTCCATACTGCTTCCGGGCTTGTGATGTGGAAGGGACAGCGGACGCTTGACAACTGGATAGACGGCCTTAAGTTTGCAAAGTATTCCAACACGTCTCCGAACCAGACCTGGTATGCGCAACTGTATGCGGCTGTCGCCTGTTGTAACCGGCTGTTGGACAACCTTCCGGCCAGTCCCGTGAAGGATTCCTACAAGAAAGAAATTGAAGGGGAGGCGAGGTTCTACCGGGCCGTGCTGTATTATTATCTGGCCCGTCTTTATGGAGACGTGCCCCTGATAGTATCATGCCCCAAATCCCTTGAGAAAACCAATCAGCCCCGCGCTGCGTACTATAAGGTATATGCCCAGATTATTGATGATCTGAACAAAGCGGAGCAATATATGCGCGATTATGCAAGGGTGGAGACCTTGACGCCCGGGAAGGGCCGCCCCTGCAAATGGGCGGCAACGTCATTGAAGTCTTGTGTTTATCTGACCATTGGCTCAATGCTGAGTTCGTATGAGGCGGACCCACAGGATCAGTTTTTTGATCCTTCAAAAGATGGCCGCACCCCGGACTTCAGTTCCATAGAAATCAGCTGTGCCGCAGATGCATGGCTGCTCTGCTATCAGGTTGCAGAGAACGTAATCAACAATGGGCCGTATGCCCTTGTTGCAGACTATCGTCAACTTTTCAGATGGACTGAACCTGCTGATTTCGCACTGAAAGAGCGTATCTTTGTGCTCCAGTCCACGATATCCGCCACTCCGGAGAACCGCCTTGCACTGATGTCCCTACCGATTTATCCTGAAGGCTCATCAAATAAATCAATCAAGAATTCCAATGCCGGGCGTTACCGCCCCAGCCGGTTCTTGTTCCAGAAGTTCGCTGCGGATAATGGTGGAGAAAAGACTGACGATCCTGATTATCCAAATCTCTATATCAACTGCCCGGACCCCCGCTTCGATGCGAGTTTTATTCATACGACTTCGAAGCGCCTGGATACTGGCGGGACCCTCAAGATATATCCTACGATCAGCGGGGTACTCACCGACGACAGCTCATTCAGTTTACCGTACTACAAGAAGTATCTGGACCCCACCTTTGACGTCAACGCCGGTGCTGCAGATTTCTATCTGTTGCGCCTTGCAGAAATATATCTGAATGCGGCAGAGGCCGCAGCCAACCTGTCATCGGCGAAAGGAGATGAATACTGGCAGAAAGCGTTGCAGAGGGTGGAGGATATTCATGTCAGGGCCCGAAATTCGGTTGATGGAGGCACTCCTGCTGCTTATCCTTCTTGGGGGGCCAGGTCTTTTGCGGACAAGCAGGAACTCTCGGATGCTATTTTCTGGGAAAGGATGTATGAGATGTGTGGTGAAGGACATGAGTACTTTGATACCCACCGACATGGCGCAAAATGGATGGCCCGGGTATTGGCGGTTCCAATGAATGCTTTCTTGCAGCAGCCCGAACAGGGCCCCAATGTGTCTTCTGGTGCAAAGGGACACTTCAATTACAACTACGTCGGCACTTTGTATCCAACCGGTCAATCGGATTTACGGAAGAGCCTGATGTGCGCTTTCCCAACTACTACCGAGGCACTTTATAATACTGCAATCGATCCTGTAGCTGATCAGAATGATTATTATTGGCAATGAAAAAGATACTGTTAATACTCTCCATTACATTGATGGCGGCTTGTTCTACAAAGGAACTCAAACCCGTCGTACCCTCCGGATCCGAAGATGATGTTTGTTTGATTGCCGCCGCTCCCCCCGAAACAAAGGTTTCTTTTACTCACGGGGCAGGAGTTGTACATCTTGGGTGGATGATTGCAGACAAGATTATCGGCTTTACAGATTCGGGTTCAACTTTTACCTACGAGGTGGAAAGTGTCGATGCGAATACTGGATCGGCATCGCTGAAGAAAGTCTCCGGTGATGTTTTGAATGTTGGAGATAAAATTTATGCGGTTTATTGCCCAGGATGCAAAGCGTCTGATATCAATGCCGGTGTCTTGCGGGTGGATTTCTCATCGCAAAATGCAGAGGAGATCCCTGCTCTAATGCTTGCTGAAGCCCAGATTCCGGATACAAAGACCGTCACTTTGCACTTTGATAATTCAGTTGCTTTAATAGAGATTGAGAATCCCGTTCTGGATGGTTCCAGAACAGGGCGTCTTATCGATAAAGCAGTGGTGAGCGGGCATAATGTCGTATCTTCCGGTGTTGTGAGCATCGTTAACGATAAACTCAGTTTCACGGTTGATGCTCCGGGCAAGTTCATAGAAAAGAAGATTTCTGCAGCCGTTGTCAACGCATCTTACAGTCTTGACAATCCTGTGTTCATAGCGGTGCCTCCATGCAGTGTGGAGAAGGTCTCGTTTGTTGATGCGGATGGTTTTCTATTCAGCTACGTTCCTTCAGGGACCGATGCCGAGGAATCCAAGTTCTATCATATCAATGCGAAGACATTCGGCGCCGGCGCCCAGCCAGTGGCCAGCGACGTGGTAATAAACAACGTGAACTGGTCTGCATATAACCTTGGGGCGACCATGGCCGCTTCGGATGGCCGTTCAGCCGGAGATTTGTACCGGTGGGCTGATACCGGTGTCATTTATTCTGCGAAGAGCACCACATACAATGGCTCGGCCACCATCACATTCGACGGCGACCATCAGTCCGGCTATGTTTATTATCCTGGAGAAATATACGCCACTGCGGAGAATGTATACAGCAAGTATAATGAAACCGATGGAAAGACTGTGTTGGATCCAGTGGATGATATCGTGCAACTGCTATATCCTGGAACAGGTTGGCGTATGCCCACGCAGGAGAACTGGCTGGCATTGTATGCAGCATCCCAGGATACGGAACACTACACGACAACAGGTGATTCCAAGACCTATGGCGTGTCAATTCGGGATAATGCCACCGGCTTCCTGGTTTTCCTGCCGAGAAAGATTATTTCCGGCACGACGGGAACCGGTGTCTCAAGCGTCGCTTATTATTGGAGCAGTACTGTGAACAGCGGTTCAGCTAAAAACAATTGGTCGCACGCCCACGTGGTTAAAATGTCGAACTCATCGTTCTTTACATCTTATGTTCTGGCGAGGACGATCGGCGTATCGGTACGCCCCGTGAAAGATGTGATTGATGAGAGCAGTATGACCTATGAGGTCAAAGATATATCATGGCCGGACCGTCCTCAGCTTAATGCAGGTAAGTCGGTCGCCAGTCTGCCGGAGTGGTCCGACATCAGCATAGATTATTCGAATCTAACTGAAAGCGACCACCCTCGGCTATTCCTCTTCGATAAGGATTTCAATGAAATCCGGCGAACCTTGAATGAAGGTACCAATCCCTACCTTTCCAAACTTCATGGCAAAGTGCTGGCTTATGCTTCCAAGGAATCGAAATCTACGGAAGACCTTGAGTATAAGCTGGATGCAAGCAATATGCGATTGCTCCATGTCTCAAGAAGGGCTTTGCATAGGATTATAGATATGGCCTATGCCTACAAAATCACAGGTCTGGATAAGTATTTGTACGCTGCAGAGGCAAACATCAATGCAGTATGCGATTTCGCTGACTGGCATCCATCGCACTTCCTCGATGTCGGAGAGATGGCGTTTGGCGTTGCGGTAGGTTATGACTGGTTGTACAACGAGTTGGATGAGACAACCAGAAATAAAGCTGCTGCCAAATTAAAAGAATATGCGTTGGACGAGGCATCCAGAGCTTATGACCAAACGGGCAACTGGAATCAGGTTTGCAATGCCGGAATGATTTGCGCTGCATTAGCCACATATGAAAGGAATCCTTCCGTCTCTGATGAGGTTGTCCGCAGGTCTCTGTCCAGCAACGCAAAACAGGTGTATGCCATATATGCTCCAGAAGGTGCGTTCCCTGAGGGGCCCGGATACTGGGAATATGGGACAACATATCAAGGCATCCTCAATATGGCTTTGGAAAGCGCCCTTGGGACCGACTTTGAACTCTCGGGTATCGATGGATTTCAGACTACTGGAGACTATTATATATTTGAACACGGTAATTCAAACAAAAGGTTCAATTATTCAGATAGCGGCGAAGGAGTCCAGGCATCTGTCGGCCTGTGGTATATCGCTTATATGATGAATGATCCTTCGTACCTGTATTTGGATTTGCCATTTATGGAAGATGGATCCTATGTGGATGAGGATTACAATATAGTGCCTCTTATCTGTGCATACAAACTGGGACCTGTCACTGCAACCGCTCCTTCCGGAACAATGTATCTTGCCGCCAATGGAAGCAACCCGATTTTTATATGTCGCACAGGATGGGGGAAGAATGATTTGTATCTTGCCGCAAAGGGCGGAAAAGCCGGCCTTGGCCACGGCCATATGGATGCAGGGGAAGTGGTATATGACGCTTATGGCACCAGGTGGTTCAAAGACTTTACATACTCAACGTCTTATACGGAGCAGGAGAATATGTGTGCGGCTCTGGGAATCAGCGAATTTGGTTTGAGTCAGAATTCTTATAGATGGATGCTTCTGCAGCACAACAACCGCTCTCATAGCACCCTTACGGTAAATGATAATAATCATCTGGTTAATGGTTTTGCTCCCATTATTGCCAAATTTGACACTAATACTCAACTAGGCGGGAAGATAAATCTTGCGCCCGTGTTTGGTGGAGACCTGAAAACCGCAACTCGCAATGCAGTTATAAAGAACTCTGAGTATCTGCAAATTACTGATGTCCTGGAGGCTCCAGATGCCAGTCCTGCCCACATTAGATGGACTTGCGCAACAGATGGCGTACCTACTATAATGAGTGATTGCATTGAGTTGAGCGATGGGATTACTACAATGCTCCTGGAGGTCAACGGAGCAGATGTGCTATTCAAAACCTGGTCAACTGATCCTAAAGATTATGGTACTCTTACTTCTCCTTACGAGAAAGTCTTGGACGGGTACTTGTGTGGTTTTGAATTCGATATTCCCGCTGGAACCAGTGTTACTCTTGTAACGACATTGAAGAAGAAAACAGACTAAGCTATGTTGATGCTCCAGAATCTGGATTATGTAGCAATCCTGGTCTACTTGCTGTTGATGGCATTTGTCGGGGTTCTTTTCGGCTATCTGGTGAAGGACTCAGGGTCGTACTTCAAGGGTGGTGGGGCCATTCCCTGGATAATGGCTGCGGTCACAAACTTTATGGGATTGTTCAGTACATTCGTGTTCATTGCATATGCCGGAATTGCGTATGAACACGGTTTGGTTGCTATGACTGTCCTATGGGCGTTCGTGCCGGCTTGCATCATCGGAGGAATACTTGCCAGAAGATGGCGCCGTGTGGGTAAAACCAGTCCGATGGAGTATCTTGAGACGCGCTACAACTTTAATGTCCGCCAAACTATGACCTGGGCGGGACTCGTTATGCGTTTTCTGGACAATATGGTCCGTCTATATGCCATAGGAATCCTGATTACAGCGGCGACACCCCTCTCTTTTGTATGGGCTATTGTCATATCCGGATTGATTGTAACCGGATTCAACCTTTTTGGCGGAATGTGGTCGGTGTCAATTATGAGCACGATCCAATTTGTAATACTCATTTTGGTTACCATCGTGTTGCTTCCCTTGTCTCTTGGTGAAGCTGGCGGGCTGTCCACTCTGGCGGAAAAGATGCCCGAACATCTGAATTGGTTCAATGGGCCAAAAGGCAACTTGTTTTGGCTGGGTGTCTTTTATGTAATGTCCATTATAAAGCAGAATGAAAACTGGACTTTCATACAGAAGTTCTACTGCGTCCGCGACGAGAAAGCTGCAAGAAACGTTGGGCTTTTCACCGCTCTGTTGTTTTTGGTTTCCATTCCCGTTTTTTTGCTTCCGACCGTTGTGGCTCCGGTAATCGTCCCCGGGCTTGAGAATCCTGAAATGTCCTATGTGGTGCTTTCGGTAAAGCTTCTCCCTGTTGGCATAATGGGTATTATGTTCTCTTCATTGTTCGCTTCTACGATGTCAACATTGAATGCCGAGTTCAATGTAATGTCCGGTGTTGTGACTCATGACATATATATGCGTTTGTTCAACCCAAAGGCTTCTGATCGCCAAACATTGATGGTGGCGCGCGTCAGCACGGTTGTAATCGGAATTGTCATAACTCTTGGGGCTATAGCAATAAACGGAACCGGAGTATTCGAAATCAATAAGCTCATTAGTGGGATTATGGCCATACCGCTCGGCATTCCGTTGATTCTAGGAGTAATTGCCAAACGGCCAAGAGGCAATGCGGCGGTGCTTACCATCATCCTTGGAGTATGCATAGGCGTCATCGTCAACCTGATTCCCGGCCTGTCTTGGGAGATGGGGACAATGATAGAGATAATCTTATGTCTTCTGTTGTATTTCTTCCCTTATCCCGAACATACTTCTGAAGAGAAGAATGAAGAATTGGACGGATTCTTCAAGCAGCTCTCTACGCCTATTAAAGAAGAAGACAAGCCGGTTATTACCACGCAGTATAAAAAGGTGTTGTCCTCCCTTTTCATTTTCTCCTTCCTGGTTGCCGGGGTTCTTTTCTGCACAATCAGCCTGCCTTCTTTGGGTTCTTTGGGCGGGAGATACAGTTTTATCGCCGGGGTCGCCTGCTTCGTTCTGGCTGCAATTATGTGGCTTGTAAAAAGGATACGCAAGGCATCGAACCAATAATTATCAATATAAACAATAACAAATCATGAAAAGAGAAGCATTTAAAATGTTCCTAAAGCCCGGCTTTGGAGAAGAATACACCCGCCGCCACAATGCAATTTGGCCCGAACTCAAGGCGCTTTTAAAGGAATCCGGAGTCAGCGACTATTCAATCTATTTAGACAAGGATACGAATATCCTTTTTGCCGTCCAGAAGACTTCCGGTGAAGGCGGATCTCAAGACTTGGGCGACAATCCTATCGTTCAGAAGTGGTGGGCTTATATGGCAGATATTATGGAAACCAATCCCGACAATTCCCCTGTCATTCCTCTTCCTGAACTCTTTTACATGGAATAGGTACCTCACGAGTGATACAAGAAGGGGCATTATTTCAGCAGGAAACCGGGGTGTTGATGCCCACGACTGTATCCTAAAGTATTACAACATGATTGCTTCTGGTTGCAGCCTTGGAGACTTGTGCCGTGCTGGCCTGACTACAGTTCATCACAGCGCATAGAATACGCTCCAAGCAGTTTGTGGGGTATTTGCAACTCTGTGGCTGTCCTGCGCCAATCTTTGATGACGTCACGAACACCCTCGACAATCTCTTTCCTCGGCTTTACCGTTCTCTTGCTCATGATAGGAACTTCTGGATTCTCCTCCGCAAAGTTAGCAATCCAACGCATAATCGTTGTCTTGCTCAAGGGAATATTCTTCGTGAGGAGAGATGTTTGTTCACATACAGATCAATCACCTTGTCATAGTACTGATCCTTCAGTGCGGTTTGATAAATAAACATTGTTTCTCGCAGTTTGCGAGTCAACTTTTTCAGGGAAAGACACGTTCCGTCAGCAAAACTGCCAGGTTTTAGAGACGGATATCCGCATCATTTTGACAAAAAAACGTATCTTTGGAAAATGAAAAAGATTCTTTCCGTTCTTTTGCTTCTCGTGTCGCTGCAACTCGGCGCATTGGAGCGCCAGAGTGTATGGCCCAAAGGCAAGATGCCTGATGCACAGGGCCACCAGATTGCAGCGATGACCGATGTTTCGCACGCCGAAGTGGACGAAGACGCCAAGAACGCCATCTCGCACCGCGGAGCCGCCCTGAGAAAAATGTTGCAATCATTGCTTTAGAACCCATGATACCCGATTTCGACTACAAAAAAGCTCTCGAAGAGCTGGACGATATCGCCAAAAAGGTGGAAGACCCTTCCACCGCGCTTGACGAGATTGACAAATACATAGCGAGGGCAGACTTGCTCGTCGCTTCCTGCCGCGAGTACCTGCGTACGTCCCGCGAACATATCGAAAGCATTGAATAGCAGCAAAGCCATGAAGAAAGTCAGTAAGATATACGAATCCGACCCGTGGCTGGAACCTTATCGCGGAGCCATTGACGGGAGGTGCGCAAGGATAGCTTCCCAGGTGCACGCCATCACCGGAGGCGGGGATGTCCTTTCTCCCCACATCAACAACCATCTCTGGTACGGCCTGCACAGGACTGAGGAAGGATGGGTGTTCCGCGAATGGGCTCCGAACGCTACCAGAATATATCTCACGGGCGATTTCAACAACTGGAAAAAAACGGAGGCCTGGGCCCTGAAGCCCATAGGCAACGGCAACTGGGAAATTGAACTCCCCGCCATGTTCCTGCGCCACGGAGAACTCTACAAACTCTTCGTCGAATGGCCCGGGGGCGGCGCGGAAAGGCTCCCCGCCTATGCCACGAGGGTGGTTCAGGACCCCGACACCAAGGTTTTCAGCGCCCAGGTATGGGACCCTGCGCCCTATATATGGAAGCACAAGGGCCCCGGAAAGCGCCCGCATCCCCTCATCTACGAATGCCATATAGGCATGAGTTCCGAAGAGGAAAAGGTGGCAAGCTTCGATGATTTCCGCACGCAGGTGCTCCCGAGGGTGAAGCGTCTCGGCTACGACACCCTGCAGATAATGGCCCTTCAGGAACATCCGTACTATGGTTCTTTCGGCTATCAGGTCAGCAATTTCTTCGCTCTCAGCTCCCGCTTCGGCACACCCGAACAGTTCAAGCAGCTGGTAGACGAAGCCCACGGGGCGGGAATAGCCGTGATAATGGACATAGTGCACTCGCATGCAGTCTCCAACGAAATCGAAGGCCTCGGCCGCTTCGACGGCAGGGAGGACCTGTATTTTTATCCCGGGGAAGCAGGGCATCATCCCGCATGGGGGTCCCGCTGCTTCGACTACGGCAAGTCTGAAGTGAAGCATTTCCTGCTCTCCAACTGCAAGTTCTGGATGGAAGAATACCATCTTGACGGATTCCGCTTCGACGGAGTAACCTCGATGCTCTACTGGGACCACGGACTGGGCACCGATTTCGGCAGCTACGACATTTATTTCGGCGGGGGAGTTGACGAAAATGCGGTGGATTATCTCGGTCTTGCGAACATCCTGATTCACGAGATAAATCCGGACGCCGTCACGATAGCCGAGGACGTGTCCGGAATGCCCGGGCTGGCCGCACCCCGCGAGGCTGCCGGAATAGGTTTCGACTTCCGCATGGCGATGGGAATAGCCGACCACTGGATAAAGTGGATCAAGGAAAAGCGCGACGAGCAGTGGAGCCCCGGCGAAATCTGGTACGAACTCACCAACAAGCGCGCCGACGAAAAGACGGTGAGCTACGCCGAGTGCCACGACCAGGCGCTCGTGGGCGACAAGACTATCATCTTCCGCCTGATAGACAAGGAGATGTACTTCTCCATGGACAGCAGCATGCACAACCTCACCGTGGAAAGGGGAGTGGCGCTGCACAAACTGATAAGGCTGGTTACCGCCGGTACGGCCGGCGACGCCTACCTGAACTTTATGGGGAACGAATTCGGGCATCCCGAGTGGATAGACTTCCCGAGGGAGGGTAACGGCTGGAGCTATGCCCATGCGAGAAGGCTGTGGTCGGTGGCCGACAACGAGGCTCTTCTCTACAAGGGTCTGGAAAACTTCGACGCCCGAATGGTGCAGTTCATCCGCAAAAACCGGCTGTTCGAAGAGAAAGCTGTGCTGCTCACGGCGGACGAGCAGAAACAGATACTCGTTTTCCTACGGAAAAATTGTATCTTTGCATTGAATTTCAACCCGGCAGGCTCCTTCGGAGACTACGGTTTTGCAGCACCGGACGGCACGTTTGAACTGGAGTTCAGTTCCGATGATGCCGAGTTCGGCGGACAGGGCAGGCTAATGGCAGGCGAAAAGCACATCAGCCTTCCCGAAAGATGCCCCAACGGCAATCAGGGCTACGACCATACGCTCTATCTCTACCTTCCTGCGAGAAGTGCTGTCGTGTTGAAGAAAACCAAATAGTATGGCATTTTTGAAATTCAATAAGGCGGAACTGGTCAATCTCTCCTATTCCCTCAAGCGGGAGATTATCTGCGTGAACAAGACCGGCGCATATTGCAACACCAGCATTGTCACCTGCAATACACGCCGCTACCACGGTCTGCTCAGCGTCACCCTCGACCGCTTCGGGGGCGACAAGTACCTCCTTCTGTCGGCAATAGATGAAACCCTGGTCGTCGACGGCAAGCAGTTCAACCTGGGAATCCATTGCTACGGCGACATCTACGAGCCCCGCGGACACAAGTACGTGGTGGACTTCGGCGCCGACCCCATCCCTTCCATCACCTACAAGGTGGGGGATATAGTCTTCCGCAAGTCGCTGATGCTCCTTCCCGACAAAGACCAGCTGCTGATACGCTACGAACTTCTCGAAAGCCCCGCAGAGGCCACGGTCAGGCTGAGGCCCTTCCTCGCCTTCCGCAACATCCACGCCCTGACGAAGTGCAACGACGTGGCGGATACGGGCTACAAGGAAGTGTCCAACGGTGCGTCCTTCCGCATGTACGGCAACTTCCCCGACCTCGTGCTGCAGTGCTCCGACCCGAAATTCAGCTACAACCATGAGCCCGGTTGGTACTACGGCATCACCTATTCCGACGAATTCCGCCGCGGGTTCGACTGCAAGGAAGACCTTTTCGTCCCCGGTCATTTCGAGGGCAGGATGAAGGCCGGCGACTCGCTTGTGGTATCCGCCTCGCTGCATGAGGAGGCTACCGCAGGGCTCAAAAGAGTGTTCTCGTCCGCCCTCGCCAAGGCTCCCACCATCACCAACTACCGCGACCTTCTCAGCAGGTGGGCCAATCTCTTCATCTGCAACCACAACGGCCGCAAGCGCATCACCGCAGGCTTCTCGTGGATGTACACCGGCCTGCTGCGCGAGACCCTTATCTCGCTGCCGGGCCTTACCCTCCATGCCAATGGCGACGCCAAAACCTTCGAGGAGGTGCTTGACAACCTGATCGCCGACGAGCAGGAACGCCTGTACCGCCGTACAACCCAGGTGGAGGCGCCGCTGATGCTCGCCACCGTGCTCCAGGCCTACATAAAGTTCGGGGCCGATCCCAAAAAGGTATGGGCCAAGTACGGGGTGATTATGCGCGGAGTGCTCGAGAGCTATCTCCCGGGACGGCGCCGCGAGGTGGCAATGCATCCCAACGGCCTGCTCTGGGCACAGATGGACCATGTCGCCCTGACCTGGATGAACGCCTACATCAACGGCGAGCCCGTAACGGAACGCGCCGGATATCAGGTGGAAACCAACGCCCTCTGGTACAACGCCATCTGCTTTGCGGTGGAAATGGAGGACAGATATGGCACGGGAGAGACTTTCGTGCGCGAGTGGAGCGGAATACGCGATCTCGTAAAGGCCAGCTTCCAGCCGACGTTCTGGAATGCTGCGCGCGGGTGCCTTGCCGACTATGTCGACAACTCTGGACAGAACACCGACATCCGCCCGAATCAGCTTATCGCCATCTGCGTGGACAATTCCCCCGTGGACGACGAGCTGCATCCCGCAATCTTCAAAGTGATTTCCGCCGAACTTGAAACCTCGCGCGGAATCCGCACCCTGTCGCCCCGCGATCCCAAATACAGGAACGTCTACGAAGGTTCGCAGATAGACCGCGACCTCGCCTACCATCAGGGCAGCACCCGCCCGTTCCTGCTGATGTACTACATCAAGGTGGGATTCCGCCTGCACGGCCCTTCCTATGCCAAGAAGGCGGAATGGCTCTGCGAAGGCCTCTACGAAGACCTCAGCAAGCACGGAGTGGTTGCATTCAGTGAACTTTACGACGGCGATCCGCCGCAGGAACCCCACGGGGCCATCGCTTCGGCGCTGAGCACCGCGGCACTTCTCACCGTCGAAAACATGATAGAACAAAACAGGGAGGAAGAAGGAAAATGAGAGTGCTGATGTTTGGATGGGAGTTCCCGCCCCACATTGCAGGGGGGCTCGGAACGGCCTGTGAAGGAATAGTCAAGGGCTTGGCCTACAATGGTGTGGAGAGCATTTTCGTGATGCCCTCGGCCAGCGGCGACGAAGACCAGAGCGCTACCCGCATTATAAATGCGAGCGACGTTGCCGTGGAGAATTTCACCGGCACGGTGGATGAGTTCCTCGACAAGGTGAAATTCATCCACATCGACTCCAATCTCGTCCCCTATGCCGACCCCGAAGAGTTCTCCCGCATGGTGGAGGACGAACGCGCCCGCCAGCTGAAGGATTTCCGCATCACCTACGGGCAGAAGTACAAATTCTCGGGCAAATACGGCAGCAACCTCCTCGAAGAGGTGGCCCGCTATGCTATGGTGGGAGGCACTATCGCGATGCAGCACAAGGATGAGTTCGACATCATCCACGCCCACGACTGGCTCACCTATCTCGCAGGAATAGCGGCCAAGGAACTCACCGGGAAACCCCTTGTGGTGCATGTCCATGCCACATCTTTCGACCGCGGTACCGACGACATGGTCGACAGCCGCGTGTTCGCCATAGAAAAGAGGGGAATGGAGGCTGCCGACTGCGTGGTCACGGTGAGCGACCTTACCCGCAACATAGTGATAAACAAATACGGCATCGACCCCGCCAAGGTGGTTACGGTGCACAATGCGGTCGATTTCAGCGGTCGCGAAAACATGGAGGTCGAGAGGGGAGTGCGCGACAAGGTCGTCACCTTCCTCGGCCGCATCACTTTCCAGAAGGGGCCCGAATATTTCATCGAGGCGGCTGCAAAGGTGCTCAAGCGCACGCGGGGCGTGCGCTTCGTGATGGCCGGCAGCGGCGACATGATGAACCGTTCCATCAAGATGGTGGCGCGTATGGGCATCTCCGACCGCTTCCATTTCACTGGTTTCCTCCGCGGGGCGGACGTGCAGAAGATGTTCGCGCTTTCCGACGTGTACATCATGCCTTCCGTTTCGGAGCCTTTCGGAATTTCACCCCTCGAGGCCATGCGAACCGGAGTGCCTTCGATAATTTCGCACCAGAGCGGTGCGGCCGAGGTGCTCAAGTATGCACTCAAGGTCGATTTCTGGGATGTCGACGCAATGGCGGACGACATCTACGCCCTGCTGAACTATCCCGCCCTCTCGCATTTCGCGGCCGTTCAGGGATACGACGAAGTGAACGAGCTCAAGTGGAACAACGCCACCGCAAAGCTCAAGAAAGTTTATGAATCAGTTTTAAACAGGCAGTAACGATATGAAAAACATCTGTTTCTATTTCCAGATCCACCAGCCGGACCGCCTCCGCGTGTACCGCTTTTTCGATATTGGCAAGGATTCGCATTATTACGATGATTTTGTGAACCGGACCATACTGCGCCGCATTGCGCAGAAATGTTATCTGCCCATGAACAAGGTGGTGCTCGATGCAATCAAGGCCACCGACGGCAAGTTCAAGGTTGCCTATTCCATCACCGGAAGCGCCCTCGAGCAGTTCGAGCGCTATGCTCCCGAGGTGATAGACAGCTTCCGCGAGCTGGCTGAAACGGGGAGCGTGGAGTTTCTCTGCGAGACCTGCAACCATTCGCTGTCATCTCTACGAAGCGAGAATGAATTTGCCCATCAGGTGCGCAGGCACAAGGCCACGATTGAAAAATACTTCGGGGTGACGCCCACCACTTTCCGCAACACCGAACTCATCTATTCCGACTCCATAGGCAAGACCGTCTACGGGCTCGGATTCAAGACCATACTCACCGAGGGCGCCCGCCACATTCTTGGCTGGAAGAGCCCCAATTATCTGTATTCCAACGATATCCAGGCCTCGCAGAAGCTGCTGCTTCGCAACTACGCCCTCAGCGACGACATCGCATTCCGCTTCGGTAGCGGCGCCACCACCGCGGAGAGTTTCGTGGCGAAGGTGAATGCCGAAGAGGGCGATATAGTGAACCTTTTCATGGACTACGAAACCTTCGGGGAGCACCAGAGCGCCGAAACAGGCATCTTCGATTTCATGCGCGCCCTTCCCGAAAAGGCGCTTGCATCCGGCATCCGTTTCGTTACACCTGCCGAAGCATCCAAAAAACTGAAGGCCGTGGCGCCCCTGTCGGTTCCCCATCCCATTTCCTGGGCAGACGAAGAGCGCGACGTGACCGCATGGCTGGGCAACGAACTTCAGCAGGATGCGTTCAACAAGCTTTATTCCCTGGTGGAGAAACTCTCCATCATCGACAATGCCGACCTCTGGGCCGATTTCGGCCGCCTGCAGGAAAGCGACCATTTCTATTACATGTGCACCAAGTTCTTCTCCGACGGCGACGTGCACAAGTATTTCAACCCCTACGACACTCCTTACGAAGCATTCATCAATTATATGAACGTGCTGAGTGATTTTATTATAAGAGTAAACGACGAATATGCAACAAAAAATTGAGATTGGATCGCCCTCCTGGGCAAGCGTGCGCGTGACGCGTCACTTGCCCGGTGAACTTGAGGGACTTGAAAGACTTTGCAAGAATCTTTGGTGGTGCTGGAACGACAATGCCAAGGCACTCTTCAAATATGTAGACGCCGATATATGGCACCGTTCGGGACACAACCCCATGGTCATCCTCGACAAAGTGTCGCTCAAGCGCTACAAACAGCTTTCCACGGACGAGGTCTTCCTCGGCAGACTGAACGCCGTGATGGAAGAATTCGATTCCTACATGGCCGAAAAGGCTGACCGCACCGAGCCATCCGTGGCTTACTTCTGCATGGAATACGGGCTTGACACCTCACTTCAGATTTACTCCGGCGGCCTCGGCATCCTTGCAGGCGACTACCTCAAGGAAAGCAGCGACATGAACGTGAACCTCGTGGCCGTGGGGCTCCTTTACCGTTACGGTTATTTCACCCAGAAGATTACGCCCCAGGGCAATCAGGTGGCTGAATACAACGCCCAGGATTTCCTGCGCATCCCCGCCGAACCCGTCACGGACGCCGAGGGCAACTGGGTTACCGTCAAGTGCCAGTTCCCCGGCAGGGAACTGCACGCCCGAATCTGGAAGGTGGCCGTAGGCCGTACCGACCTCTATCTTCTCGACACCGACTTTGAAGACAACAGCCCCGAAGACCGCCAGGTGACCTATCAGCTCTACGGCGGCGACTGGGAGAACCGTCTCAAGCAGGAAATATTGCTCGGAGTGGGAGGAATCCGCGCCCTGCGCGCCCTCGGCCTGCATCCCACGATCTATCATTCCAACGAAGGACACGCCGCATTCATCGGCCTGGAGCGCCTCCGCGAATACATGTACGAGCAGAACCTCGGTTACGACGAGGCTATGGAACTCGTGCGCGCCGGCGGCCTTTTCACCACCCACACCCCTGTTCCTGCAGGGCACGACGCCTTCGACGAAGGCATGCTTTACAACTACTTCGGGCACTATCCTTCCCGTTTCGGCATCAGCTGGGAAACCATGATGGGCCTCGGCAAGGTGAACGTCAACGACAGGGAAGAGCGCTTCAGCATGAGCGTACTCGCCGCCAACTGCTCGCAGAACGTGAACGGAGTATCGATGCTGCACGGCAAGGTGAGCCAGGACATCTTTGCAAGGATGTATCCCGGATATCTGCCCGAAGAACTTCACATAGGCTACGTAACCAACGGCGTGCATTATTCGACCTGGGCCGCCAAGGAATGGAAGGCCGTTCACGCAAAGGTGTTCGGAGACGCCTTCAGGACGCACCATTACGACAAGTCCTGCTTCGAGGGCATATACAACGTCAGCGACGAAGAGATCTGGGACACCCGCAAACTGCTCAAGAAGGAGCTCATCCGCGTTATCTGCGACCGCCTCGGCGATCCGGAAATCAGCAGCCACTATTCCCCGAGCGAGGTTGTGGTTATCAAGGAAAGGCTGCGCGAAGACGTGCTTACCATAGGTTTCGCCCGCCGTTTCGCGACCTATAAGCGCGCCACGCTGCTCTTTTCCGACCTCGACGAGCTCGATTCCATAGTGAACAATCCCAAACAGCCCGTCCAGTTTATCTTCGCCGGCAAGGCGCATCCCGCCGACGGCGCCGGACAGGACCTTATCAAACGGATAATCGAGATATCCAAGGATCCCCGTTTCCTCGGCAGGATAGTCTTCGTGCCCGGCTATGACATCTCCCTCGCGAAGAGGCTCGTGCAGGGCGTTGACGTGTGGCTCAACAATCCTACCCGTCCCCTCGAAGCGTCCGGCACCTCCGGCGAAAAGGCCGTGATGAACGGCGTAATGCACTTCTCGGTGCTCGACGGCTGGTGGGTAGAGGGTTACAGGGAAGGCTGCGGCTGGGCCCTGCCTCTTGAAAAGACCTACGACGACACCAATTACCAGAACGAACTCGACGCCGCCACCATCTACTCGGTGATAGAGAACGAAATTGCTCCTGCATACTACCACAAGGATCCCAAAACGGGCATTTCGCAGGAGTGGCTGTCGCAGATACGCAACACCATAGCCCATGTGGCCTGCAACTTCACCACCAACAGGATGATGGAAGACTACTGCACGCAGTACTATGTCCCTCAGGCGGAGCGTTACAACTTCCTCTTTGCCGACAGCTGTGCCAAGGCCCGCGAAATCGCCGAATGGAAGAACAGGGTGGCCGACGCCTGGCCCGGTATCCGCATACTTTCCCATACCGTTCCCGCTGCATCCTACGCCCTCTCGCAGGACAATCCCCTTGAGAGCGAGGTGGTCGTGGACCTCGGAGGACTCAGTCCGGAAGATATAGGAGTGGAAATCATCTTCTCCACAGCCGACAAGAAAAATGTCCTCCATATACAGGAAAAGGCCGATTACAGCGTCGTGAACTTCGAGAACGGCGTTGCGACATACCATTGCTCGATGATACCCGAACGTACCGGCATGTACCAGGTCGGAGTCAGGCTCTACGCAAAGAACGACCTCCTGCCTCACAGGATGGACTTCCCTCTGGTGAAATGGCTGTAATCGCAACAGGCTTCTTCGACGGTGTCCACAAAGGGCACCGTCTTGTTATCGCCAATCTGGTCGACGAGGCACACAGGAGGGGCGAGAAAAGCATCGTGATTACCTTCTGGCCGCATCCCCGAGTGGTGCTGCAGGACGATGCCCTCAATCTCAGCCTGCTGAACACTCCCGACGAGAAGAAATGCATGATCGAAGGCCTCGGAGTGGATGAAGTCGTGCAGCTGCCGTTCACCAGGGAATTCAGCAATATGGGCACGGAAGATTATCTCCGCGACATCGTTGTGGGGCGTTTCGGCGGCACGGCCATACTGCTCGGTTACGACAACCGCATCGGGCACGACCTTCTCACCCCCTCGCAGACAGCGTCCATCGCGGCGTCCCTCGGGCTGGACGTACTCCATACCGACGAAGTCTCTTCCGTGGGCATAGCGGTGAGCTCCACGAGGATACGCTCGGCATTGCGCGCGGGCGAAGTGGATGTTGCGGCAGAGTATCTCGGCTACAACTACAGCCTAAGCGGCGAAGTCGTGCACGGCAAAAAACTGGGCCGCACGATAGGCTATCCCACAGCCAACATCCGTCCCGGGGAGAGCATGAAGCTGGTTCCGGCGGGGGGAGTGTACCTCAGCGGGGTGCAGATAGGGGACAGGTTTTTCCATGGAATGACCAATGTCGGTCCTGTGATAGAAACCCATATTTTCGGCTTTGACGAAGATATTTACGGCCGTCAGGTCAGGGTGTCGTTCCTCAGGCGTGTAAGGGAAGAAAAAAAGTTCGAAAGCCTGGAGGAACTCAAAAACCAGCTGGTGCAGGATGAACAATATTGCAAAAATTTGCTATCTTTGCGTAGATAGTAAACACTGGGGTTCTGCTGTGCAAAGCGGGACTCATTTTTAATTAACCAATTATGGCAGATATTCATTATATGAGCCAGGAAGGGCTCGACAAATTGAAGAAGGAACTTGCGGATGCACTGGCCCAGCGTCCCGTGATTTCGGCGGCCATCGCCGAGGCGCGCGAGAAGGGCGACCTTTCGGAGAATGCCGAATATGAGTCCGCGCGCGAGGCCCAGGGACTCCTGGAGCTCAAGATAGCCCAGCTGCAGAACCAGGTGGCGAATGCCAAGGTGGTTGCGGCTTCGCAGCTCGGGACCGACAAGGTGCAGATGCTCAACAAGGTGAAGGTGGAAAACCTTTCCGCCGGTGCGGTGATGGAGTTTACCATCGTGGGTGAGTCCGAGGCGGATTTCTCAAAGGGCAAACTCGCCGCCACCACCCCCATCGCAAAGGCTCTCATGGGCCACGGCAAGGGAGAGACTGTAGAGGCGCAGGTGCCTTCAGGAGTGCTCAAATTCAAGATTCTCGATATTTCGCTTTGATATGGCAACGCTCTTTACACGCATAGCAAACGGGGAGATTCCTTCCTACAAGGTCGCCGAGAATGAAGACTATTATGCCTTCCTCGACGTCAGTCCGCTTACCCCCGGCCATACCCTTGTAATCCCGAAGAAGGTGGAGGATGACTATATTTTCAACCTCGATCCCGAAGTATACGAAGGTCTGTGGGCTTTCGCCCGCAAGGTGGCCGTCGCAATCAAGGCCGCGGTGCCCTGCAAGCGCGTAGGCGTGGCGGTGCTCGGCATGGAAGTGCCCCATACGCACATACATCTCGTTCCGATGCAGACCGAAGGCGACATGGACTGGCGCAAGGAACGCCCCGTGGTGACCGACGGACAGAAGGCCGAAATAGCAAAATCCATCCTCGCAGAATATGAAAAGTTATAGATACCTTGCAGCGGCTGCCGCCCTGGCGCTCCTCGCATCATGCTCGGGCAACAAGGCTGTGATTGATTTTACGGCTCCCGACGCCCCTGAAACCAGGATGGCCGTAAAGCAGCTCAACGGCACGGTGACCGATGTGCTGGATTCAGTGAAGACGGATGCCAGGGGACATTTCAGCTATAAGCTCGACGTCGCGAAGGGGAATCCTGAATTCGTATATGTCTACAAAGCTGACAGGCGTCTGGCTTCGCTGCTGCTCGAAAGCGGCGAGAAGGCCGTCGTAACCGCCGACACCCTCGGAAATTACGAAGTCAGCGGATCGGAAGGCTCCATACTTCTGAAGCAGGGGGACGATGCATTCAATGCCTTTATGGGGAAGATTACAGCTCTTTCCAACCAGGGCGCCGAGCCTGCCGAAATCGCCCGCGAATACATCGACCATTATCGTGCAAGCGTAAAGTTCGTGCTCAGCAACACCAAGTCCCTTGCAGTGGTCCCTGTTCTTTATGAGAACATAGGCGACAGCCCTGTCTTCATGAATGTTTCCGACGCAATGGTTTTCCGCAAGGTATGCGACTCCCTCAAGACCGTATATCCCGACTCGAAATATGTCAAGGCACTTGAGACCGAGACTGTCCGCAGGGAACAGATTTTTGCGTTGCAGAACCGGATAAATGTTGCTGAAGAACGCTCTTATCCCAACCTGAACCTCCCTTCGGTGAACGGTGAGAACGTCAGTCTGGACAGTGCCGATGCAAAGTTTACCCTGATTTTCTTCTGGGATGCAAGGGAAGCCACCCACAAGATTTTCAACCTGGATGTGCTCAAGCCCCTGTATGCCCAGTACCATTCCCGCGGATTCGAGATTTATGCGGTTTGCGTAGATCCCGACAAGGCCGAGTGGGCTCAGGTCGTGAAGGCCCAGGAACTTCCCTGGATAAACGTGAACGACGGTATGGGCACTGCTTCAAGCTCGCTGTACCTCTACAACGTCCAGAGCATTCCCGCTGCCATTCTCGTTTCCGAGAATGGTATCCAGCCTGTAGGGGTTACCGAAAAGGAACTCCGCGCCGCGATAGCCAAAGGGTTGAAATAAAAGTCAGAACAGTTTCTTGCCGACAGTGGCGACGAACTGTTTGAGATAGAAAGGTTCGAAGTATGCGACGTCTTCAAAGTCGTGTGCTTCGAATTTTTTCATTGCGGGGGTAAGCATGGAGGACGCTTCGGGGCAGCATTGCACGAAGCCGGCGGAGGGAAAGAGTTCACGGCATTTGTCGGCTGCGTCTCCGATTATCAGGACAGGCCCTGCGGCGAACTCGTCCGCAAAACTGGTGGAGTCCAGCACGACGGGGGCGATGTCCCCCAGGCGCTCTCCGGAAGGGGAGAAGGGGGCGGTGTATACCTCCATCCTGCGGGCGTCTATCATTGGAAGTATGGTCTTGCATCCCTGGGGGAGAAGGCCGCCCTCTATAGCCTGCCATGCGAGTATCTCCGGAGTGCTCACCGAAATCAGCGGAATCCCCGAACCGAAGCACAGCCCCTTTGCGGTGGATACTCCCACCCTGAGCCCCGTGTACGAGCCGGGCCCGGCGCTTACAGCCACGGCGTCGATATCGCCCATCTGCAGGCCGCATTCATCCAGCATTTCCTTGATGAAAACCGCGGTCATTGATGCGTGAGCGCGGGGTTCTGTGCTTTTGCGGCTGCTCACGATGCGCCCGTTTTCGGCAATGGCCGTGGAGCAGAGGGATGTCGAGGTTTCTATGAATACCAGTTTAGACATTTTCAATCAAAAGTTGAAGATAAGGGAAGACTTTCGCCGAAAGCCCCTGCAGGGCCTTGTACATTACCGATGCGTCCAGTGTTTCCTGCTTGATTATCAGCAATTTGGCATTCAAGGGGTCGAACGCGAAGATTACCAGGGAGATTATGACGGCGGCCTTGAACAGGGCGAAAAGCAGCCCGAGGAGCCGGTTGAGCCAGCCGAGCGAAGCCAGCTTCAGCACCTTGGTCAGGAGTTTCCCGAGCACCGCAAGCCCAAGTATTACGGCGATGACGAGTATGGTGAATGCAATGATGTTCAGCACATTGGCATCGAGGTTGAGATGCGGCTGGAGCCATGCGGACAGCATCATGGAGAACTTGAACGCCACCCAGACACCAAGGAAGATGGATGCCAGTCCGATCAGTTGTTCGATCAATCCTTTCCTCAGCCCGGTTATCAGGGCGGGAACGAAACATACAAGGATGATGATGTCGAGAGTTTCCAATTATTTGTTATATTTGTAAATTCATAAGTTAGCACAAATTTAAGGAAAAATTATGACTTTCAAAGAATATAAGGGATTGGATCTGGTTGCCACCGGAAACCGTGTGCTGGAGCGTTGGAAACAGGAAAGAGCCTTCGAGAAGAGCATGGAGCTCGCCGAGGGCCGTCCTGAGTTCGTTTTCTTTGAAGGCCCGCCTTCCGCCAACGGCATGCCGGGCATCCATCACGTGATGGCCCGTTCCATCAAGGACGCTATCTGCCGCTACAAGAGCCGGACAGGCTGGAAGGTACGCCGTCGTGCAGGCTGGGATACGCACGGACTCCCCGTGGAGCTCAGCGTGGAAAAGAGCCTCGGCATCACCAAGGCCGACATCGGTACCAAAATAAGCGTTGCGGAATACAACCGCCGCTGCCGCGAGTCGGTGATGAAATATACCGCCGAATGGGAAAACATGACCCAGAGGGTGGGTTACTGGGTGGACATGAACGACCCGTACATCACCTACGACAACCGTTATATCGAAACTCTCTGGTGGCTGCTCGGCCGGATTTACGACAAGGGCCTGCTCTACAAGGGCAAGACCATTCAGCCTTATTCTCCTACCGACGGCACCGGCCTCAGCTCCCATGAGCTGAACCAGCCCGGCTGCTACAAGGACGTTACGGACACCACGGCAACCGTGCAGTTCGAGGTGATACGCAATGCCGCCTCCGAAAAACTCTTCGGCGACGGACCCGTTTACTTCCTCGCATGGACCACCACGCCCTGGACACTGCCTTCCAACACGGCCCTTTGCGTCGGCCCCAAAATAGACTATGTACGCGTGAAGTCCACCAATCCGTATAGCGGTGAAGAAGCGGTCTATGTGCTTGCGGAGCCTCTCGTGGGCGCCTGGTTCAACGACAGGATTCCTTACGAAGTCCTTCCCGGCAAATTCAAGGGTACGGAACTCACCGGCATCTCCTACAGGCAGCTGATTCCCTGGTTCAAGCCTGACGGAAAAGCTTTCGAGGTGATTCAGGGCGACTATGTCACCGTGGAAGACGGTACCGGCATAGTGCATATCGCCCCCACCTTCGGTGCGGATGACAAGAAAGTCGCAGCTGCTGCGGGAATCGTGCCCCTGATGGTTGTGGACAGCGAGGGCAATCCCCAGGCACAGGTGGACAGGCAGGGCCGTTTCTATCGCCTGGAAGACCTCGATCCCACCTATGTGGCAGCTTCGGTGGATCCTTCCTATAAGGAATTCGAAGGCCGCTACGTAAAGAACGCCATCGAAAACTTCTTCCGCCAGTTCTCCGGCGAAGAACTTCTCGGCAAGGACGCGCCTACCCTGGACATCGACCTCTGCGTGATGCTCAAGGCGCAGGGCAAGGCCTTCCGCATTCAGAAGCATACGCACAGCTATCCCCACAGCTGGCGTACCGACGTCCCCATACTCTACTATCCTCTCGACTCCTGGTTCATCCGCACCACCGCAGTGAAGGACGAGATGGTGGCGCTCAACAATCAGATAACATGGAAGCCCGAATCCACCGGCAGCGGCCGCTTCGGAGTCTGGCTCGAAAACATACAGGACTGGAATCTCAGCCGCAGCCGCTTCTGGGGCACGCCTCTTCCCATCTGGCGGACCGAAGACGGAAAGGAGGAAATCTGCATCAGCAGCATCAGGCAGCTCTACGATGAAATAGACAAAGCCGTGGCCGCCGGCGTTATGGCATCCAATCTGCTCAGGGACAAGGGCTTCGATCCAGACGACATGAGCAAGGAGAACTATGACCGCATCGACCTTCACCGCCCCTATGTCGACGAAATTTTCCTCGTAAGCCCTACGGGACGCAGGATGGTGCGCGAATCCGACCTTATTGACGTCTGGTTCGACTCCGGCTCCATGCCTTACGCCCAGACCGGCCTGCGCGGAGCCGGCACCCCCGACTTCGGGGCCACCGCCGATTTCATCGCCGAGGGCGTCGACCAGACCCGCGGATGGTTCTACACCCTTCATGCCATTCACACCATGGTCAGCGGAACGCCCGCATTCAGGCGCGTTATCTCCAACGGCCTGGTGCTCGACAAGGCAGGCAACAAGATGAGCAAGCGTCTCGGCAATGCCGTCGACCCCTTCAAGGCCCTCGACGACTACGGCGCCGACGCACTGCGCTGGTACATGCTTACCAATGCCCAACCCTGGGACAATCTCCGTTTCGATGAAGCCGGCGTAGACGAAGTCCGCCGCAAATTCTTCGGAACCCTCTATAACACATATTCATTCTTCGCGCTCTACGCAAATGTCGACGGCTGGACCCCGGCCTGCAGCTCAGGACGCGGAAAAGAGGCTCTCACCGAGATTGACCGCTGGATTATCTCCCTGCAGAACAGCCTGATACGCGACGTGCGCGCAGCCTACGAAGACTACGACATCACCCTCGCAGGCCGCCTGATCCAGACCTTCGTCTGCGACCATCTCTCCAACTGGTACGTGCGCCTGAACCGCAAGCGCTTCTGGGGAGGCGGACTCACCGATGACAAGATCGCCGCGTACGAAACCCTCTACGGGGCCCTCAAAACCGTCGCGCTGCTATCGGCGCCCATCGCGCCCTTCTACTCCGACGAACTCTGGCTCGACCTTGTCCCGGGCGCGCAGTGCGTGCACTTCGAACCCATGCCCGAGGCGGACGAATCCCTGATAGACGAAGACCTCGAACAGCGCATGGAACTCGCCCAGAAGGCCACCTCTCTCGTGCTCGCGCTCCGCAGGAAGGTGAATATCAAGGTACGCCAGCCGCTTGCCAAGATGCTCATTCCCGTGATTTCCGAATCGGTGCGCGCCCGGCTCGAACAGGTCAAAGGCATCATCCTTACCGAAGTGAACGTAAAGGAAGTGGAGTTCATATCCGACACCACGGGCATAATAACCAAAAAGATCAAGCCCAACTTCCGCGTTCTCGGAAAGAAGTACGGCCAGCAGATGAAAGAGATTGCCGCGGCCTTCGCACAGCTCGACCAGGCCACCATCTCCGCAATCCAGGCGTCCGAAGAATACACCCTGGACCTGGCGTCCGGCCCTGTAACCCTCGTGCCGGAAGACTATGAGATTACTTCAGAGGACATGCCGGGATGGCTCGTCGCAAGCGAAGGGCCGCTCACGATAGCCCTCGATATACAGATCAGCGACGCCCTTCGCAACGAAGGCACCGCCCGCGAACTTATCAACCGGATACAGAATCTGCGCAAGGACAGCGGCTTCGACGTTACCGACCGCGTGGATGTGACCGTCATCGCCGACGGGCCCGCCCACGATGAGATTGCCGCCGCCCTCGCGGATTACAGGGAATACATAGCATCCCAGACTCTTGCCCTGTCGCTCGGCCTCGAAAGCGAGGGGGAGGGCAGCGAAGTGGAGTGGAACGATGCTGCAATAAAGATTAAAGTAACACGTAAATAATCAAACCATGGAAGAACAGGAAAAAACCCGTTATTCCGATGAGGAACTTGCCGAGTTCAAGGTAATCATCGAAGACATGCTTGAAAAAGCCAGGGCCGAGTACAACACGCTGCGAGGCGTCGTCATGCACGGCGGGAATAACGACATCGAGGACACCTCCCCTTCATTCCGTACCGTTGAGGACGACGGGGCCAACCAGCTCACGAAGGAAGAGGCGAGCCAGCTTGCACAGCGCCAGTACAAGTTCATCAAGAACCTTGAGGCTGCGCTCGTACGTATCGAAAACAAGACTTATGGCGTATGCCGCGTTACAGGCAAGCTCATACCCAAGGAAAGGCTGCGTCTCGTGCCGCACGCCACGCTTACGGTAGAGGCCAAGGAAATGCTTGCCAAACAGGGAAAGAACTGATCCGATGAAGATTTCAAGAGGGGCAAGGCTGATTGTCCTCGGCACGCTGCTGGTAATCACCGACCAGGCAATCAAATACCTGGTAAAGACCAATATGCAGCTCGGGGAGCAGATTTATGTGCTTGGCGACTGGTTCCGCCTGTGCTTCGTGGAAAACGAGGGCATGGCCTTCGGAATGAAGTTCGGCGGTGCAGTGGGAAAGTTCCTGCTGTCGTTGTTCCGCATCGTGCTCTTCGGCGCCTTGTGCTGGTGGATATCTTCGCTCAACCGCAGGAACAAGGCTCCCACGGGAGTGCTTGTAGGGCTAACGCTCATTACGGCCGGCGCCCTTGGCAACATCATCGACTGCCTTTTCTACGGCCTGATATGGGACTATGCACCGTTCATGTTCGGCAGGGTGGTCGACATGTTCTATTTCCCCCTGATTCACAATTCGGCAGGGGAAGTGATATTCTTCAGCCCCGTATTCAATTTCGCTGATTCCTGCGTGACTGTCGGGGCTTTCTACCTGCTGATATTCCACTGGAAGTTCTTCCTCAAAGACGATAAGTCAGGGAAGGAGGAGAAATAAAAAACCTCGGGAAGTTCCCGAGGTTTTTTATTAGAAGAGGTATGCAACTCCGAAGTGGATTCCATTATTATGGATAGTCAGGAGTTCGGATTTGCTGAGGTCGAAGAGGCCATAGTTGTAACCGACCGAAACGCGTACCATGTCGGTGAGCACAAGGGCTACGCCACCGCCTATCATAAGGTCGAACCTGTTGTAGTCGTTTTCTTTGTAATTGTCCACCGAGTAGGAACCGGTCTTTGTCTTTGAAGCCAGACCAAGGCTGAGGGTAGGACCGGCGTAAGGATAAATGCCTATGATACCGGCAAGCTTGAACCCATAATTGAACATGACAGGCACGTCAAGGTATGTTTCGCTGGTTGTTGAACTTACACCGAGAAGTTCTTCTTTGTGAGCAGGGAATGACAGCACAACGCCGGGGGTGACGGAAAAAGCTCCGGAAATGGGAAGGGTGTAATCGACACCTGCATAAAAACCGCCGTAGTCGATGTTGCTGCTGCTGCCGCCTTTGGTGGCTGTGAGCTCATTCTTGTTCATGTAACCTACTCCAACGCCAATCTGGCCGAATGCACTGACAGCTGCTGCAGCTGCGAATGCCAAACTGATAAGAATTTTCTTCATTACTTCAAAAAATGTAATTCGTTTTCAAGATGTTCAATTTTCCGCTTCCGTTGCAGCGTCTTCAATCAGAGCAGTTGGCTCTTCGGCGTTTTCTGTTGTGTTTTCGTCGACTGCCTCCACTGCTGCGGCCTCAGCCTTTGCAGCCTTGCATGCCTTGTATTTCGGGATTCCGAAATACGCGCCTGCGGCAAGAAGCAGGACTACGACAGTCCAGATTATGCATTTGCGCCTGCGGACCTTCTTTGCCTCTTCGGGATCCACGGCCTTGAGCTTGGGATATTTCACGAGGGTGGTGAGAGTCTTGCCGAACTTGGGTTTTACGTACGAAACTGCGTTCACCGCCCAGCCGTTGGCATTGAGCACGGGACCGAGGTCGCGGCGGCGGAGCTTGCGCCAGGTAATGAATACCGAAGGCAGAGATATCACCAGCATAATTGCCGCGACAATCAGCAGCAGCTGCCAGAACTTGATTGCGGCTATGCCCTTTACTATGGCGACAATCATCTGTCCTATCAGGGCGAACGCCATACCCAGGGCGGCGAAAATGCCTGCGAACTTGGCAATGTCGAAACTGCTCTGGATTGCTGCCGTGGGGGCTGTGCCGGAGGTGGCGGCATCTGCGGAGTCTGTGAGCTTGGACATCGAGTTCTCGTTCTTCTGGCTGGCCGACTTGTCAACCTTGTCGCTTATCCATTTGCCTACCTTTTTGTAAGGAGCCCAGAATGCCTGGCGGAGGCTGATGGGGTTGTCCACTATGCTCGTCACCACGGCATCGTACTGGTCGCCGTTGCGGTCGTAGAAGATGGCGTTCTTGCCGGGGCGCATTCCGTTCACGTCGCCGTCGGTGAGCACTGCGGCGATGGGGAAGGATTTGCCTGTAATCTTGTTGGTGCAGTTGCAGTAGAGAATGTACATTCCGCTGAGGCTGGATATGTCTCCCTGGCGTCCGGCATCTATCACCTTGACGCACAGGTCGGTGCTGCGCTGGTCGATGTAGAGGCGCCCGGCCTGGAAGATGGCCTTGTCTTTCCGGGAGTAGAAATCCTCGAACACCACGTAGTTGTTGAGGAAGGTATAGAAGTCGCGCACGAGGTGCAGGAGCTTGTCCACCGCCTCGATGCTGAGGGCTTCCGGCTCAAGGGCCTTGTCTTTTTCGATGAGTTCCAGCAGGGCGGCTTTCTGATCCGCCTTGATCAGGGCGTTCACCTTGTCGATGCCGAGGGATTCCACCTCCGCACCCTTCTTGGCGGCCTTCCATGCGGTATAGCTGTCGAACTTGGCGAGGACTCCGAGCCACTCTTCTTCGCTCACGCTGTCCTGTCCGGGGAATTCCACGTCGAACACGAGGGCCTTGAGAGTGTCGAATGCGCCCTTCCATGCAGGGTTGATTCCTCCGTTCAGGGGGAGTTTGCCTCCTGCCACGGGGCGGGCGAGAGGATAGGTGGCGATTTCGCCGGAAGCTGCGGCAAGGTCGCCGTCGCTGATGGATCCCACCTTCTCTACGGACAGGTCAACTACGCCTGCAACCGCGTCGTTGAAGGAGATGAGCTTGCAGCGCATGAACCAGTCCGCAATCTTCTCCTTCAGTGCTTCGCATGCTGCGAGGGCTGCCTCGGTATTCTCTCCGAAGGGGCCCTTGTCCTCCGCCGTCATCCATGCGCTGTAGTCGGCAAGGGCGGTGTAGAACGCTTCTATCTGATCGGTATTCACGCCGTCAGCTCCGCTGCGGTCCTTGGAGCTGCCTACGGTGGCGATAATGTCCTTTATGGTTTCCTTGAGGGCCTCGTCGTCGGCGCTGGCCTCGGTGATGATGCCGTCGCCGTTGAACTGGGTTTCGGCGAAGATCTTCTCGTTGTCGGAAGTTTCCGCGAGGGAGATGCCGTCTTTTTCGATTTTCAGGTTCGCAAGAATCTGGCGGGCGGATTTCTCGAGTTTCGCGCCTTCTTCGTTGTCGGTGTTGAAGTCGGTGAATTTCAGTTCGCTGCGCTTTTCGAGAAGGATGTCGGGATCCCTGATGACGGATGTAAGCCACTGCGAAGCGGCGCTCACCTCGTCCACATGGATGCGTCCGTCGCCGTCGGCATCCAGTATCTTCAGGGTTTTTTCGTCGAATTCCAGTCCTGTGGTAGGACAGCTGAGCACCGTCCATTTCTTGCGGTCGAGCTCATGCAGATGCGCGATGTCTTCACCGCTTTCAAGCTTGACACGCACGGAACCGCCCAGGGAGGCGTATTTCCAGTTGTAAGTTTCTTTTGCCATATTCGGTTACAGTTTTAGAATTTCAGCACGGCAACCACGGGATAGTGGTCGGAAATGAAGGGCACGTTGTCGTAGTCTTTGCGCAGGCCTTCGAAGGAGAGGGCTTCGCTGAAGCCGGATTCGTAGATATAGTCTATCACGCGGTATTCATTCACATCTCCCCAGCCGTTGTAGGTTACGAGGCTGTCGGTCACGGAAGCGATCTCGCGCACGGCCTCCATGCGGCCCACGAGCGACTGCAGGCAGGGGTCTCCGAGGTCGACGTTGAAGTCGCCGGTGAGAATCATGGGGTATCCTTCGGGGTTGATGTCATCGATGCGGTCCACTATCAGGCTGAGGCCCTTTGCGCGGGCTTCGGTTCCGACATGATCGAGATGGGTGTTTACATAGTAGTAGTTCTTGTTGTAACGCTTGTCCTTGAGCAACGCCCATGTGGCGGTGCGGAAGCAGGCGGCGTCCCATCCCCTCGAAGGAACATCGGGTGTCTCCGAAAGCCAGAAGTTGCCCCACTTGACCATTTCCTGTGTCTTGGTATTCCAGAAGATGGCCATCACTTCGCCCTTGGTATCGCCGTCGTCGCGGTGAACGCCTACATACTGATAGTCGGGGCAGGTCTCCACGAGATAGTCGAGCTGCATCTGGAGGGCCTCCTGAAGGCCGAAGATGTCCGGCTGCTGTTCAGCGATCATTGCGGGAGATGCGCTCTTGCGCTTGTCCCAGTGGTTTTCCTTGTCGGGTGCTGCGCCGACGCGGATATTGTAGGAGATAACTTTGATTGTCTGGTCGCCTTTCTTGCAGCTGCTGAATGCAGGCATCATGCAGACGATACTGAGAAGGATGAGAAATGCTTTTTTCATTTTTTCAGGAATTTGTATATCATACAAAAGTACTCTTTTTCTTTCATTTATCAAAATGAACCATGTTTATATTCAATAAAATTCATTACCTTTGCCATCCCCAAAAGGAGGAATGGCCGAGTGGTCGATGGCGGCAGTCTTGAAAACTGTTGAACGGCAACGTTCCGGGGGTTCGAATCCCTCTTCCTCCGCGCAATGCAATCAGAATCAGGTGCCGCACGTGAGTGCGGCATTTGTATTTGGCGGCGCGCCCGTCGAAAGCTTGCTTTCGTAAGGGCATGCCGCCAAATACAAAGCAACCCCCGGTTGCACCTGAATTCTGATTGCTCACGGACAGAAGGGATGCCGGAGCGAAGCGACGGAATCCCTCCTCCCTCACGGCACGCGCCTGATGACGCTATTTTTGATGGAATGATTTGACAAAATAAATATCTTTTATATCTTTGCAAAAGTAAGTAATTCATACTTTTCACAAAAATAAGATATTATGGCAACCATCGCAGCAATGTCATCACGAGGACAAATTGTTCTCCCCATCGCTATCCGCAAGAAACTGAATCTTGGGGAAGGGTCGCAGTTTCTGGTCGTGACAGATAATGAAAACATCCTTCTGAAGCCCGTCAAGGAGCCTTCGCTTAACGAATTCTACTCACTGATTGAACAAGCGCAGAAAACCGCTCAGCAGCTTGGCCTTACAGAAGAGGATATCAATAATGAAATCAAGGCGATGAGGGCGGAGAAGCGGAAATGAGAATCGTTATTGACACCAATGTCATTGCCTCCGCTATTTATTTCGGGGGCAAGCCTTTTGTCCTTCTCCGGCGCGTCATGGAGGACAAGGTGAATGTCCTTGCCAGCAAAGAGATTGTTGATGAGTACGAGGAGATTCTTCTTCGTTTGCAAAATAAGTATCCATCGTTTAACACCAAGATTCCTTTTCAGACGCTACTGTCAAAATTTGAAATCATCCACGTCTCCTCGGACGTTCACATCAGCCGAGATCCGGATGACGACAAATTTATTTCATGTGCCGTAGATGGAAAATGTCTCTATATCGTGAGTGGCGACGATGATCTCTTGTCTATCGGTTCATACGAGGGCATTGAAATTCTCACAGTAGGAGCATTCCTTGAAAGATTCGGAGAATAATAAAGCGCCGGGAGTGCAATCGCTGCGCTCCCGCTTGCTTCAAAAATCGAGGTAGCATAATTAATAGTATTTTGCTGGTATACGGCTGAGAAGTTTTGCATGGGACAAACAGAATTATCGCACGATACCTCCTGTGGGCACCGTGCGGATATGATTGTAAGACGCTTATACCCCCCCCCTCCGATGTGGAAAGAGTAGCAGACACTACGGAATATGAGGGAAAGAACTTCACTTCCAACGTTTTTGCGGGTGCAAAGATACTGCTTTTCGGCAACGACCGCAAATATTTTAGAAGTTGTAGATATTTTATTGACGAAAAGATTTATGAGGATATTTTGAGGCTCTTTTTTGACTTTTTTAGCCCGTTATACGAGAAGATCCTGGAGGGTAACGAAGCTGGTGACGGTGACAGTTAAGCGCCACACAGCAAAATTTACGAAAGGTTTCTTATATTTGTGACTGTTATGAAACGAGCATTCATTTTCCTCGCCCTGCTTACCTTGCTTCCGTGGCTCGCTTTTGCACAGGAGACCGTCTTCGATGCGCATTTTGCCGATTCCACCCTCCGTCTGGACTATGTCTTCTGCGGGGATGCAGCGCATCAGGAAATCTACCTGCGCCAGGCACTGCGCACGTCGGCCTGGGCCGGACGCCGCACGAAGTTGGAAAAGCCGCTGCTGCAAGGGAACGGTCAGATTCGCGTGCTGGACCCTGTCAGTGGCAAGTGCCTCTATGCCAACAGCTTCTCCTCCCTCTTCCAGGAATGGACGACCACCGGGGAGGCCGTCAGCGTCCCCAAAGCATTTGAATGCAGTCTCCAGGTCCCCTGGCCCAAACAAGCCGTGAATGTGGAGGTGACTTTGCTGGACACACACGGCAAAGTGGCCGCACAGCTTTGCCACCCCGTGCATCCGGACGATATCCTCATCCGGCCCATTGCCGACAACGCGCTTCCCCTGCGGGTGATACACGGCGGCGGGAGTCCGGACAAGAAAATCGACATCGTCATCGTGTCTGAGGGTTATACCCTGGCGGAAACGGAGAAGTTTTTCCACGATGCAGAGCGCGCGGCCGATGCACTCTTCTCCCACGAGCCATTCAAGGGCCGGGCGGAGGATTTCAGCGTCAGGGCCGTATTTGCCCCCTCGGCCGACAGCGGCGTCAGTGTCCCGCACCGGGGCGATTGGCGCAACACGGTGGTTTCCAGCCATTTCGATACCTTCTATTCGGAGCGCTATCTCACCGTACCGGACATCTGGCGTGTCTGGGATGTCATCGGCACCGTCCCTTTCGAGCACGTGATTGTGCTGGCCAACACGCCCATCTACGGCGGAGGCGGCATCTACAACAGCATTACCATCATGAACAGCGACCACCCGACCTTCGTGCCGGTGCTGGTGCATGAATTCGGCCATGCCTTCGGCGGACTGGGCGATGAATACTTCTACGACGACCCGTTCGCGGCCCTCTACCCCGCCGACACGGAGCCTTGGGAACCCAACCTCACCACCCTGGTGGAGTTCGAGGCCAAATGGGCCGACATGCTTCCCCCCGGCACGCCCGTCCCGACGCCGGTGGATGCGCTGGAGAAGCAGGATGTCCGCCCCCTCTGGCACACGCTGCGCCCGAAGGACAAAGCCCTGCTGAACCGGAAAGTGGGGGTGTATGAAGGCGGTGGCTATACTTCCCACGGCGTTTATCGTCCCGCCCAGGAATGCCGGATGAAAATCAACGAGTGCGGGGACTTCTGCCCCGTCTGCGAACGCGCTATCGTGAAAATGATTGATTATTACACAGATAACCTATGAAAAAAGGTCTGATATTTTTGATTATGGCGCTTGCCCTGGCTGTAAACTGCGGAAGGATTAGCGAGGCTGTTGACCTGAAGGCGGTGATTGATGTTGCGGGACGTCAGGGAGTGGCATGCGACGGCGAATTCTACTATGTGTCCGGCTCTACTGCATTATACAAGTATAAATTGGACGGTACCCTGGTTCTCGCGAACGAGAATCCCTTCGATGCCATAACCGCAGGTTCTCCGGCCCCGAATCATATCGGGGACATTGATGTTTACGAAGGTGAAATCTATGCCGGATGCGAGTATTTCATGGATGGCGTCGGAGAGAATATCCAGACTGCCATCTATGATGCTTCCACATTGCAATACAAAAGGTCTATAACATGGGAGCCTGAATCCGGCCAGGTGGAATGCTGCGGTCTCGCGGTTGACAGGAACAGAGGTCTTGTATGGATGGCGGACTGGGTTGACGGACGTTGGATTTATTGCTATGACTTGCAGGGCGGAGCATATCTTGGAAAAGTCGCATTGGAGCCCGCCCCGGCCCTTCAGCAGGGGATTTTCTGCCTGAACGACGGCTCGATCCTTATTTCCAGCGACGACGGTGATGCCGACAGGGAAGAAGCCGACCATCTTTATATCTGCCATCCTTACAAAGGCAAAGGACGCGAACTGGCAGAAACTGCGGCCGTCAGTGAGTACAAAAGCATGGATTTCTTTCGGAGGGCGGGGGAGATCGAAGGCCTTTGTGTCAATCCTTCAGACGGCTCGCTGGTAGTGTTGTCGAACCGTGGCGCCCGTATAGTGCTCGGCATGCCTCGCGGTTTCTACGAAGGCTACGACGCAGAGATACATGAATTGTACGTTGTGGATTTTCGGTAACAGCACGAACCATGAACTTCACGAGTACAAGACTCCTCACATTTCCCTGGAAAAATGCCCGCGTAATCTCCCAGCGGAATCTGCAATTTTTTTAACGATTCCGCTGGGAAGAAAAAGATTATATCTACATCTAATCGGGCTTGCCCGACGTCTGCCACTTTTTAAGGGTGGTGGGTGACTTAATACCCACTTGCCCTTGCGTGAAGTGGAGACTTGCCAATGATTCAGCGAGCTGGGAATGGCACAAACACCGAGTGCAATCACTGCGCTCCCGGTATTTCTATCAGAACCTCCCACCAACCGTCACGTTTTCCGTTGCGGCGGGCGATGAACCCTTTTTCTTTCAGGGAGTCCATGATGCGCTTGACGGTATCGATGAGGTAGGAGGATGGTTTGAGTCCGTCCACATCCTGCAGGCCAATAGCCGTCTGCCAGGCTGCAGCCTTTACGCTGCGTCCCGGCTCTCCCTGACGGATATATTCATAGAAGTTACTCATTCAATTCCATTTGGCT
>CAJONC010000023.1 GCA_905235675.1 uncultured Bacteroidales bacterium | reverse complement strand
TTTTGAGACCGCCATGGAAAGTAAAAAAACAATTTGCAGATTTTTATGTTTCTTATGTCGATTTATGTTTTTTATGTCGACGTCGAAAAAATGTTAAAAGGATAAGAAACAGATAAATCGGGCAAATAATTTTTAAGCAAAAAAAGAAAAAAGTATTGCTATTCGAAACTAAAGAGAATGATTTTCAGCGAGAAAGTCTTTGGGGGAGATGCCGAAATATTCCTTGAAGGCGGAGGAGAAATAGGTGGCTGATGCGAAGCCGCATTCAGCAGAGATTTCAGCAATTTGTTTTCCTCCATCCTTGAGCAACTCCGATGCCTTCTGCATACGGGCAGTCTTTATAAGAGCGACGGGAGAATCCTCCCCTGCAGCCTTGAGTTTCCGATTAAGATGAACACGGCTGAAACCAAAGTGATCGGCAATATCTTCAACGGAAAATTCGGGGTTGGAAAAGTTCTCGGAAACGTACTTCAAAACATCTTCACGGAACTTAATAGAAGAGCTGTCTACCTCGGTTTTTGCAACATTGGTTTTTGATACATTTCCCATGCTGGCAGCCTTGGAAAGGGGTTGTGGCTCGTCCAAAGACTCAATAGAAGAAACCGTTTCAAGGCTTTGCGAAGGAGAAGCAACAGCTTTGTTAACAGAAGAATCGACGACGCCATTTGAAGGCTGCGAAGATGAGGTAGCGGAGGGAGCCTTGCGGGCCTTGAAAAGGGCAGAAAGGGCGAAGCAAAGAGCAGCCAGAAGAAGGACGATTATGACCAGGCAGACAACAAGTCCGGAACTCTTTGCACCGTCTGATTCGGGCTTAGACTCAGGCTTGAATTCAGGCTCGGACCGAGTAACCGGAACAACGCCGCAGGGCTCTTCGGCAAGAGCGGACTTTACCGCTGCCGACACTTCCGCAGAACGGACAAAACCATTCAAGGATGAATAGGAATAAGTATCTTCACGGCTGTCCGTAATCCACAGCACACCCTCGTTGTCGAAAGCAATATTACAAATGGTATCACAGGGAAAATCACCCTTGGAAGAGGAATAAGCGAAAGCCTTCTGATTGCGTCCGACACGCACGAGACCATTCCCTGGAACAGCTATCCAAAGAGAACCGTCAACAGGATTAGTTTTTGAAAATGTAACATATTCAACTTTTGTAACATTTTCACAAATCCCTGACACAAAGGGGATTAGTAGCAATATTGCCAGTAGTGGAAAGCGACGGAGCATATTATTCGAAGCTGACATTGACGCAACGAAGGCCACTCATCCAGGAAGCGATGATGCTGTTCCAGACGGCCCCGCCACGGAGGCTGCAAAGCTTCTGCTCCCTTGCATCGTCGGAAATCGAAGAGTCTTCAATGATGTCGAGGACTTCCTGTCTGTCGGCCCCGAACCAGTTGTCGCGGAGCACTTCGGCCAGGCCGGACCAGTTTTCCTGACGAGTGCGCACAATTATCCTGTCGGCGGAATAACCGAGACTGACAAGATATGCTTTCACTGACTCGGCCCGACGTCGGGCAAGTTCGAGATTCCACGAAGACCTGCCTTCCGGCGAAGAATAAGCATCAAGGTAAATGTTCGTGACTCCTCCGACAGCATTCATCTGAGATTTCAGCGCAGCGGAAACAGCATCGTTCTGCATATAGGAAAGTGCCACAGAAGTGCGTCCAACGGGGAATTTGAAAGAAAATTCCGCAGGAATATCTGCATTTTGAGCTTCTGAGAATTGAGAATTCGGCTCAAAGTGAAGTATAACCTCCGTACGGCGCACTGAAGAGAAGCAATTCCAGAGAAGATCATCCCATGCTTCACCTGCCCAGAGGTCTTCAAGTTTCTCCTTTCTTTCCTCCCCACTAAGGCGGATAATCTGCAAAGCCTCCGCCTTCCAGGCTTTATCGGAATTGTTAAGATAAGTTTCGGCGGAAGCCCAGTCTTCATCGACATTGTTCACTTCGATTACCGGAGCCTGCCCCGGGAATTTTTCGCCGACAAGGGACGACAGCTTTTCGGAACGGAGTCCGGCAAGTTTGCGGTTCCAGGAAAGAGATCCTTCGGGAGATGAATACGAGCGGATCTCGACTTTGTCGAGTTTGCGACCGGCAGTGGCGGAAGCTATGCCCTCAAGTTCGGAAAGGGCGGCAGCATTTCTGCCTTTGGAGAAATCAACCCCTGACTTGCCGGCATTGTGATAGAAGACGAGTTTCCATTCATTGGCGGGAACGGCATAAGCCTCCTCACCTCCGCGAACTCCCATGAGAAGCGCGGACAGCAGAACGGTCATCAAAAATGTAACTCTCTTCGTATCCATTTATGTTCGTAAAGTTAAATAATCAAAATCATTTATGCAAATTTTTGTATCTTCGCATATAAATAAATAGGTATAAGAACATATATGTCAGCCTGGAATTATTTTAAAGAATATATCAGCGATACGGCAAGGCTTGCCGACCATATCGACACCCAGTCGGCGTCGACAAATATAAGGAAGAACGTTTATTTCCGCGGACCCAACGTCTGGATCCTTGCGTTCTCCATCATCATCGCCTCGGTGGGCCTCAACGTCAACTCCACAGCGGTAATCATCGGCGCCATGCTCATCTCCCCGCTCATGGGTCCTATCTTCGGACTCGGCCTCGGCCTGGGGGTAAACGACACGCGCCTGATAGGTGACGCCCTGCGTAACTTGCTGATAATGGTGGTAATAAGCCTTCTGGCTTCGTGCCTCTACTTCTTGCTTTCCCCGCTGAATCTCGCAAATCCCACCGAGCTGGAAGCCCGCACTTCGCCCTCAATCTACGACGTGCTCATCGCCCTCTTCGGCGGATTCGCAGGCATCCTGGAGCAGGCGCGCAAGGATAAAGGCACGGTGCTGTCCGGCGTAGCCATCGCCACGGCCCTCATGCCTCCGCTCTGTACAGCGGGATACGGCCTCGCCAAACTGAACATGCACTTTTTCTTAGGAGCCATGGGCCTGTTCACCATCAATGCGGTGTTCATCACCCTCGCAACCTACCTCACCACCAAGTACCTGCGCTTCCGTACCATCGAGTTCAACGACGAACGCACCGGCCGCCGCACCAGCAGGTTAATCACCCTCGTGGTGCTGCTGGTCACAGTTCCCAGCCTCTGGTCAGCCGCGCTGATGATACGCAACAACAATTTCACCGTGGCTTCGGAGCAGTTCCTCGCCGAGAACAGGGTGTACGGGAGTTCCTACATCTACGACCATCATATCAACAAAGGCAGGCCGAACACGCTTACGCTGTTCGTTACGGGAGAGGTGTTGAAGGCGGAAGAAAAACTGGAGATTCTGGAAAATGCGGCAAAATACGGCATTTCGGCAACGAGAATCGAGATTGTAGACAAGGGCGTCAGCATCAACCGCGACGCTTCCGACAAGATTATGCTCGGTATCTACGACAGGATGGAGGGGCAGATTTTCAGGAAGGATTCCACCATACAGGCCCTGCAATTCCAGGTCGAGCAGCTGCAGAAGGCGCTTTCCGCAGCCCGCGATTCGCTCCATCCTTCGGAGCCTGCCGCTTCGGAGACTTCCGCAGACCCTGACACTACTGAGAATGCCGCCGCAAAGCCCTCTGCCGAGGATTAAGGGCGCATAAAGCAAACACACATTTTGCATTTTACCGGATTTGTAGTATATTTGCAGGATAAAATTAAAAACGCACGCGAAACATGCAACAATTCGTCGCATATAGTTTACAATTCGTATATTATGGGAGCCGGATACTACAGGGAGGAACCCTGTCTGTATTCAGAGGGAGTGAGAGAGAATTTCCGCTTAAAACTGCGGCCGAAAGAAACGGCTGATGTGAAACCTGAGCTAAGGGCTATATCGGAGATGCTCCTGTTCCTGTCTTTCACCAGGAGTTTGCACGCATATTCCAACCTCAGGTCGGTTATGAATATCGGAAGTGTCGTTTCTGCCGAAGAGAAAGCCCTGCCTATCTGGTTGTATGAAACACCGAAGCGGTTGTTGAGCATCTGCCGCCCGAAAGTCGGATCCAGATAAAGCTCCTTGTCCCTGATGGCGGCAGACAGGAAGCGGTACAAAGAAGGGGCGTCCATCCTTGCAATGGAAGAATGCGATATCTGGTAGTCGGAATGCTTCCTCCCCTTATCCAGACGGTCCTTATACTCCAGAGTTTCCATTATCTGGCGCGAGAGGGCCCTGTTCTTGCTGCGTGTCTGGTTTCTTTGCCAAAGCACGAATACGAGGAAAACAATCAGGAAGCATAATACGACTGCGAAAATGATTATCAGGCTGTTCCTGCGCGCCAGTTTGGCCTCCGCTGCCGCCCTGGCAAGTTTCTCCTCGTTCAAACGGTACTGCACAGCATACTGCCCCGCTTCCGCCCTGGACTGCTCGTCCATCAACTTGCCCGTGAGATCCATATAACGCTCCATATAGGATAGGCTCTCGCCGTAACGGCCCTGGCTCCGCGCGATAACCGAACGCATCCTGAGCGATTCTCCATAGTTATAATGGAGGGTATCCGCGCCCCAGGCCCTGCAGAAAGCGTCCAGTTCTTCACTGACCTTATCGTAGCGGCCCATCTCGAAATAGGCCGAAGTAATCACCCTGCGCCTCGACAGGCTCGAACTGTTTTTGGTAGACTCGAACGCAGCCGCCCATTTATCGGCTTCCGCACGATTCCCCGCTTTCGCATTGCCAAGGGCGAGATACGAATAAGCGGATGCCTTGCGGAAATCCACATATTGCGCCCTTTCGTCGGTGGGTTCTTCGGAAAAGTGCCCGGGATTGGCTTCATACTCTTCGATGGCCCTGAGCATCTGCTCCGCGCAATCGATTATGTGCGCAGGATCATCCTCTTCAGCATAGTATTGAATGAGAGCCTGGTTGCCCAGCACGACTGCATCCAAGCCTTCGCGGGATGTGAGGGGGCTCAAATCCGCAAGCGCACGCTCTATCTGAGGCACTCCTTCTTCTGCCTGGCCGAGTTTATTCTTCACGCTGCCCTCTTCGATCTGCATCCTGGAGCACATCACCGAATTGCCGATGCGGTGGTAATAGACAGCAAGCTCTCCAGCTATGCGCGACTGCTCGGCGAAATTGCCATTCATACGGTAATACGAGAGCATCAGCGACAGGATGTTCTCTCTCCCCTCCTCCGACAGGAAGCCGGTGCGGAAAGCCGGCTCCAGCAAAATCAGAAGGGAGTCCTGACGGCTTTCATCCACGAGATACACGCAGCCACGGAGGAACAGCGCCCTTTCCGCGCTGATATTCCCCTCCAGGGCGGCCGAGTCGATGAGTACGAGAGCCCTGTCGGGATCTTCGATATAGTTGCTCATCGCCATCTGTTCGGTGTGTATGCCGTGGGCTTGCACCTTGGCTGCACCACGATCCGCCCTCCCGCCGCAGGAAACGGCAGCGGACAATACCAATGCAAAACATAACAGACGGCTGTAGAAGTTCTCAATCATCGGTGCAAAGATAGCGAATCCTCACAAAAGCACCATTTTCCTGCAAATAAAATTTGCTTCAGTTACTGAAAAATCATTCCGCAGACTTCGCAAGGAGGGCCGCAGGGGGATTCCTGCAGAGGTGTTAAACGAAAAGGCACCGGCCGTCTGGCCGGTGCCTTTTCGTAGCCTCTAGTGGAATCGAACCACTATCTAAGGTTTAGGAAACCTCCGTTCTATCCGTTGAACTAAGAGGCCGCTAAGCCGCTGACGGCTAAATTACTCAGCGTCCTTTACGATAATCTGGCGGCCACGATAGTAGCCACATTCAGGACATACCCTGTGATACATTACGGTAGCACCGCAGTTAGGGCAGGTAGCAAGGGTAGGAACGGGAGCGAAATCGTGGGTACGACGCTTGTCCCTGCGCTGCTTTGAAAGTTTGTGTTTCGGATGTGCCATTGTTCTATATTTTTATATTGTTTATTTCAGCAAGTCCTTCAGCGCCGCAAAAGGATTCTCCGTTGCCGGAGCAGGGTCTTCCGCGGGATCCGCTTCGCTGCTCAGATACTTCAGTGTCTCGGGATTGCATTCCCCGTCGGGATGCACCCTCCTCATGGGAAGCGAGGTGCACACGTAATCGTACACTATCTGGCTCAGGTCCAGATCGCTCTCCCCTTCCGGAACCATCACTATCTCCCTGTCGCCGGCATCGGCCGCCGAGGCCTTGTCGCCATACTTGACGCTCAACTTGAAGCCGGTGTCCACCGGCAGCTGAAGATCTTCCAGACACCTGTCACACAAGACCTTCACCCATCCCGAAAGATGGCAGTCGACGCCGATGTAACGCGACGCCTTTTCGACGTACATCTCCGCATCGAGCTCCGCAGAGAGAATCTCTGAGTTATCGAAGTTGCCAAAGAACGTTCCGTCGGCATGCCAGTCAAACTGGTTGCCGCCTTGTGTCAGGCCATTCAACGGTATAACAAAGGGTTGCAAAGGTAGTAATTTTTTTTCTATTATCAATCGGCGTTATCACTATTTCTTTTGCGCGCGAGGGGGTCGAGCAGCACTTTCCGTATGCGCATGTGATGGGGAGTCACCTCAACCAGCTCATCTTCCTGAATATATTCCAGGGCCTCTTCGAGCGAGAATTTGATGGCCGGAGGGAGGATTATCTTCTCGTCGGAACCCGCTGCACGCACGTTGGTGAGCTGTTTTGCCTTGCAGATATTGATGTTGAGATCGCGCTCGCGGGTGTGCTCTCCCACCACCTGGCCGGCATAAATCTCCTCGCCGGGCTCCACGAAGAAACGGCCGCGGTCGAGCAGCTTGTTCATCGAATAAGCCTTGGCCTCGCCGGTCTCCAGCGACACGAGCGATCCGTTGTTGCGACGCTCGATTTCGCCCTTGTACGGCTGATAATCCTTGAAGCGGTAGGCCACGATGGCCTCTCCCTGGGTGGCGGTGAGCAGGTTGCTGCGCAGGCCCATGAGCCCGCGGGTGGGAATCTCGAATTCGAGCAGGGTGCGGTCGCCACGGGGTTCCATGCGGATGAGGGCCCCTTTGCGGCGGGTGGCTATCTCGATGGCGGCACCCACGAACTCTTCCGGAACCTCGATGGACATCTCCTCGATTGGCTCGCAGCGCTGGCCGTTGATGGTCTTGTCGAGCACCTTCGGCTGGCCTACCTGGAGCTCAAAGCCTTCACGGCGCATGGTCTCTATAAGCACGGAGAGATGCAGCACGCCGCGGCCGTAAACTACGAAGGAATCGGCCGTGGAGCCAGGTTTCACGCGCAGGGCGAGGTTCTTTTCGAGCTCCTTCTCCAGACGCTCCCTGATGTGGCGCGAGGTGACATATTTGCCGTCCCTGCCGAAGAAGGGAGAGTTGTTGATGGTAAAGAGCATGCTCATGGTAGGCTCGTCAACCGCGATGGGCGGAAGTGCTTCGGGGTTTTCGAGGTCGGCGATGGTATCCCCTATTTCGAATCCCTCGACACCCACAACGGCGCAGATGTCGCCGCAGTTAACCTCGTCCACATTGGCCTTTCCGAGGCCTTCAAACACCATCAGCTGCTTTATCTTATGCTTCTGCACTATATCGTAGCGCTTGCACAGGCTTATCTGCTGCCCCGTCCTGAGAGCTCCGCGAGTAATTTTTCCCACGGCGATACGCCCGACATAAGGCGAATATTCGAGCGAGGATATCAGCAGCTGGGGAGTGCCTTCCACGACCTTAGGAGCGGGCACCTCCTCCAGAATAACATCCAGCAGAGGGGTGATGTCGTTGCCGGGCTGGCGCCAGTCGAGCGACATCCAGCCCTGCTTGGCGGATCCGTAGACCGTCTTGAAGTCCAGCTGCTCCTCGCTGGCGTCGAGATTGAACATCAGGTCGAAAACTTCTTCCTGCACCTCGTCGGGACGGCAGTTGGGCTTGTCCACCTTGTTAATCACGACTATGGGCTTCTTGCCCATCTGCAGGGCCTTCTGAAGCACGAAACGTGTCTGGGGCATACAGCCCTCGAAGGCATCCACCAGCAGCAGCACGCCGTCGGCCATGTTGAGCACGCGCTCCACCTCGCCTCCGAAGTCGCTGTGGCCGGGGGTGTCGATGATGTTTATCTTGACTCCCTTATAAGTTACCGACACGTTCTTCGCGAGGATGGTGATGCCGCGCTCGCGTTCGAGGTCGTTGTTGTCGAGGATTAGCTGGCCGAGATTCTCGGGCTGACGCACCAGGTTGGCCTGATAAATCATCCTGTCGACCAGGGTGGTCTTGCCGTGGTCGACGTGGGCGATGATTGCGATGTTTCTGATTTCCTGCATCTGAATTACTTCTTTCTACCAAATAACCTGCAAAGATAATAAATTTTTCGGAGGCCGTAAAGACATGGGAGGTGGCAGGGTGAGACATAAAAACGGGCCGGACGATTGTCCGACCCGTTCAGGATTGAATTTTGCGTGGCAAAATTACTGCTTCTCGATGATAACGGCACGGTTGAGCTCGTTGGTGCCGAACCTCTGGGTCTTGCCATCCCACTCAACAACGGTGATGTTGTCACGGCTTACGCCGAGTTCGTCGATGAGGTTGTAGACGGTCTTGGCGCGCTGCTCGGAGAGCTGCTTGTTGCGCTTGGCAGTACCGGTCTTGGTGTCAGCGCTTCCGCCGAGGGTGAACTTCACGTTCTCGCCACGGGCAACGATGTTCTTGATAGCATACTCAGCGTGAGCCTTTTCAGCAGCGGTGAGAGTGCTCTTGCCAATCTCGAAGTAAACAACCACGGGCTCGTCGAACAGTCCGCCGAGGTTTGCAGCATCGGCAGCAGCCTTGGCAGCCTCGTCCTTAAGCTGGTTGGCCTCGTCCTTGGCGTTCTTGGCAGCGGCGTTTGCGTCGGCAGCAGCCTTCTCGGCACCTGCAACCTTGGCCTCGGCAGCCTTGCGTGCAGCGTCAGCAGCAGCGATAGCGGCGGCAGCGGCAGCAGCGGTAGTGCTGGTACGGGTCCAGTTGGTCCTTCCAAGATTGACGTTGAGACCGATGGTAGCATAAGGGAAAGTAACGAATTGGCCGTAATTGCCATAACGGGTACCGGGAGCAAGATTTCCACCTACCTCAAAGTTGAGTCCGAGTACGTCGGAAACCTTCCAGGTGTTCAGGAGACCTGCATCAACACTCCATTCAGCACCGGCTTTCTTGTCAGCAAGAACGCCTGCTCCACCGAAGAATGAGAACTCCCATACGCGGGTTTCGCGATAACCGCGGAAGAGGTTGCGGAGATTGATGAGACCGTCAACATTGAAATAGTTGAAGTTCTCTTTGTTTCCATTAACAGTGTTCTTCAGTCCACGCCAGCCGATACGTGCACCGTATTCGGGAGTGAACCACTTGCCGACATTGACCTGAAGAGAAGGGAAAGCATACTCAAGGTCCTTAGGATCAAAATTTGCAACATCCCATGTGAAGTTTTCACCAACATTGGCGTTGACGAACCAGTTGTCACGGAACCTGTTGGTTTCATAACTGCCAAATTTGAGATTTCCATTCTCATCCTTGTTGGTTTCCTGTGCGAAAGCAGCAGTTCCGAGAAGGAGTACGGCAGCAAAAGCAAAAATTTTTTTCATGATGATTTTATTTAGTTAACTAAAAAATTAAACTTCAAACCACAGTGCGCTCCAGAGGATACGCGGTGCAAAGATAACAAGTTTTGTTTAATATGCAAAATTATTAACAATTATTCAACAATTAAATAATAGTAACAGCATCTGTCTGCAGCCATCCCTCACGGCCGTCCGCAAGGCGCACATTGTTCCAATCTCCCACGGAATCCAGCACCTTCACCACCGTCCCCTCGTGCAGGATGAACAGGTCCTTGGCCTCTGTACTGCCCGGCGAACTCTTAACCGAAACCACCGCACGCATCACCACAGCCTCGGTATCATAGAGGTAGTCCCTGCGCTGTCGGGACGCGCAGAGCACGGACACAACCAGGCACAGCAGCAGGGCCAGGCCGGCGAAGAATCCGGTCTTCCTTGCAGCCGGAGACTTCCCGAGCAGGAAGATCAGCAGCATCCCCAGCAGCCCTGCAAGCAGCACGAGCGACACTACAGCCCACGCGTCGGAAGACAGCAGGTACGACAGCCTGCGGAAGAAAGTCTTCAGGAAGAACTCCGGAACGGGGTCTATCCTGTCCTGAAGACGCTCCTGCACAAAGTCGAGATTGTGGCGGGCATCCTGGCAGGAGGGGTCGAGTTTCAGGGCCCTGGAGTAGTTCAGTACGGCCTCGCCGAGCTCTCCGCGGCGAAATGCCACATTGCCGAGATTGTTGTAAAGTTCAGGCGACACCATGCCGGTCGAGGCTATCATGCCCCAGGCATCCGCCGCCCCGTCCCAGTCGGCGAGGGAATAGGCGGCAACCCCTGCATTCCACAGGGAATCAAGGTATGCGTCATTCGCCCTGCCCTGCATGGGAAGCAGGCACAGCAGGACCGCTATTGCGGCACCGGCAGCGCCGTGTCGGACAGTTTTTTTCATGGATGAGTCTATTGATGAAACAACTTCAACGGCCTTGGCGTAATGGGCCGACATGGCCTCGCTGCCGCTTTCGGGGGCGTAACGTGCATATTCGCAGGAGTCGAGAAGTCCGGTGAATTCTGCAGCCAGGGCCTCGCCGGAGCCTTCTTCGACGAGCCTTGCGGCGATGTTCTCCTTGCTCATGTCGCTTGCGTCCATATTGAGCTTGTCGGACACGAAACCCAGCAGGGCCTTGTGAAGTTCTTCGTAAAATGCGGTGTAAAGGTTTTTGTCCAGATACTCCCCTGCGAGGGCAAGGCGCTTGCGGGCCATCTTGGTGGCGGCCCTGTTCCTGCTGCCTGCCACGTCGGCATGGCGCCTGTCGGCCCTGCGGATGAAGAACCAGGCCATGGCGGCCGCCGCGAGAAGCAGCAGCACGATCACGAAGTAGAGGGGCGAGAAGACGAAGAAGCTGTCGCTGTTGCGCAGCTGGGGAGTCCTGGTGCTGATGTAGCGTATGTCGCTGCCGAGGTTGCGGACATCCTTGCGCGACGACTGCACCAGCTGACCGCCTGTCGCAGTGCCCTGTGCAAGTTCTTCGGCGCTGCGTTCCACCTTGATTGCGAGGGGTTCCGAGCTGAGGGTGACGTAGCCTCCCCTGTCGATGTCGTAGTAGCTGTACTCGACGGGCCCTATCTCGAAGTCGCCGTGGCTGCGGGGGATGAAGGGATATTCGAAGGTACGGACATTGCCGTTGTCGGAGGACTTGACGTCGTACACTTCAAAGTCGGGCGGGAAGGATATCTTGGGGGCTTCCAGAAGGGACAGGTTCCCGCGGCCGCTGACGTTCACTATTAGCGAGGCTGCATCGTGGGCCTTGAGGGAATCCCTGCTGAGGGAAGCGTTCATGTCGAACTTGCCCACTCCGCCTCCGAAGGATGCGGGGGCTCCTGCGGGCAGGGAGGAGACGTGAACGATGACAGGCTGCGTGGTGACGCGCTTGCGTACCCTGCGGTAGTTGTCCTGGAAGAATTCGTCGAAGATGCTGCCTGTAGATGACGAGGAGCGCACGTTCACGAGGCATACCAGTTCGGCTGGGTCGATGGTGATGTCGCCGGGTTTCTGGGGGATGAGGTTCCAGGAACGTATCACGGCGGTATTGTATATTTCTCCGCCCACGTTTTCGCGGTGGAATTCGATATTGGACGGAGCCTGGGTTTCCTGTGCCCAGAATCCGTTGAAGGAAGGGAATTTGGCGTCTTCAAAACCTGCGATGTTCACCCTCTGGTAGAGTTTGAGGGTGGCGGTGACGCCTTCTCCCACTACAACACGGTTCTTGTTGACTATCAGGCGCATGTAGATATCGCTGTCGGGGATGGTTCCGCTGCTTGCGGCCGACCTTGAGGATCCGCTCCCCTGCGCCGACTGCTGTGAATTTCCACGGGAAGAGCCCTGCGAAGTTCCACCCTGCACGACCTCAATCCTCGTGGCGGGCGAAGTTATCGTCTTTCCCTGCACCTTCGCACTTGCGGACGGTATTACGAAACTGCCGGCGGCACGCGGCATCAGTACATAGGTATAGGATGAGGTGACAGATTTCGTGCGCTTGCCGTCAACTATGCTGATGGAGGTGGAAGATCCCTTCTGGGGGCCCCACACCACTTTGAAATCGTCGCTTCCCGGCCACTCGAACTCGCTTGCGGAATGCTCTCCGTCAATCAGGAAAGTAAGGTTGAACTGCTCGTCGGCCGACACCAGGTTGGGTGCCTCGACGCGAATGGCGTTCTGCGCTCCGGCAGCGAGGGCCAGGGCGGAAAACAGAATTATCGAAAATAGTTTCTTCATCTTACCAGTTCTTCTCTTTTTGTTTGGAATTGAGCACCGCGGCCTTCTCCTTGTTTACCTTGTCCTGGGTTTCCTTTTCCTTGGCCTGGATGGCCTGGAGCATCATTTCGGCCTGCTGGGGAGAGATTTCGGGCTGCTGCTGTTCGGGCTTCTGCTGCTGATCCTGTTGCTCTTGATTCTGCCGGTCCTGATCCTGGTTTTGTTCCTGCTGATTCTGATTCTGGTCCTGGTCCTGATCGTTGTCTCCGCCTCCGCCTTCTCCTCCCTGATTGCGCAGCATCAGCTTGGCATAGGTGTAATTCTCCTTCGCATCCATATCGTAGGGTTCGCGCAGAAGGGCCTCACGGAAAGCAGCAACCGCAGCGGCATAATCCTGCTTCTGCAGGGCAACATCCCCGAGGTTATAATAGTACGAGGCTGCATCCCTGTTCAGCGGTGCCGCCTTCTCTATCGCCTTCAGGCTCTTTTCCGCCTCGTCGTAGCGCTCCTGTCTGTATAGGGAGGACGCCAGGTCGTACTGAGCCGCGAAGGAAGTGCTGTCCTTGAGCACGCCCTTGCGGTAGGAGATTTCGGACTCGCCGAAGTTTCCCCTGCGGAATTTGCGGTTGCCGGAGCGCACGTCCTTCCTGTCCGCCTGGGCGGACAGCGACAGGGTGCAGAACACCAGGGCAATTATGAACAAAGCCTTTTTCATTCGAACAATCTCTTTTTGGAACGCCTTTCACCCACAAGCATTTCGAGCACGAACAGCACGAGGGCTATCACGAAGAACGGAACATACTGCTCGTCGAAGGTCTCGAACACCACGGAGTTCAGGCGCTCGGCCTCGAGTTTGCGGAGGTCGTCGATGATGGGATTCAGCCCGAACTCATCGTTCCCCGCATGTACGTAGGCACCGTTTCCGGCCTCGGCCACATCCTTGAGAGTCTGCTCGTCGAGGCGCGTCACCACTATGTTGCCGTCCTTGTCCTTCATAAGTTCCCCGTCCTTGGGGATGGGCTCTCCCCTCGTGGAACCTACTCCTATCGTATAAACTTTTATCCCCATCCCGGCGGCCTGGCGGGCAGCTTCGACGGGATTGTCTTCATGGTTTTCGCCGTCGGTTATCAGCACTATCGCGCGGCTCTTCTCGCTCTGGGCGCTGAAGCTGCGCACCGCGGTGTTTATCGCATCCCCCATGGCCGTCCCCTGCACCGGAACGGAACCGGTGTCGATGCTGCCGAGGAACATCTTGGCCGAGGTATAGTCGTTGGTGACAGGCAGCTGGACGAAGGATGTCCCCGCAAATATCACAAGCCCTATGCGGTCGTCCTGCAGGCGGTCGGAGAGGCGGGAAATCGCCAGTTTGGCGCGTTCCAGGCGATTGGGGCTGTAGTCGCGGGCGAGCATGGAGTTGGAGACGTCGAGACAGATGATAATCTCGGCGCCTTTGGTTTCGCGCTGCTCCAGCTTGGCCCCTATCTGCGGACGTGCAAGGCCGATCACGAAGAACATGAATGCGAGGTCGAAGAGCACGAGACGCACCCAGCCTTTCGCTGATGAGTACGAGGGCATGAGTTCGCGCACGAGGGCTTCGTCGCCGAAACGCCTGATTCTCCTGCGGCGCAGGCTGCACAGGATGGCATACACCACCGGCATCAAGGGCACCAGCAGAAGCAGCAGCAGATATCTTTCGTTGGCAAAAATCAGCATTACGGCATCCTCCTGAGCAAAATTCTTATGGCAAGTTCGGCAAGCAGGCAAATCAGAGCCCAGAATGCGAACTTACCGAAGAGTTCCTGGTAAACGGGGAAACTGTCAATCGTGGTGCGGACCTTCTCCATCTGGTTTATCTCCGCATAAATCTCCGAGAGCTTGGTGTTGTCGGTGGCGCGGAAATATCTTCCTCCGGTACCCGAGGCTATGGACTTCAGCAGGTCTTCATCTATCTCCACCGGCATGTTGCGCAGCTCCACCCCCCAGGGCGTCATCACCGGATAAGGGGCCTCCCCGCGCGTTCCGAGCCCTATCGTGTACACCCTCACCCCGTAGGTCCGGGCTATCTCGGCGGCCGATTCGGGAGATATCTCCCCCATGTTGTTCACACCGTCGGTCATCAGAATCACCACGCGGCTCTTGGCGTCGGAATCCTTCATCCTCGCCACAGCGGTAGCGAGTCCGTTCCCTATGGCGGTTCCGTCCTCGATCAGGCCGGTCTGCACCTCTTTCATCATGTTGATCAGGGTGGCCCTGTCGGTAGTCAGAGGGCACTGGGTATAGCTCTCGCCTGCAAAAACCACTATTCCCATGCGGTCCGAGGGCCTCTGGGCGATGAATTCTATGGCTATGTCCTTGGCGGCGCTGAGCCTGTCGGGTTCAAAGTCGCGGGCGAGCATACTGGTGGAGACGTCCATGGCAAGCATGATGTCTATTCCTTCGCTGTCGACTTTTTCAATTTCGGTTGAGGAGCGCGGGCGGGCAATGGCCACTATGATGAGGCAGAGCGCGGCCGTCCTCAGTATGAAGGGCAGATGGCGTATGTATGCGAGTATGGATTTTCCGCCTTTGGTCCAGGGGGCGGACGCCGACACGCGCAAATGGGGCCTGCGGCTCTTCACTTCGATATAAATGTAACGGAGGACGAGCAGGGCAGGAATGACGAGCAGCCAGAGCAGTGCGGGATTCTCAAAGAACATCTTCCGCCTCCTCCCCGAGGCTTGTCTGATAGGTGTCCGTAACGAAGCGCACCGCCACGGGCAGCACCTTCGCGTTTTCTTCGTCGCCCGCGGTATGCTTGGCGAACTTCACGAAGTCGGCCTCTTCAAAGAGGGCCTTGGTATCGTCGTAATCGGCCGGGGTAATCTCCTTGTTGTCTTTCAGGGCGTCGAAAAGTTCTGCCGTAGTCATTTCCGGAGCGTCTATCCCGAAACGGCCTTCAATGTATTCCTTGAGGGCGTCGGTGACTCCGGAATAGAAGATTTTCTGCTTTTCGGGAGCCCAGTATTTCTCACCGCGGAACTTGTCGAGTTTGCGGAGGGCCACTATGTGGGCGGGCTCCTTCACTGCGGCCGCCTCATTTTTCTTCCTGCGCGAAACCAGCAGCCACCAGGCTACCACTCCCAGCGCAACGAGCCCCCAAAGCCCGAGTATCCATGGCAGTATCTCATTGAAAGTCAATGGATAACCTATCTGGCCCTTGATATCGTGGGGGACGTAAGTGGTGGTGTCTATGGGGATGGCCTTGACTTCGAACTCCACCGGTTCGAAGCAGAGTGTGTCTATCACGCTGCCCTGCTTGCGCAGAACGAAGATGGGCGGCATTTGGTGCACGCCTTCCTCGAAGGGGGCCACTACTATGGATGCCCGCAGGTCCGCCATGTTTTCCTTGCGGTAGACCTTTGTGGTATCTATTTTCCAGTTCCGCACCAGGGTGAGGGTGTCGTTGGAGGCCTGCGAGAAGTCAGGAAGGCGGAAGTCGGTGCCCACGGCCACGCTGTCGAGGGTGAATCCGTATTCGAGCCGGTCCGCCACAAGTATGGAATCCCTCTCGTGGAGCTGTTTCAGGAAGGCGGGGCCTTTGGGAACCAGTTCCATTACGAGGCTGAGTATGATGCAGATTGTCTTCATCGTTTCGAGAACAGGGACAGCAACGCCTTCACATAGTCGGCGTCGGTGGCTACTTCCACGTTGTCTATATGGTATCGGTTGAACAGGCGCTGCTCCTTGCGGGAGATGTCGGAGAACCATTCGGCATAAGCGGAACGCATCTTCCGGCTGTCGGTGTTAACCCAGGCGGAACGCCCTGTTTCACTGTCTTTTATATGCACCAGGCCCATTGGCACTATCCCCCTTTCGCGAGGGTCGTAGACCTTGATTACGGATAGGTCGTGACGGCCTGCGGCTATCTTGAGGGCGTCTTCGTAACGGGGGTTTCCGCCGGAGTCCACGTCGAGCATGTCGCTCAGCAGGAAGGCGGTGCACTTCTTCTTGAGCGCTCCGGTGAGGAACTGCAGGGCTGCGCCTATGTCGGTGCCGTCGGAGGAGGGCTGGAGCTCCAGCATCTCCCTGATGATGTGGAGGAGATGGCTGCGGCCCTTTCCGGGAGGGATGAATTTTTCCACCCTGTCGCTGAAGAAAAGGGCACCCACCTTGTCGTTGTTCAGGATGGCGCTGTATGACAGCACTGCGGCTATCTCCGCGAGGCGTTCGCGCTTGGTTTCCGCCCTGGTTCCGAAGAGGCCCGAACGGCTGACGTCCACCAGCAGCACCACCGTGAGTTCGCGTTCTTCCTCGAACACTTTAACATAGGGGCTGCTCATACGGGCGGTGACGTTCCGGTCCATGTTGCGGACGTCGTCGCCATACTGGTATTCGCGGACTTCGCTGAAGGCCATGCCGCGCCCTTTGAACGCGGAATGGTACTCTCCCGCGAAAATCTGGTGCGAGAGAGCCTTGGTCCGGATTTCTATCTTCCGGACTTTCTTCAGCATTTCCTCAGTCGTCATTCTTTTTCATTGCAGGCACTACGGAACAACCACCGCATTTATCACCTGCGATATTATCTCCTCTGTGGTAACATTCTCAGCCTCGGCCTCGTAGGTCAGCCCGATACGGTGCCTGAGCACTTCGGGGCACACGGCGCGCACGTCTTCCGGAATCACGTAACCGCGGCGCTTGATGAACGCATAGGCCTTCGCGGCGGCGCTCAGCGATATGCTGGCACGGGGGGATCCGCCATAGGAGATGAGGTCCTTGAGGCCTTTAAGCCCGTATTCTTCGGGGGTGCGGGTGGCGTAGACTATATCCACTATGTAGCGCTCTATCTTTTCGTCCATATACACCTCGCGCACCACCTCGCGGGCACGCACTATCTCTTCGGGAGTCACCACCGCATTCGGCTTGGGGAACTCGCCGGCATTGTTCATGCGTATCACGAGCCTCTCCTCCTCCTTCTTGGGATAATCCACCACCACCTTCAGCATGAAACGGTCCACCTGGGCCTCGGGCAAGGGATAGGTGCCTTCCTGCTCGATGGGGTTCTGGGTTGCCATCACGAGGAAGGGTTCGGGGAGGGGATAGGTGCTGTCGCCTATCGTCACCTGCCTTTCCTGCATGGCTTCCAGCAATGCAGACTGCACTTTCGCGGGGGCGCGGTTGATTTCGTCCGCGAGCACGAAGTTGGCGAAGACGGGGCCTTTGTGCACCTCGAACTGCTCCTTCTTCTGCGAGTAGATGAGGGTTCCGACCACGTCGGCAGGGAGAAGGTCGGGGGTGAACTGAATGCGGCTGAACTTGGCGTCAACGGCCTTGCTCAATGTGCTGATGGCCAAGGTTTTGGCGAGGCCGGGCACACCTTCGAGGAGGATGTGGCCGTTGGCAAGCAGGGCTATCATCAGGTTTTCGACGAGATGTTTCTGGCCTACTATCACCTTGCCCATCTCGATCGAGAGCAGATCCACGAATCCGCTTTCCTGCTGGATGCGGTCGTTTAGCTCACGGATGTTTACACTTTCCATATATTTTGATAATTTTGCAATCTATGCGTTATTCTATCAAGTTTTCATTTTCCGGCGCAGGCTTCTGCGGGTGGCAGAAACAGCCCTCGGCCCCTTCGGTGCAGGACAGCCTCGAGGATGCCCTCGGCAAACTGCTCGGCTGCGATATTCCCGTAACAGGGGCGGGGCGGACGGATGCAGGCGTAAATTCAATTGGTTATACGGCATGTTTCGACGGCCCCGAAGGCTTATGCGCAGAGCAGTTCCGCTACAAATTAAATGCCATTTTACCGGAAGAAATTGCAGTGCTCGAAGTGAAGGAGGAGAAGGCGGATTTCCATGCGCGTTTCGATGCTGTCAGGCGCGAATACACATACTTCCTTCACAGGGGGAAGGACCCGTTTGCGGCGTCATGGTCGCTGCTGTACGATTTTCCCGAACTTGATGTTGCCGCGATGAACCGCGCTGCCGCGCTGCTGGTCGGCAGGCACGATTTCTCCTGTTTCGAGAAGGTGGGAGCCGACAACAAAACCTCCGTATGCACTGTCTATGAGGCTGCATGGCATCCCTACACCCCCACCCACGTAAGCCTGATGGGGCCGGTAATTCCGTCGACAAACGGCCTGACAGCTTCCGCCGATGCCGGTCAGGCCGATTCTGCGCAGGACTCTCCGTACCTGTATTTCAGGATTTCCGCCGACAGGTTCCTTAGGAACATGGTGCGGGCGACAGTCGGCACCCTGCTGGAAGTAGGCCGAGGCAGACGCAGCATAGACAACTTCGCCGGACTGGTCCTCCCCGCCGATACGCCGTCGGCAAAACGCTCCGCGGAAGAGCTCCCCGCACAGCCGTCCCGCCGGTGCCTCGCAGGGCAGTCCGTCCCCGGCCACGCCCTCTTCCTCTCCAAAGTGAGATATTAGCGGAGTTACATTGAGAATTTTTGATTATATTTGCGCGATAATGTAATTTATGGGAATTATGCTCTTCACTTTACTTCAGGCCGACACTTTCGAAGAAACAGTGCAGGCCGTACCTGTTCCGCAGGAAATGTCTTATTCGCTCATCGATATGGCGGAGAAAGGCGGATGGATAATGATAATCCTTCTCATCCTGTCGATTATTGCAATTTATATCTTCGGAAAGAAACTCGTCCAGATCAACCGTGCATCCAAGGTGGACAAGAACTTCCTGGACGACATCCGCGACTACATACACGACGGAAAGATAAAATCCGCCATCACCCTCTGCGGCAAGTACGACAACCCCGCGGCAAGGATGGTGGAGAAAGGCCTCGAACGCAACGGGCGTCCTCTCAGCGACATACAGAGCGCCATGGAGAACACCGGCAACCTTGAAGTCGCCCGCCTTGAGAAAGGCCTTCCCGCACTCGCATCCATCGCCGGAGGCGCCCCTATGATAGGATTCCTCGGCACCGTGATGGGAATGATTCGCGCGTTCTTCAACATGGCGAACGCCGGCAACAACATCGACATCACCCTGCTTTCCGGAGGCATTTATGAAGCCATGGTAACCACCGTGGGAGGTCTGTTCGTGGGTATCCTCGCATACTTCGCATACAACTACCTCACTTCCCGCATCAACGACGTGGTGGTAGGCCTCGACAACGCGACCATCGCATTCATGGACGTGCTCAACGAACCCGAAACCGAATCCACAGCTAAATCCGAAGAATAATGGCAATCAAGAGAACAACCAGGGCGGACGCATCGTTCTCGATGTCGAGCATGACCGACATCGTGTTCCTGCTGCTCATATTCTTCCTGGTGACTTCCACGCTCATCAATCCCAACGCCCTGAAGCTCCTGCTCCCCAAGAGCACGGGGCAGGTGAGCGCCAAGCCCACAGTGAGCGTTTCCATCAAGGACTGGGGAGACGGGGAATACACCTACCATATCAATGGCAACGAACTGGCCGAGAACGGGCTGGAGCAGGTGGAGGACGACCTCATCGGGCTGCTGCAGAACGAGGAGGATCCTACCTTCAGCATTTATTCCGACGAGAGCGTTCCCATAGGAGAGATAGTGCAGGTGATGAACATCGCCAAACGCAACCACTACAAAGTAATACTGGCGACACAGCCGGAGTAAAGGGAAATGAAAGAGTATTTGCGTGAAAGGAGAAAGACCGAAGACAGGTCGACCGTTACGGGGATAGTGCTTACAGTGCTGGTCCACGCAGTGGTCATCGGCACAGTATCCTTCACCGGACTCAACTATATCTATCCCCCTCCGGAAGAAACTTCCTTCCTTCTCGACTTCTCGGAGGAGGAGATTGTAGAGGTCAAGCCCAAATACGGCCGCGAGCCACAGGGAGAGGATGTCGACCTGGAAAGGGACGTGGAACTGGTGCAGAAGAGCGAATCCCCCAACCAAAGCCTTGCACAGAACCTCACCCCCGCCGCAAAACCGGACGACTTCGGCGACGTGGAAACTCCCGAGCCTCCCCGCGAGGAAGAGCCCAAGCTCGACCCGAGAGCCGCTTTCCCCGGCATGGCAAAGAAGGATACTACCCTGACAGCGCCCCACAACGCCCGCGAGGCTTCCGAGACCTTCAAGGCGGGGCAGGCCACCGGCAACACCGAAACCACCAGGACCGAAGGTACCGCGAACGCCCATGTGGAAGGGCGGAAGATAAACAAGTCAACCCTTGTCAAACCCACCTATGACATCCAGGAAAGCGGCAGAGTTGTCGTGAAGATATGGGTGGACAACTACGGCAACGTGAAGCGCGCCGAGGCGGGTGCCGACGGTACCACGATTTCAAACGCAAAACTTTGGGCCGAGGCTCGCGCCGCAGCCATGAAAGCCCATTTCGACCAGAAGATAGACGCTCCTGCAATGCAGGAAGGAACAATTACATACATTTTCAACTTAAAGTAACCGCTGAAGGGACGACGTGAGTTGCTCCTCAGTAAAATTTTCACACAAAATGGCAGAATTTTCAAAAGATGGCCGGAAGCTGAGACCCCGCAGGGCGTCGGCTTCGTCGAAGCCTGCCTACAGCACCGCCGAGAAGCACGGTGAGGGGCACGGCAGCAACTATGAAGGACACAAAAACTATGGAGAACATCGCAACGGAGGTAAAAGCTACGCCTCCGGAAGCGACAGGCACAAAAGCAGCTACGGCGGCGACAGGCGCCAGGGCGGCTATGCCAAAAATGGCGAAGGCTACGGAGAGCACAGAAGCGGCGGCCAGGGAGAGCATCGCAGTTACGGCAGCAAGAGCTATGGCGAGAAGCGCCAGGGCGGCTATGCCAAAAGCGGCGAAGGCTACGGAGAGCACAGAAGCGGCAGCCAGGGAGAGCATCGCAGTTACAGCAGCAAGAGCTATGGCGAGAAGCGTCAGGGCGGCTACGGCAGAAAGCCTTCCTACGGGAGCAAGTCTTCCAAAAACAACAGTTTCAACAAAGCCTCCGACGAGGGCATCAACCGCATGATTGCGGAAAGCCCCGTCAAGACGGTATCCGACTTCGATTCCGCACCCAACCTCGTGCAGGAGGAGATACGCCTCAACAAATTCATCGCAAACTCGGGAGTCTGCTCGCGCCGCGAGGCCGACACCATGATACAGGCCGGAGTGGTTACTGTGAACGACGTGGTGGTGACGGAACTCGGCACCAAGGTCAACGTACTTACCGACGTGGTGAAGTTCAACGGCGAAACCCTCAGGGGTGAAGCCAAGGTTTACATAGTGATGAACAAGCCCCGCGGCTATGTCACCACGGCATCCGACCCCCATGCGGAAAAGACCGTCATGGATCTGCTCAAGGGCTGCCACACAAGGGTTTACCCCGTAGGCCGCCTGGACAAGGCGACAACGGGCGTACTGATGTTCACCAACGACGGCGAGATTTCCGAACGCCTCACCCATCCTTCCTACGACAAGAAGAAGATATACCAGGTGATACTTGCGCGTCCCCTCAGCGAGGAGGCCCGCCAGCAGATACTTTCAGGCGTCGAACTCAGCGACGGCGTAATCGCCGCCGACGCCCTCGAATACATAGACCCCGACGACAAGCGCAAACTCGGCATCGAGATCCACTCCGGCAAGAACCGCGTCGTGCGCCGCATCTTCGAAGCCGTGGGCAACGAGGTGCGTACCCTCGACCGCGTGTACTTCGCAGGCCTCACCAAGAAGGGCCTGAAGAAGGGCGAGTGGAGATATCTCACCGAAGGAGAAGTGAACATCCTTAAAATGGGGGCATACGTGTAATGGCGCACAGGTCCGGTTTCGTAAATATCATAGGCAACCCCAACGTGGGCAAGTCCACCCTGATGAACGCGATGGTGGGCGAGAAGCTCTGCATAGTCACCGCCAAGGCCCAGACCACGCGTCACCGCATCATGGGCATAGTGAATGGCGAAGACTGGCAGATAGTCTACTCCGACACCCCCGGCATTCTCAAGCCGGTGTACAGGCTGCAGGAGAACATGATGAACTTCGTGGACTCCGCCATAGGCGATGCCGACATCATACTCTACGTGACCGACACCGTCGAGAAGCCCGACAAGAACCAGGAATACGTCGACAAGCTCTCGCGCCTCGCCATCCCCGTCATCATCGTCATAAACAAGATAGACATCTCCGACCAGGAGAAGGTGCAGCAGCTGATGGGCTGGTGGGCCGAAAGGGTGCCCGCCGCACTCATCATCCCCGCCTCCGCCAGGGAGAACTTCGGCATGCAGGCGATACTCGATGCGGTGGTGGAAAGGCTGCCCGTGAGCCCTCCCTGGTACGACAAGGACACTTTTACCGACCGGAACCTGCGTTTCTTCGCGTCGGAAATCATACGCGAAAAAATACTCCTCAACTACAAGGATGAAATTCCCTACAGCTGCCAGGTGGAGATAGAGCAGTTCAAGGAGGGCGAAGAGCGCTACGACATCAGCGCCATCATCTACGTGATGCGCGACTCGCAGAAGGGCATACTCATAGGCAAGGGCGGTTCAGCCCTCAAGCGCACCGGCACCCAGGCCCGCATCGAAATGGAAGATTTCTTCCAGAAGAAGGTGTTCCTGCAACTGCTGGTGAAGGTGGATCCCGACTGGAGGGAGTCCCGCAGGGAATTGCGAAAATTTGGATACGAAGACTGAAACCATGAGCGAAGATTACGAAGACATTATTGGCGAAGAGCCCGTGGAGACGATTGACGAAGAGTCCGAAGAGGTACTCGACGAATCCGCCGAAGCCTCCGGCAAGTTCGGCAAGCTGCTGGACAGCGACAGCCACAAATACAAACTCTCCGGGATGTTCAAGGACTGGTTCCTCGACTACTCATCCTACGTGATACTCGAGCGTGCCGTGCCCCATATAGTGGACGGCCTGAAACCCGTGCAGAGGCGGGTGCTGCATGCGATGTACCGCATGGACGACGGCAACTACACCAAGGTGGCTAACATCGTCGGCCAGGCCATGCAGTTCCATCCCCACGGCGACGCCTCCATACTCGGGGCCCTCGTGCAGCTCGGGCAGAAAAACCTGACGGTGGACTGCCAGGGAAACTGGGGCAACATCCTCACCGGAGATTCCAACGCCGCGCCCCGTTACATCGAGGCTCGCCTTTCGAAATTCGCCAAGGAAGTGGTCTTCGACCCTGAAATCACCAACTGGATGAATTCCTACGACGGACGCAACAAGGAACCTGTAGAGCTCCCCGTCCGCTTCCCCCTCCTGCTCGCCCAGGGCACCGAGGGCATCGCCGTAGGCATGGCATCCAAGATACTCCCCCACAACTTCAACGAGCTCCTCGACGCATCGGTCAAGATTCTGGAAGGCAAGCCCTTCGAGATTTATCCCGACTTCCCCACCGGAGGCTTCGCCGACTGCTCGAAATACAATCAGGGCCGCAGGGGCGGTTCGGTGAAGGTGCGCGCCCGTATCGAAAAGATAGACAAGAGCACCATCGCCATCACCGAAATCCCTTACGGGAAGACCACCCACATGCTGATTGACACCATCCTCAAAGCGAAGGAGAAGGGCAAGATAAAGATAAAGAAGATAGAGGACATGACTACCGACAAGGTGAACATCCTCATCCATCTGCCCGGGGACGTGTCGCCCGACAAGACCATAGACGCCCTCTACGCGTTCACCGACTGCGAAACCAACATCACGCCGAACGCCTGCGTTATCATGGACAACAAGCCGCAGTTCCTGAGCGTGCACGACATTCTCGAATACGACACCTTCCACACCCGCGACCTGCTCGAAGCCCAGCTCCGCATACGCCTCGCAAAGCTCGAGGACGACTGGCACTACACTTCGCTGGAACGCATCTTCTTTGAAGAAGGGGTATACAAGATTCTCGAGGAGCAGAAGCATGCGACCTGGGAGGACCAGAAGGCCGCCATACTTGTCAGGATGTGCGAGTACCAGGATCAGGTGAAGCGCGAGATTGTAATGGACGACATCGACCGCCTGGTGGAGAAGCCGGTGCGAAAGATTTCCAAGTTCGACGCGAAGGCGGTGGACGAGAAGATAGCGAAGACAGAGGCGGAGATGGAGGAAGTGAAGAAGAATATCGAGGGCATCACCGCATACACCATCGCATGGTTCAAGGGGCTCAAGAGCAAGTACGGCAAGGCTTTCCCGCGCCAGACCGAGCTCACGGGCTTCGAGACCATCGCCGCCACCAAGGTCATCAACAACAACGCCAAGCTGCAGGCGAATCTCGCCGAGGGCTTCGTGGGAATAGGGCTCAAGCGCGACGACGGCGGCACCTACATCTGCGACTGCTCCGACCTTTCGGAGATAATCGTGATAGGCAAGGACGGCAAGTACCGCATCACTAAGGTGGAGGACAAGGCTTTCTTCGGGAAGGACCTGCTCTACGTGGGGCTTTTCAACCGCGGGGACAACCGTACCATTTACAATGTAATCTACCGCGAGGGCAAGTCGTCGGTGTACTACGCCAAACGCTTCGCCATCACTTCGGTCACCCGCGACAAGGAATACGACATCACCACGGGCGCTCCGGGTTCGCAGATAATGTGGTTCAGCGCCAACCATAACGGCGAGGCGGAGACTGTGCGAATAGCCCTGCGGCCGAAGCCGAAACTGAAGAAGACTTCGCTGGAGTACAATTTCGCCGAGCTCGCAATCAAGAGCAAGACGGCCAGGGGCAATCTGGTGAGCAAGAATTCCATCGCCAAAATTACCCTGAAGAGCAAGGGCGTGTCCACGATTTCCGGCAAGGATATATGGTACGACAGCGATATACAGAAGCTGAACGAGGACGGGCGCGGACTGTACCTGGGGCAGTTCGAGGGCGAGGACAAGGTGCTCGCGATTTTCCGCAACGGTACGTTCTACACCACTTCCTACGATCTGGTGAACAAATATCAGGGCGATGTGCTGAGCATCAGCAAGTTCGATCCTGCCAAGACTTATACGGCCCTCTATTACGACGGCGGCGCGAAGACTTTCTACGTCAAGCGTTTTTCGTTCGTGGAGAGCAACAATACTCCGATGCTGTTCATTTCGGATGCGCCCAAGTCGTATCTGGTGGCGCTGAGCGAGGACAAGCATCCGCAGTACAAGTGTACTTTCGGAGGTAAATCCGCCCACAAGGAGCCTGAGTGCATCGATGCGGAGGAGTGGATAGGGAAGAAGGGTATCTCCGCGAAGGGAAAGAAGTGCCACGACCGCGAGACTGTGAAGAAGGTGGAGTTCGTGGAGCCGCTGGTGAAGCCGGAGGATGATCTTCCGCCGCAGGAGATCGAGACGGTGGAGATTGAGATTCCGATAGATGAGGATTTCGGGGTTCCGCTCGGGGAGATTACCTTGCCTGCGGGGCTTCCGGAGGATGTGCCTGAGATTTTCGAACCTACGCTGTTCTGATTCGGATGATTTATACCCTTACAGGTTTCATGGGCTGCGGGAAGAGCAGCATCGGGCGCGAGGTGGCAAAGCTCGCAGCTGACTTCATCGACCTGGACGATGCTATCGTGGAGCGCGAGGGGAGGAGTATTCCGGAGATTTTTGCGGCTGGAGGCGAGGCGGGGTTCAGGAAGATTGAGCGCGAAACTCTCGCGGTTCTTCTGGAGGAGGCCGGCACAGGGCGGCACCTTCTGCTTTCCCTCGGCGGAGGGACTCTTACCGACGAGTACAGCCGCGCCCTTGTCCGCGGGCACTGCCGCTGCATCTATCTTCGCGCGTCCATAGACACTCTCGTCGAGAATCTCAGCGAAGGCGGCGAAACCGATTCCCGTCCCATGCTTGCGGGTGCGATGTCCGGAGCAGCCGATGCGGAAGCCCGCAAACAGGCCCTGCGCGAGCGAATTGCCGCCATGATGGCCGTACGCGGGCCCATATACGAAGCGGCTGCCGACCATATAATAGATATAGACGGGCGCAGTTATGACGATATCGCCCGCGAAATCATGGATTATTTCAGCATACCATGCCAAGGAAAATCGCAGGAATAGGTGAAACGGTGCTCGACATCGTATTCAAGAACGGGCAGCCCATTGCAGCTGTGCCCGGCGGGTCGGTGTTCAATTCCATGGTGTCGCTCGGACGCACGGTCGGGAAGAAGTTTCCGGAGGTGGCTTTGGTGATGGAATCCCAGACGGGGAGCGATTATGTGGCGGACATAGTGCTGGATTTCATGGAGAAAAACGGGCTGGACACTGCCGGAGTGCAGCGTTCCTGCGGGCAGAGCAATGTGTCCATGGCAATGCTGGACGAGAACAACAATGCCCGGTATGAGTTCTTCCGCGACAAGGCCGGCACCCCGTTCCGCACTCCCGACACTGTGCTGAACGCCGATGATATTGTGCTATTCGGGTCGCTGTTCGCAGTGAGCGAGGCCACAGGGCCGCAGACGAAGGCGTATGTCAGCCGCGGGCGCGATGCCGGAGCCATAGTATATTACGATATCAATTTCCGGAAAAATCATCCAGTCTCGGCGGAAGCCATAGAAGAAAACATGGCCCTCAGCACCATAGTGCGCGGTTCCGACGAGGATATCGAGGCGCTGTACGGGAGTCCGGATGCGGAAACGGCCTACAGGGAACACATCTCCGCGCTATGCCCCAACTTCATCTGCACCAAAGGCGGCAGGGATACCGAAGTCTTTTCGCCGGGGGTGCATACGGGTTTCCCCGTGCCGGAACTTGAACACGTGGAGACCACCATAGGCGCGGGAGACAATTTCAACGCCGGCATCCTTTACGCCCTGGTACGCGACGGCCTGATGCGCAAAGAACTCGACGCCATCTCCGAAGCCGTCTGGCGCAGCCTCATCCCTACCGCCCTCAAATTCTCCGCCAACGTCTGCGCCAGCCTCTTCAACTACGTCGATACTGATTTCGATCCGGAATCCTAGTATTTATAGAACCCTTCTCCGGAGCTCCTGCCGAGCTTGCCCTCGTCTATCATTTTCTGCAGGACTTCGAACATTCCCTTGAAATTGTAGGGCATCATCATCTTGCGGAGCATGGGGCTGAACAGGCCGGGAACTTTCTGGTACTGCTGAACGATGTTGAAGGCAGTCTTGACTCCCACGACATCAAAAATCTCGAAAGGTCCGCGAGGTGCGCCGGTACCATATTTCCAGGCCTTGTCTATGCTGGCGGGATCGCTTACCCCGTTCACGTAGAGGTCGAGTCCGGAAAGGAGGAAGGGAACGAGCATGGAATTGAGCAGATATCCGTTCTTCTCCTTGTTGACGGGCAGGGCAATCATCCTGATATCGTTTGCAAATGCCACGATTGCGTCGAAAACCTCTTTGGATGTCTGATCCTGGGCCATCACCTCCGCGGTATTGTTCTTCCAGATGGAATTGGCGAAATGCAGGGAAAGATATTTGTCAGGGCGTCCGGTGTACTTGGCGAACATGGACGGAAGAAGAGTGGAGGAGTTGGTGCAGAGCAGGGTCTTTTCCGGAAGCAGAGGAGCGAGAGCCTTGTAAAAGGCTATTTTGTCTTCCGTATTCTCGGCCACGGATTCAATCACGACATCCGCGTCGGCGACAGCTTTGGCCATATCCAATTCCAGCTTGAGTCCTGAGTAAGCCTTTTCCACACGTTCCAGGCATTCCTCAGGGTTGAAGCTGTCGGCATCGGCAATGCCGCGGCACCAGTTTGAGGCCCCTTCGGGGGATGCCATAAGATTGATTGCATCGGTGTAAGACTTGCGAAGAGAATCTATCTTCGGCTGTGTGCGCCCTATGCTTCCCTGGCTGCGAAGCCACAAATCCGCAATACGCTGCCTGGAATGCTATTTGGCTGCCAAGCACTCCGCCTCCGGCGATAACTACTTTTTTCATAGAATGTATTTGATAATTTACTATACAAATATAATAAATTTACTGATTATCAAGAGTTATACAACAGGTTATTGTGTCCATATCCATTCCTGACGGGAACAACAATGCACGATATTTCAGGAATTATACCTATCTTTGTGAAACATAAATCTATAATCAAAATGAGTGGTATTATTTATCTTATCGGTGTAGTTCTTTCTATTATCGCCGTTATCGACATTCTCAAGAAACCCATCTCCCTGGTCGGGAAAATCATCACTGCAGTCCTTGTACTTGCTACCAGCTGGATCGGCCTTGCCGTGTATTATCTCTACGCCAAGGACCGCCTTACCAAGTGGTTCAAATAACGCATACTGCCGACTGGAATTAAATCATGCGAATCGTAGACAGCTTCTACAACAACCTCATTGCCGAAGACCGTTACAGGATGATTCTGGACGGTCTGCAGGTAACGCTGCTTATCACTCTGGGCGCCGTCCTGCTTGGTACTCTGCTCGGCGGACTGGTCTGCTGGATGCGCATGAGCCGGCGGAAGTGGGTGCAGGAAACGGCCAAGGTATATATCGACATCATGCGCGGCACTCCCGTGCTGGTGCTGCTCATGCTAATGTACTATGTAGTGTTGGCACCGGTAGGCGCTACCGGCATCGTGGTAGCCATCATTACCTTCGGCATGAATTCGGCGGCCTACATCAGCGAAATGCTGCGCACTGCCATTCAGGGCATAGACCGCGGACAGACAGAGGCCGGACTGGCCCTGGGCTATACCGGCCGGCAAACTTTCCGGAGGGTTGTCCTGCCGCAGGTGGTCCGTTCCGTGATGCCCGTCTATCAGGGCGAGGTGGTAAGTCTGCTCAAGGGCACCAGCATCGTGGGCTACGTCGCCGTTATGGATATGACGCGCGCCTCCGACCTCATCCGATCCCGGACCTTCGACGCATTCTTTCCGCTCATCATTACCGCCATCATCTATTTCTTCATGGCCTGGCTCATCGGCCGGCTCATGACGGCGCTGTCCGACAAAAAGTACAAAAAGGCCGCCGCCGCTGCCGCCATGCTCCTGATAGGTGGAACCGTCTGCTATATCCCCGCGCTGTTCTCCTCCGATGACAAGACTCCCGAAGCCGATGCCCCGGCAGTATTCCAGGCTCTGGCCGGCAAGAACGTAGGGGTTGTCATCGGCAGCATTCAGGACCTCGCCGTCACCAACTATGCACCGTTCGCCAATATACACCGCATGGCCAACACAGCCGATATGCTTGCAGCCTTGCAGAAAGGGAAGGTGGACATTGCAGCCGGCGAAAACCTGGAACTTATCTTCAACAAGACATTGGCCGACCAGGTGGATTCCATAAGCGCCGGTCTTCCTTTTATCCCGATTGGCGCTATCTTCCCCATGGACGACACCGGGCTGCAGCAGGATTTCAACGACTTCCTCTCCGAAATCCGCAGTGACGGTACCTTTGATGAAATAATGGGCCGATGGACTTGTGCTGAAGATCCGTCAGCCTTAACTATTCCCCAGCAACGCGGCACCGGAGACGTTCTCCGCGTGGCTATCTATCCGTCCCTCCCTCCGTTCAGCTTCATCACTGACGGTAAGCCGTCAGGCCTGGAACCGGACCTGCTCACCGAATGGGCCAACAGGCGGAACAGAAGGCTGGAGTATCTCATAGTGGACTTTGCCCCGATGATTCCGGCCGTACAGACCGGCAAGGCCGATCTTGCCATGGGATCTATAAGCGCTACCGAAGAACGCAAGAAGCAGGTACTCTTCTCAGATAGTTATATAGAGTCGGAAATAATGCTGCTCACCAGAAAAGGGGAACGGGGAATTATCACAGATCCGTCCGAGTCACAAAGCACGCCCAATAAAGGGGGTAAATGGTGGCTGTGGGCCGCGCTTCTCCTTCTCGCGGCGGGCGGCGGAGTCTGGTTTGTCCATCGGCGGAATGCAGGGAAAGCGGAACTTTCAGAAGCGTCTTCCCGCAACCCCGACGAACCTCTCATCCGCATTTCCCACATGCAGAAGAGCTACGGAGACCTTGAGGTCCTGAAAGATATCAGTGCCGATATATATCCTGGCGAAGTCATTTCCGTCATCGGCCCTTCGGGAACGGGCAAGAGTACGCTTCTGCGCTGCCTGAACCTGCTGGACGGCCCTACCGGAGGCAGCATCTGCGTGGACGGAGAGAACATCCTTTCAAAGGGATATCCGGTGAACAAGATGCGCCGGAAGATGGGCATGGTGTTCCAGTCCTTCAACCTCTTCCCGCACATGACGGTGCTGGAGAACATCACCCTGGCACCCTGTGAACTGCTGCATATTTCACCGGAACAGGCCCGCGAGGAGGCCATGTCGCTCCTTCGTAAAGTAGGACTGGCGGAAAAGGCCGACGTCTATCCCTCCAGTCTCTCCGGCGGACAGAAACAGCGCGTAGCCATTGCCAGGGCCCTGGCAATGAAGCCGGAAGTAATCCTTTTCGACGAGCCCACATCGGCACTCGATCCTACCATGGTGGGAGAAGTGCTGAGCGTCATCCGACAGTTGGCGAAAGAGGGACTCACAATGCTCATCGTCACCCATGAGATGAAGTTCGCCCGCGACGTCAGCACCCGCATCTTCTTCATGTACGACGGGTATATCCATGAAGACGGCTCCCCCGACCAGATTTTCGGGACACCGGTGCACAGCGCCACGAAATCCTTTATCCAGCGTATCCGCATGGAGGTTTTCGAGATTGACGGTCCGGACTTCGACTTCCTTGGCATGTACTCGACCATCGGTGCATTCTGTCATAAATACAACATTTCCGGCAAGGAGGAGGCCGCCCGTCGGCTTTGCGACAAGATGCTTGACGAGGTGATGGCGTCCTATCGTCCGATCACCGTAAGGATTACCCACAGCGAACTCTCCGAGGTAACCACCCTGGATTTCATGGTGGAGCACATGGAGGCGACGCCGCTTTCCGACCGGGAGCGAAACGAGCTGAAAGGCCTTTGCCACGAGGTGGTCGAGGAACCTACGGCCCTTGGGTTCCGTGTGAGGCTGATTCTGGACTAATCGTATCGGTGGATCGTAAATGTTGAAAGCTCGGAAGCCGCAGGGACCTACGACGCTTTTCTGGGTTTTCTGCTGTAGGTCCCCTTTGAAACGCAGGGACCTATTGCACTTTTCCGGGGTTTCCGCTGTAGGTTCCCTTTGAAACGCAAGGACCTACGACGCTTTTCGGGGGTTTCCGCTGTAGGTCCCCCTCAAAACGCCAGGACCTACGGCACTTTTATGGGTTTTCCGCTGTAGGTCCCCTTTGAAACGCAAGGACCTACGACACTTTTCTGGGGTTTTCGCCGTAGGTCCCCCTTGAATCGTAAGGGACTGCTACAGGCGCTTAAGGGTCCTCTTAGTCGGGAAGGGAGTCACAAAACGAAATCAAGCGCACTACGTGACTAATAGCGTGCATCAGCACGCACGGCGCATGGACGAGATTTGCCAGCTTGCAGCTGCCACATCTCCAGGCGCTGCCGCGGGCTTACAAAACCTAATCAAGCGCACTACGTGCATGTTTTTACATTTCAGAGAGCGCTTGAAAGCGAGCTTTCGCGCTCTCTGAAACGCAAAAACGCAGCCTTTCGGCTGCGCTTGATGTGGAGATAAAGAGATTCGAACTCTTGACCCCCTGCTTGCAAAGCAGGTGCTCTACCAACTGAGCTATACCCCCGAAGATAAAAAATGTAGTCCCTCGCGGAGTTGAACCGCGGACCTCCACATTATCAGTGTGGCGCTCTAACCAACTGAGCTAAGAGACTATATAATAAAGGAAGAACAAATACGCGCGCAAGCACCTCAAACAGTGCACTTGCACACAGACCTCGAGCTCGCGTCAAGGACCTCGCTCCAAAAAGGAGGTGTTCCAGCCACACCTTCCGGTACGGCTACCTTGTTACGACTTAGCCCCAATTACCAGTTTTGCCCTAGGCCGCTCCTTTCGGTCACGGACTTCAGGCACCCCCGGCTTTCATGGCTTGACGGGCGGTGTGTACAAGGCCCGGGAACGTATTCACCGCGCCATGGCTGATGCGCGATT
>CAJONC010000022.1 GCA_905235675.1 uncultured Bacteroidales bacterium | reverse complement strand
CGCGGACAACCGCTATCGCTTTGCCGGCAAAGAGGAGCAGCGCTTCGGCTACGACATCTTCACCGGCGCATACAAACGCGACCTGGCTCTCCTCGACTTCGGCGCCCGCTACTACGACCCTTTTACCGCAAGGTGGACTACACGCGACCCGCTGGCGGGGAAGTACCATTCTGTCAGCCCGTACGGCTACTGCAACAATGATCCTATTGATAAGTATGACCCGAACGGGAGTTTTGTCGCACAACTGTTCGGCGCAGCGGTAGGAGCAACAGTGGAGGTGGCGAGTCAAGTTGTTATCAGCGTTTTGAGCGGAGAATCATTCAATAATTCTATCAATAAGATTGATTGGATTGATGTTGGTGTAGCAGCAACCGAAGGCGCAATAACTGCGGGAGCTTCGGCAATAAAGAACGCTGCGGTGAAGACGGCAGTTCACGTGGCAACGTCTGCAGTGGGAGGTGCTGTGCAAGGCAAGTTCAACTATGATTCGCAGGACGGGCTGAAAGTTAACACGAATGAACAAGCAGCATTTACTGCCGTTACAGGTGCGATTGCTGGTAGCGCAAATCTCAGTGAGAAAACGATCCATTTGCAAAACACTAGGACGAATAATGCGGTTGTCAAAGCTGCAAGAAAAGTTGCTAATAGTGAGGGTAAGTCCCTTTCAAAGGAAGAAGCAAAGGCAATTGCCGCAAAGAATACAACACGCAATGCTTCCGTCAAAGCCACCAACCAAGCAGTTACGGATGTTGTGAATGAGGCAAAGATAGCTCCAGTATATTTACCTAATAATTATCTTTGGAAAAAAGTGAATGATGAAGAAATCCGATACTAAAAAGAAGAAAAAAAGACAAATTAAGATTGGCTTTTGGGGATACTTTTTTATTATACTATTCCTAATTCTATTGTTCCGTGTTATAAAAACAGAGACAGAAATAACGAGGTTGGCTAATGATGGAATACAAACAAATGCATTCGTATATGCGAGAGCTGACAAAAACCATTTTTACCGTTTTTATTATCCAAATTGGATGTACAAAAGGATAGGTGAAAGCTATTTGGGGAAAGTCGGTGATTCTATTTGTGTGATTTTTCTTAAAGATAATCCGGATGTAAACAGAAATTGGGATGATGTAAAAAAAAGGAAAAAAGCAAAGGAGCGAGTAGCAAAAGGAGAACTTCATCCATAAGTATTCTTTTTAAAGATGGTGGCTTTTGCTACCATCTTTTTTGCAATTCTCCTACAATCTTGCTAACTTGCCGGGAGAGTGGAAGGCATAGCGGGCTTATAAGGGTCTATGGAAAAGAGCAAAAACTATTAAGGATTTAGAGTCGAAAGATACACGTATGGGAACATATGATGAGAACTTAAAACGTATAGGAGATTAGAACATGAAATATGAAGACTTTGTTCTTAAAAGGAATGATAATGATCTATATCCCAGGCTTGATTTTGTGATAGTTAAATATAATCCTAAAAAGTACAATACTGATGGTATTTATACTGATGATAACGAGTGGACATGTATTGATGAGGCTTATAGGAATGGTATGGTTGAGGATTATATTGCCAAGGAGGATGCCTTTGTAAGATTTTTCAAATCTGTGCTGGGAATTAAGGCTTGCCAACGATTGGTTCTTCATATGTGGTCTGGTTTTATTGATTCAAGGGCATCTTCAAAATTATTAAATACTGCCGATCTTTATAGGAAATATAGGCATTTAAAAGATTATTCTGTTGTTGATGTCCCGACTGCTTGTGACTTACTAAGACTATCTCTTAGGAACGGTCTGGATTGCTCAATTGTAAACGTATCGCATGGCGTAGAGTTCATGGTCGGTTATGAGTATTATCTCCATATGAGATGCCCTGGTATCGATTATCGTATTCTTGAACAACTTGCAGAGAGTAACGGCCTATTCTTGAATCCAAGGGCAGATGTTTCATCGAAAAACATTAAGTACGATAAACTTAGTTTATGGTTACAGAATGCCGGACATGGAGATACTGTTGACCCGTCAGTATTTGATAATGGAAGTTCATATGATTACCTATATGAGGTTCTCTATTTTAGTGATACAATCCTATTTGGCAAGAAACCAAGGCTAAAAGCAGCACTTTGTTTGACAAAACCCAAGTCATTTAATGAAAAGATTTCATCCTTCGATGATATTATGTCGTACAGGCACGAAACAAAATTACTTGTTTTCCAACCAGGCAGAAAGGTCAGAATAAATGATGAAATGTTTCTAATACGCAATTGTCCTATGGAATGGAAGCAGTATTGTACAAATAACAATAATCATTATTTGTATATTTAACATTCTTGTCAAATTAATACTCCTTACTGTGAGGATGACTAAATAGTCGAGAGGCTTATAGTCACCCTCTCTTTGTATCAAATAATCAGGCCGCGGGCCACCGTCAGGCGACACCTACGGCTACCTATGACGGCCTGAAACGCCTCACCGATGCGGCGCACTACGCGGGCAACTCCATCTCGGCGACGAACGCGAAGACAGAGCGCAGCATCACCTACGACCGTAACGGCAACATAACCGGTCTTGACCGATACGGAGCATCGGGCCTCAGCGGGATGCTCTCCTTTGCCCATACCGGCAACCGCCTGACCTCCCTGCAGTGCTGGGACGGGGAAAACCTGCCTGGAATTGCGTTGCTCACCTACGACCAGATGGGCAACCAACTCTCCGACAGCAGAAAAGGCTTGCAATTCTCGTACAATCTTCTTAACTTGCCCTCGAAAGCGGAAGGCATGGCGGGAATAGTTGCAATGCTCTTTGAGGCTTTGTCTGCGTTGCGCTGCAAAAACAGGAATAAAGTGGGAACAAATTTTGCAGCAAAATATAATAGTTAAAAGTTAGTAGAATTATATGAAACAGCTTGACGTAAAGCTCATGCACCCTGCCGAGCAGATTGCAATAATAATCGGCAGGATTTACCGCAGCGGCATGACAACCACTTCCGGTGGCAACCTTTCAATAATGGATGAAAACGGGGATATGTGGATTACCCCCGCAGGCATAGACAAGGGATCCCTCACCCCCGCCGACATAATGTGCGTCAAGGCCGACGGCACAATCATAGGCCCTCACAAACCTTCATCCGAATATCCCTTCCACAGGGCCCTGTACAAGATACGTCCCAATCTACACAGCGTTATTCACGCGCATCCTCCGGGACTCGTCACTTTCAGCATCACCAAACAGGTCCCCGACACCACTATACTGCCCCAGGCGCTCGGCGTCTGCGGCCCCGTCGGATTCGCACCATACGCCCTTCCCGGCAGCGAACTGCTCGGCGAAAAAATAGCCGGTGAATTCTCAAAGGACCCTGACTACAAGGCAGTTATAATGGAGAACCACGGAGTGGTGCTGATGGGAGAGGATATCGCGGACGCCTACCAGAGGCTCGAAACCCTTGAACTCTGCGCCCGTACCATACTCAACGCAGGCACCCTCGGAACGCCCCGCTATCTCAGCGACAAACAGATTCAGCATCATAACCAGGCAATCAACAACAACTTCCCCCACTTCATGAACGTGGAGCATCCTTCTGATGAACGCGCAATCCGCACCGAAATATGCAAGGTGGTGCGCCGTGCCTGTACCCAGGGCCTGATGAGTTCATCGTACGGAACCGCTTCCGTGCGCTGGAGGGGGAACGATTTCCTGATTACTCCGGCCAACGTGCAGCGCTGGGACATGGAACCTTCGGAAATAGTCCAGGTCAAGGACGGAATGGTGGAGGCCGGCAAGACGGCCAGCCGCAGCGTGGCCCTGCATTACGAAATCTATAAGCGCAATCCCAAGATAAACAGCATCATCCTCACCCAGACCCCTTCGCTGATGGGCTACTGCTGCACCGACGAAAAATTCGACGTGCGCACCATACCCGAAAGCTGGATTTTCCTGCAGGATGTGCCCAAGTTCCCCTTCGGAAGCCAGTACGACAACATGAACGAGCTTGCCGAAGAGTTCAAGGTCCGCCCCTGCGCCATGCTGGAGAACGACTCGGTGATAGTTACAGGCGACAAACTGATAAACACCTTCGACCGTCTGGAGGTCGCCGACTTCAGCGCCCGTTCGCTGATAATGGCCGCCCCCATAGGCAAATTGTCCCCGATCACCGATGAGGAGATCGAGGACTTGAGAGTTGCTTTCCACGTAGGGGAATAGGCTACTTAGTCAGCTTCAGATATTCTTTGCGGGCCTTTGCCACCTGCTTACGGAATTCCTTGCTCGTCTGGAGCTTGGAGTAACCTATGCTCGCAGCATCGCGGCTCGCGTCCACATCGCTCTGCCAATGGGCGCCGGCGATCACGCGGCTCTCGCCGTACATCCATCCGCGGGCATACAGATCTTCCGCTTTCTCGGGGGCGACCTCGGCAAGCATCAGAGCGCAAGCCCACCCACGAATTGTATGGCCGGAAGGATAGGAACCTTCGCCGCGCAGTTCATCATCTTCCCAAGGGCACAGAGTCTGCTCGTTGAAATACACGAACGGGCGCTTGCGATGGTAGTATGCCTTTGGGTGTACGCGAATCTGCTCTATTGTGGAGACGCCGTCATAGAGGAGTTTCCAGATTTCGGGAGTGTTCACGGGCGAAAGTTCAAGTCCCATGGCTCCGTTGAATGTCGTGAAAACGGTATCAAGCTGCCATTTCGCATCCCTTTCGGCGATGGCTGCGCGGACAGGATCCTTGCGCTGCTCCTTCCCCCAGAAATACCTGAGAGAATCGTAGGCAAATTCAGGGCTCCCGAATGCCGGAGGTGCAGGAAGACTGCGCACGAGGTCAGGCATCTGGTCCATGGTAAAATATTTCGCACTTTGCTTTGCAGTGCCGCAGGAGACTGCTGCAAGGGTGATGGCGAGTGCCGCGAGGATTCTGTTCATACTGTTCATAATACCTACTTTTTGCTGACAGTCCTGCCGAAACCGTAGCAGAGGGCTGCGACTGCCATGCCGTTGATTGCGGGGAAGCCCCATTTGACGAGATTTGCCACCACGGCTCCAAGCACGACACCTGCCACGGCATACCAGTTCACGGTCTTTTCTTCCTTGCTGCCTTCGAGATAGGCCTGGCGGTCGGAGAAGTAGTCGAGAATCAGGATGATGCCGACCGGAGGAAGGGTGCAGTTGAGGATGTTGAGCCAGCCGCAGAAGTTCCAGTAGAGCCAGACGGCGGAGAGCGTTCCGATAACTCCGGAGATGAGCACCATGGTCTTCTTGCTGAGGCCGAAGATATTGCTGAGGCCGAGACCGCCGGTATAGAGGGCGTTGTCGTTGGTAGTCCAGATATTAAGTCCCAGGACAAGGATGGCGAGATAGAAGAGGTTCAGGTTAAGCATCACTTCGAAGATATCGTTGCCGCCCACGTAGATGCTGGAGATTGCGCCGAAGCAGAACATGAGGCTGTTGCCTATGAAAAACGCCACGACCGTGGTCCAGAGGCCCACCTTGGCGCTCTTGGCGAAACGGGTGAAGTTGGGCGTGGCAGTGCCTCCCGAAACGAAGCTTCCGACCACGAGACCGGCTCCTGCAATCACGCCGAGGTCCTTGGTGCCGCGGCTGAACTGCTCGATGAGGCCCACGTCGCCGCGATTCACCGCCATTACCATCGCAACCGTTCCGAGTATGGCTACTGCAGGCACGGCAACGTAGCTTATTATGGTAAGGCTCTTGATGCCGTAATAGGCGGTGCAGGTCATCAGGATACCTGCAATGAGCACGAGCAGATATCCCTGCCAGGGCATGCTGTCGGGAGTCACGTCCAGATGCATGATTTCCTTTGCGACGGGAATTGCGAACATTGCAAGACCGACTCCGAACCATCCGATCTGCGTAAAGCTGATCATAGCGCTCGGCAGCCAGCTGCCTTTGCGCCCGAAGCTCTTCCGGGCAAGCATATCCAGGGTAAGTCCGCTTTCAGCGCCAATGTAACCAAGGGATCCGGTGTAAGCGGCAAGAATGATTCCGCCGAGAATGAGAGCCCAGACGAATCCGCTGAAGGTAAGGCCTCCGGCGAGCTGCTGTCCGACCCACATGCTGGCTGAGAAGAAGGTGAAGCCAAGCATCACCATAAACATGCTGAGGGTGCTCTTGCGCCCTGCGCGGTCTACCGCCGATGAGGTGTAGTCCACGTCAAACTTTTTTTGTTTACTCATAATTCCTGGATATTTGATGGATTTGTTCTATGCGTCGTGCAGCAAGTTCTTCTATCGAAATGTTCTCCGCCCTGCGGCAGAGCTCCTGTTCAGCTTCCCATATCTCCCTGAGGCCATTCCGGGGCAGGCTGCGGAAGCGTGTTATGTCCAGCCACTCTTCATAATCCACCGGCCCTTCGTAACCGAGCTTTTCGTTCACCAGGGCCACAGGATCAATCATCCCCGCCCTGTCCCTGATGCCGTACCAGTATTCGAAGACCTCCTCGAAGTGTACGGGAATCTCATAGCGGCGGGCGCCGCCGTCGTAAATGATGCACTTCTCGAACAGGGCGTCCGGACGTTCGAGTACGTAGTGGCGGAAATCGGGCGAAACCACTCCCCCCTTCCATCCGAAGTCGATGTCGGGCACGTTTATGCCGCTCGCTCCCTTGTCCTTGTATACGGTGAAAATGCCCTCGTAGAAAAACACCTCGAAGCCCTCAAAACCGGGGAAGACGGCCCTGATGCGCTCCGCCATCCTCTCCAGAAGGTCGATTGCGCGGGTGCCCCCGATGGTAAAGAAGATGATTTTCCTGATGCTGCCCCCCTTGCGGCGGAAACGGTCGATCACCTGGTCGAGGCAGAGACGGAAGGTGTCGCCTGTGGCGAGGATGTCGCCTATCACCAGGGTGCGGTCACGGGTGACGCGAAGTTTCTCATACTTGATGTTGAGCCCCGTAATCACATGGTTCTCGATCGCCCTCTCGCAGGAGACGAAGTGCATGTCCCTCACCCTTATACCTACACGGTGGCAGGCCTCCTCTATGGGATAGTTGAGGCCTCCGCGAAGTATAGTGAGTATATCGACGTCGCCCTCCGAACCGGAAGGGAAGAGGTGACGGAGGGCGGCGACAGTGGCGGGAAGAGTTGAGAGGTAGGAATCATATCCTACAACCTCGGGGGAGGCCATAAGATGGCGGGACCCCGCCCCGCTCAGTATGAAAAACTTGTTTGTGAACCGCCCTGAACGCAGTTCATATATATTCGTATCATCCTGCAAGCCTACATAATGGAGGCTGGCATCATTGTAATTTAAGGACATAAAAAATCCCGATTAGAGCCAATCGGGATACAAATATAATTTAATTCCGGAAAAGCCACAAGAAAAATCACATTTATTTTCCCTGTCTGTCCTTCTCGCGTATTTCGACATGGCGTATCTTCCCGCTGATGGTTTTGGGAAGGGCGTCCACGAACTCAATCACCCTCGGATACTTGTATGGTGCGGTGATGCTTTTTACATAATTCTGGATATCCTTCACAAGGGCCGCCCGAAGGTTTTTGTCGGCGACCTGGCTGCGGTATTCCGACGCCACCACCACAGTGGCCTTCACTATGGTTCCGCGGAGTTCTTCGGGGTCGGGCACGCCCGTGACGGCGCATTCCACCACGGCTGGGTGGCCCATCACGGCGCTCTCCACCTCGAAGGGGCTTACGCGGTAGCCGGAAGTCTTGATAAGGTCGTCGTTGCGGCCTTCGAACCAGTAGTATCCGTCCTCGTCGCGCCAGGCCACGTCGCCGGTATAATACACTCCGTCGTGCCAGGCCTTCCTGGTGAGTTTGGGATTGCGGTAGTAGCCGAGGAACAGGCCGAGGGGCTTTTTCCTGTCGGTGCGTATCACTATCACTCCCCTTTCGCCCGGGGCCGTGCTCCTGTCGTCGGGGCCGAGAATGTCGATGTCGTATGCAGGGGAAGGCTTCCCCATCGATCCTGGGCGGGGTTCCATCCAGGAGAAGGTGCCGAGGGTGAGGGCGGTTTCGGTCTGGCCGAAGGCCTCGTATATCCAGAGGCCCGTACGGCGGTGGAACTCTTCGAAGACCGTGGGATTCAGGGCCTCTCCGGCCGTGCAGCAGTGGCGCAGGGAGCTGAGGTCGTAGCAGTTGAAGTGTTCTTTTATAAGGTAGCGGTAGATGGTCGGAGGGGCGCAGAAGGAGGTGATATGGTATTTGCCTATCAGTGCCAGTATCTCGGAGGGGACGAACTTTTCGTGGTCGTAGACGAATACCGTAGCGCCGCAAATCCACTGCCCGTAGAGTTTTCCCCATACGGCCTTTCCCCATCCGGTATCGGAGTAAGTGAAATGTATGCTGTCGGGGCCGAGATTGTGCCAGTATGCGGCGGTAACCAGATGGCTGAGGGCATAGGTATGGCTGTGGAGCACCATCTTGGGCTCGTCGGATGTTCCCGAGGTGAAGTACATCAGCATGGGATCCTCGGCGTCGTTGCAGAAATCGCCCTTCTCCCAGGGCTTTGCGGCTGCCGTTCCGGCCTCGAAATCTTCGAAGCCTTCCGGCACTTCGGGACCTATGCTGATGAGTTTCTCGAGGAAGGGGCATTTGGGCTCGGCTTCCGCGACTTTTGAGAGCAGGTCGTCGTCTCCGCAGCAGACAATAGCCTTGATTTCAGCAGATTTGCATCGGTAGACAATGTCCTGCGATGTGAGGAGGAATGTTGCAGGGACGGCAATGGCGCCAATTTTTTCGAGGGCGAGCATTATTGTCCAGAACTGGTAGCGGCGTTTCAGGATGAGCATCACGAAATCGCCCCGGCCTATTCCTATTGAAGAGAGATAACCCGCCGCCCTGTCGCTTTCGCGCTTCAGGTCCGCGAAGGTGAAACGGCGTTCGGCACGCGTGTCGCTCGTCCAGAGCAGGGCAAGCCTGTCCGGGGCTTCATCAGCCCAGGCGTCCATTACGTCGTATGCGAAATTGAAATGTTCCGGAACATTGAATTCCAGATCCGGCAATTCATGCCTGATGAATTTTTCCAGCATAGCAAGTCTAGGTTTTTCGACTTGCAAATATAGGAAAAATCCCTTACAGTGTTCTACTTGATGCGGGATTTGTAACGGGTGCCGACCTTGCCGGCGGAGATCTTCTGCAGCTTGCCTGCAAGCATCTTGCGGCGTATCTGGGCGACGAGGTCGGTGAACAGCACCCCGTCGAGATGGCTGAATTCGTGCTCTATCATCCTCGCGGCGAAATTGTCGAACTCTTCCACCTGCTTCTCGAGATTGGCGTCGTAGTATTCAACCTTTATCTTTTTGGGGCGAGTGACGTCGCAGTAGATTCCGGGCACGCTCAGGCAGCCCTCGTTGTAGGTGACGGTCTCTTCGCTTTCCTCAACTACCACGGGGTTTACGAAAGTGCGCTTGAAGCCTGCGAGGTAGGGATAAACGTCCGCCATCACGTCGCCGTCCACCACCACCACGCGCCTGCTCTCCCCTATCTGGGGCGCGGCCAGTCCGCAGCCTTCACTGGGGCCGAGGGTGTCCCAAAGGTCGGTAATCAGCTGTTTGACCTCATCGGGATTGCCGAGGTCGGCCGGATCTGCGACTTTGCGCAACACTGGAGATCCGTAAAGATAAATGGGTTTGATCATGCTTCTTTGTTTCTGTCAATGTAACTTTGCAGGATGATTGCCGCGCTGATGCGGTCTACCGAAGCCTTGTTGCGGCGCTCGCTTTTCTTCATTCCTCCGTCAATCATGGCCCTGTGGGCAAGCACGGAGGTGAAGCGTTCGTCTTCAAGGCTGACCGGAATGCAGGGGAAGGCCTTAGCAAGGCGCTTCAGGAAAGCATCCACGTCGGGAGCCGCCTGTGCGGGCCGGCCGTCGAGATTCATGGGATATCCGACGACAAAACGCACAACGCTCTGTTCGGCGCACAATTTTTGAAGATAATCTATTATCTTTGCAGTAGGCACGGTTTCGAGCGGAGATGCGAATATGCCGAGAGGGTCGCTGATTGCCACACCAACCCTCGCACTGCCGAAATCTATGCCTACCATCCTGTCCATCAGGGCACAAATTTAGCAATTATATGGGAAAAACTAATCCAGGCGACTGGAATAAAATTTACAGACTCTCCCTCGTGGAAGACCAGACCCACCTCCGGATCCGGTACTGGCGCTTCTCCCGACTGGGACTGATAGTATGGGGAATCACGGCAGTAATCATCATCTCCCTGCTGGCCTGGTGCCTGATTGCACTCACCCCTGTCAAAAACACGATACCCGGATATCCCGACGCCCACTTCAAGCGCGGAGCCATCGCCAACGCCATCAAGGTGGATTCGCTCGAAAGCGAAATGACACGCTGGGCGCTCTACGCGAACAACCTCAGCCGCGTGCTCGCCGGAGAGGAAGTCGTCGGCACCGACTCGCTGCTCGTCAGCAATCCCGGAGCATATCTGCAGAAAATCGCCAACTCCGAAATGGCACGCAACGATTCACTGCTGCGCATGGCCGTATCCGCCAACGAACAGTTCGGAGTTTCAGGGCGCAACCGCGACCTTCCCCTCGAAGGGCAGCACTTCTTCACTCCGGTAAAGGGGACCGTCTCGCAGGGATTCGACCCCGCAAGGCATCCTGCAATAGACATTACCGCCCCCGCAGGTTCGGTGGTATGCGCGGTCCTCGACGGCACCGTCATAGCTGCCGGATGGACCGACGATTCCGGCTATTCCATCACCCTGCAGCACTCCAACGGCATAGTATCGTGCTACAAACATAACCAGAAACTGCTGAAGAAGATGGGCGAAAAGGTAAGCGCAGGCACTCCCATCGCCCTCGTAGGCAATACCGGTACTCTTACCACAGCCGACCATCTCCGCCTGGAACTCTGGCACGACGGCGAAGCTATAGACCCCGAAAAATACTGTAAGTTCTGATGAAGCGAAAGATTGCAATACTCGGCTCCACAGGCTCGATCGGCACCCAGACCCTGGACGTTGTCCGCCGGCATCGCGACCTTTTTGAAGTAGAACTCATATCCGCCCGCAACAGCACGGTCCTGCTTGTCCGGCAGGCCCTTGAATTCGACGTGAACAACGTGGTGGTATGCAACCCCGACAAGTATTCCGAAGTCGCCGATGCCCTTTCAGGAAGCGACAGCAAGGTGTTCGAAGGCATAGACAGCCTCTGCTCGCTGGTATGCTCCCCCGACGTCGACATAGTGGTGGGCGCGATGGTGGGATTCAGCGGCCTGCGTCCCACCCTGGCAGCCCTCGAAGCGGGAAAGATAGTCGCCCTCGCGAACAAGGAAACCCTCGTCGCCGCAGGCGGCATAGTCACGGACACCATGCGCGCGCACAACGCCGTGATTCTTCCGGTGGACTCCGAGCACTCCGCCATCTTCCAATGCCTCCTTGCCGCCCAGGGGAACGCGGTCGAGAAGATTCATCTCACCGCGTCCGGAGGCCCCTTCCGCACCTGGAGCAGGGAGCAGATTGCCGCCGCCACCAAGGACCAGGCCCTCAGGCACCCCAACTGGAGCATGGGATCCAAGGTCACCATCGACTCCTCCACCATGATGAACAAGGGATTCGAGGTGATCGAGGCGCACTGGCTCTTCGACGTCAGCCCCGAACGCATAAATGTGGTGGTGCATCCCGAGTCCGTAATCCATTCCATGGTGGAATTCGAAGACGGGGCGGTAATCGCGCAGATGGCAAGCCCCGACATGCGCGAGCCCATAGGTTTCGCCCTCAGCTTCCCCGCCCGCATCAGCGTGGGCAACGCTAGGCTGGATTTCGACACCCTCGGCAGCCTCACTTTCGAGAAGGCCGACACGGACCGTTTCCCCTGCCTCGCACTCGCATACGAAGCCCTCAGGCGCGGAGGAAATGCCGGATGCGCGCTGAACGCGGCGAACGAAGTTGCGGTGGATGCCTTCCTGCACGACCGCATAGGATTCTACGACATTCCGCGCATCTGCGAAGCGGCTCTCGATGGTCTGAATTTTGTAGCTTCACCCACGCCCGATGACATCTTCGCCACCAACGACGAAGTAGCAGCCAGGGCCCGCGAAAGCATACGCTGATGGTAGCCCTCATTAAAACCCTGCAAGTAATACTTGCCCTCTCGATACTGATAATAGTGCACGAATTCGGGCACTATTGCTTTGCCAAGCTGTTTCATATCAGGGTGGAAAAGTTTTTCCTCTTCTTCGATGCGGGGAACACTTATCTTTTCAGCACCAAGCGCAGCCGCTGGTTCACCCGCATCTGCCCCAAAGCCCTGCAGTGGGAGACGGAATACGGCATAGGGTGGCTTCCTCTCGGAGGTTACTGCAAAATTGCAGGGATGATAGACGAAAGCCTTGACACGGAGCAGCTCAAGCGCGAACCGCAAGCCTGGGAATTCCGCACCCACAACCCCTGGCAGAGGCTGCTGGTGATGGCCGGCGGGGTGCTCTACAATTTTATTTTTGCAATAATAGCCTTCTGCATAATAATGGCCGTCTGGGGACAGAGTTACATCCCCAATGAAGGGGCCCGTATCTATCCGAACGAACTCGCGCAGGAGATGGGATTCAGGGCAGGCGACGAGATTCTTTCCCTGGACGACTACGTTCCCGAGGACTTTGCCATGCTGCAGGCCGACCTCGTCCGGCGCAATGTAAGATTCGCCCATGTCAGGCGCGGTTCCGACACCCTCGACCTTTACATCGACGGGGCCATGACTTCGCAGATTCTTTCTTCCGAAGGAATGTTCGAACTTGCAATCCCCTTCTGCATCGATTCCGTCGCGGGGAATAGCGCAAATGCCTTCGCAGGCCTGCAGAAAGGCGACAGGATCGTGGCGTTCAACGGCAGGGAGATAGAATTCCTGCAGGATGCCAGGCCGGTGCTCGCCTCATTCGCAGGGCAGAGCGTGGATGCCACCGTGCTGAGGTGCTCCGCCTGTGCGGAAACTGCGGTGGCCGACACCCTAACGGTCCCCGTGCAGGTGGACAGTGCCGGGCGGATAGGGGTATTCATGCAGATGCCCCATATCGAACAGAAGCGCTACACCGGCCTGAGTTCCATTCCCGCCGGACTGAGACTCACAGGAAGCACCCTGAGCGGATATCTCCGCGACCTCAGGCTCCTTGCCTCCCCCTCCAGCGGAGCGTACAAGTCGGTGGGCAGTTTCATCGCCATAGGGCAGGTCTTCCCCTCGGCATGGGACTGGTTCCAGTTCATGTACCTGCTTGCCGTCCTGTCCATAATGCTCGGGGTGATGAACCTGATTCCGATTCCGGGGCTGGACGGAGGCCACATAGTATTCACTTTATATGAAATAATTACGGGCCGGAAGCCTTCCGACAGGTTCATGATTGCAGCCCAGATGGTAGGCATGGTGCTGCTGATTGGGCTGATGATACTGGCATTCGGCAACGACATAGGACGATTGATACACTAAAAAGATATATTTATGAAAAGGACTGTTTCCATAATTCTGTCGCTCCTTGCATTGGTTTCGTGCAGCAGGAGCAACAAAGCCCTTCTCCCCAGCGTCAGCGGCAAGGCAGGCGAAGTTCTCGTAGTGATAGAGAAAAACGCCTGGGAAGGCAGCGTAGGCAATGCCACCCGCGATCTTCTCGCATGCGACTGCCCCTGGTTCCTGATGCGCGAGCCTCTTTACACCCTGGCGAACGTCAGCCCGAGCGGCTTCGGCGACATCTTCAAGGTGCACCGCAATATAGTGATATTCGACATCAGCCCCATGGTTGCAGAAAGCGGCGTCAGGTTCCTGCAGGATGCCTGGGCCACTCCTCAGGCCATAGTGAAAGTTTCCGCTCCCGATGACGAAACTGCGGTAAGTCTCGTCCGCGAGAATGGAAAGAAGATTACGGCTTTCATCGAGCAGGCCGAACGTGACAGGGTTATACGCAACACCCTGCGTTACGAGGAACGCAGTCTTGCCCCCAGGGTGAACAAAATTTTCGGGGGATATCTTCACTTCCCCACCGGCTTCCAGTTCAAGAAGCAGGCTTCCGATTTTATTTGGATTGCCGACGAAAAGCAGTACACCATCCAGGGAGTTTTCGTCTATCGCTTCCCCGCCGTGGGCAACGATGCCGATTTCAGCAGGGAGAACCTTATCTTCAACCGCAACGAAGTTCTGCAGCGCAATGTTCCCGGCATGTTCGAGAACACCTATATGACAACCGCCAAGATTCCCGAGCCTACAGTGGAATTTGTAAAGTACCGCGACCGCGGCTTCGCCCAGCTGCGCGGCTACTGGGACGTGGTGAACGACTATATGGGAGGGCCCTTCGTGTCTCACGCGTTCTACAGCCCCGACGGACAGTACGTGGTGGTCTGCGAGGCCTTCGTCTACGCCCCCAAATACGACAAGCGCCAGTATCTCCGCCAGACCGAATCCCTGCTTTACTCCTGGGAATGGGCCAAGCCTGCCGAGGGCGCTGCCGCCGCTGCCAATTGATGCCGCGGCCGGAAAGCAGGATCGCCGCCAGGCAAACACGGGGTACTTTAGGGGCAGAGCCCCTAAAAAATGGGGCGACTAAGTCGTCTCTTCTGCCAATTGATGCCGCGGCTGGAAAGCAGGATCGCCGCCAGGCAAACACGGGGTACTTTAGGGGCAGGGCCCCTAAAAAATGGGGCGACTAAGTCGCCTCTTCTCGACAAAAAAAGTCCGGCAAAACCGGACTTTTGTCGAGAAGAGGCGACTCGAACGCCCGACCCCTACGTCCCGAACGTAGTGCGCTACCAACTGCGCTACTTCTCGAAAATTAAGGCGCGGAACCTGCCGCGCCTTAATTTAACTCTTATGAAAGTTTGTTGATGTACTGCGCGATACCGCTCTTGAGGTTGGAAGCCTTGTTCTTGTGGATAACTCCCTGCTTTGCAAGTTTGTCAATCATTGCATAAACCTTAGGAGCCTCAGCCTCTGCGGTCTTCTTGTCTGTTGTTGTACGGATTGCGCGAATCGCATTCCTCGTAGTCTTTGCATAATATCTGTTATGCAACTTGCGCCTTTCGCCTTGACGATTGGCTTTCTCTGCTGATGCGTTGTTTGCCATTGTTATACTTTTTTATAATTTTTAGTAGTGGGTAGGAGAATCGAACTCCTATTGCAGGAATGAAAATCCTGAGTACTAACCGTTATACGAACCCACCGTCCGATTTTGGGAGAGCAAAGGTAAGAATTATTTTTTATTTAACAACTAATTTTCTGCCTTATTTCTCCACATAATATGTCAGGAGCCCGGAAAGCCTATGCAATCTGAGGCTTGCCGGGATGCTGGCGATGCTCTTCCTGCACCTCCCTGACAGGCATTTTCCCCTCCTGCAGGGCTTCCCATTCGCGACGGTGATGCCAGATGTCAATGGCCTGGAAGATGGCGGCACGCATGGATCGCGGATCCGCTTCGTCGCGCCCTGCAAGTTCAAAGGCGGTGCCGTGGTCGGGCGAAGTACGCACCACCGGAAGGCCGGCCGTGTAGTTCACCCCGTCTTCGAAAGCAATGGCCTTGAACGGAGCGAGCCCCTGGTCGTGGTACATGGCGAGGGTGGCGTCGAACTGCTCGTAATGTCCCATTCCGAAATATCCGTCCGGAGAGAAGGGTCCGAACGCCATTATGCCCTCTTCTGTAGCCTTGCGTATCGCGGGGATGATTATTTCCTGCTCCTCGGTGCCGAGCAGTCCGCTGTCGCCGCTGTGGGGATTGAGGCTGAGGACGCCTATGCGCGGATTGGCGATTCCGAAGTCCTGTTCGAGGGAAGATTTCATCAGGCGCAGCTTGCTGAGTATCTTTTCTTCCGTAATTGCGGCGGGAACGTCCTTGAGGGGAATGTGCCCCGTGACGACGCCCACCTTCAGCCTTTCGCTTATCATGAACATGGTTACGTCTTTCACCCCGAACGCTTCCTGAAGGAACTCGGTATGGCCGGGGAAGCCGAAGCCCTCGGAAACTATCGCCTTCTTGTTGATGGGCCCTGTAACCAGCACGTCTATGCTTCCGGACTTGAGGTCGCGCACGGCCCACTCGAGGGCGGTGATGGCAGCCTTTGCGGAATCCGCAGTTGCCCCTCCGGGTTCTGCGAATACATTGTCCGGCAGGCAGTTGACTATATTCACACGCTTGGGGTGAGCCTCCGAGGCCGAAGAAATCGCATTGGTATCCATCTGCTCTATTTCAGGGATGGATTTGCGGTAGAAACTGAAAATCTTGCTCGATCCGTACACTACCGGAGTGAGCATATCAAGGATGCGGGGGTCGCTGAGGGCTTTGATGATAACTTCGTATCCTATGCCGTTGCTGTCACCCTGGGTAATTCCAACTACTAATTTATCTTTCATAATTCCAAAGTATTATCGTTTACATATCCTTCGTCGGCCTCAAGTCCCGGCTGCCCGTAGGCCGCCACCGCAAGGGAATCGCAGCGCTCGTTTTCGGGATGCCCCGCATGCCCTTTCAGCCAGTGGAAATGTACGTCATGCTGCCTGTAAAGGGGAAGGAAGCGCAGCCAGAGGTCGGCGTTCTTTTTCTTTTTGAAACCCGTAGCGACCCATTTGTCGAGCCATTTCTGCTCCACCGCGTTCACCACGTAAGATGAATCGCTATACACCTCCACGCGGGCACGCGGCCATTTTATGGCTTCCAGGCCCTTGATTACGGCGAGCAGTTCCATGCGGTTGTTGGTGGTGAGGGCGAAACCTCCCGACATCTCCTTGCGGAGATCCCCGCAGACAAGCACCGCGCCCCATCCTCCGGGCCCGGGATTTCCGCTCGCGGCACCGTCGGTATAAAGGTATATTGTCGCTTTTTGTTCCATTTCAACAAAAATAACTATTTTTGTAAGATTATGGAAGAGCAGATGAAAAAAGTAGCGATTCAGGGATATGCCGGATGCTTCCACGAGGAGGCGGCGAGGCGCTTTTACGGCAGCCTTGGGACAAAGGATTTGCAGATTGTAGAGTGCGACACCTTCGACGCCCTTTACGAAGCATTGGCCGCAGGAAAGGCCGATGCCGCCGTTATGGCTATCGAAAACACCGTCTCGGGCGGACTCATCCCCAACTTCGACCTGCTCCGCAGGAATCCCCAGGGCATCAAGGGAGAGGTCTTCCTGCGCATAGAGCAGAACCTCATGGCCCTTCCGGGGCAGGACATAGCCGACATCGCCGAAGTGCGCACCCACTACATGGCAATCAACCAGACCCGCGAATTCTTCCTGGAGCATCCCCACATCCGTCTGGTGGAAAGCGAAGACACGGCCAAATCCGCAGCGGAAATCGCGAAAGGAGGGCTGAAAGGCGTGGGTGCCGTGGCATCCGCATTCGCCGCAGAACTCTACGGACTGCAGATTCTCGCTCCTGGCATCGAAACCTACAAGCAGAATTTCACCCGCTTCCTCATAATGGACGACAGCCTTACGGTTCCGCAGGAAAAAATAAACAAAGCATCCATCTGCTTCACCCTGCCCCACACCCCGGGCTCCCTCGCCCACATACTCACCATACTCTCGTTCTACGAGATGAACCTTACCAGGATTCAGTCACTGCCCATCCCCGGCAAGGAATGGCAGTACTTCTTCTATGCCGACATCAAGTTCGACACCTATTCCCGCTATCAGCAGGCACTCGCGGCAGTGAGGCCCCTTATCGACGAATTCCGAGTACTCGGAGAATATTCTTCAGCATTATGATTATAAAACCAGCACACAGGACCGAAAGCGTAAAAGAATACTATTTTTCGGTCAAGAACAAAGAGATTGCAGCACTCAATGCAGACGGTCGCACCGAACCTGTTATCAACCTTGGCATCGGATCCCCCGACGGCCGTGCGCCGCAGGAGGCGATTGACGAGCTTTGCCGCAGCGCGCAGCTGGACGGAGTCCACGCTTATCAGCCTTATACCGGCATTCCGGAGCTTCGCAAAGCCTTCGCCGACTGGTATTCGCGCTGGTATGGCGTCACCCTCGACCCCGCCTGCGAAATCCAGCCGCTGACCGGTTCCAAGGAAGGCATACTTATCATCAGCCTCGCTTTCCTGAATCCCGGCGACAAGGTGCTGGTCCCCGACCCCGGTTATCCTACCTACACATCTTCCGCAAGGCTCTGCGAGGCGGAAATAGTCACCTACGACCTGATTGAAGAAAGGGGATGGCAGCCCGACCTCGACGCATTGGAGAAAACCGACCTCACCGGAGTCAAGATCATGTGGACTAACTACCCGAACATGCCCACAGGCGCCCCCGCCGACCCCGGGCTCTACAAAAAACTCGTGGATTTCGGACGCAGGCACGGCATACTTATCTGCAACGACAACCCCTACAGCTTCATCCTCACAGACGAGCACCATTCAATCCTCTCCGTGCCCGGCGCGAAGGATTGCTGCCTGGAAATGAATTCTCTCAGCAAGGCCCACAACATGGCGGGCTGGAGGCTCGGCATGGTGGCATCCAATGCGGAGATTGTCAAGGAGATACTTAAAGTCAAGAGCCAGCTCGATTCCGGTATTTTCAAGCCGCTGCAGCTTGCTGCTGTTCAGGCGCTTGCACAGGGGGATGAATGGTTCACGCAGCTGAACGAAGAATATGTCCGCCGCAGGGTTGCGGCAGGGCGCATCTTCGACGCCCTCGGGGTGAAGTACAACCCGAATTCGCAGGGTCTGTTCCTCTGGGGACGCGTTCCCGATGGGCAGGATCCGGTGGAGATTTCGGACAGGCTCCTGCACGAGGCGGGGGTGTTCATTACGCCCGGTTACATTTTCGGAAACAACGGGAAGAATTATTTGAGAGTTTCGCTGTGCGCAACCGTGGAGCGTCTGGAACGCGCACTGGAGAAGATTCGTGAAGTATTATGAATGTCGGTATCATAGGACTCGGTCTGATAGGCGGTTCCATGGCCATAGACCTCCGGAAGAGGGGCTTCGCGTCCAGGATTTACGGAGTCGAGAATGAAAAGGTGAATGCCGACGCAGCCCTCAGGATGGGCCTTGCGGACGAGGTGCTTCCTCTGGAAGAATGCGTCGCCGCAAGCGACGTGATTGTTCTCGCCATACCCGTAGGATCCGCCGCCAAACTCCTCCCAAGGGTGCTCGACCTCGTGAAAGGAAGCGAAAAACTCGTGATTGACGTGTGCTCCGTCAAGGAGGCGATGTGCCGTGTGGCGCAAGGACACGCAGCCCGTGGCCGCTATGTGGCAACCCATCCCATGGCGGGCACGGAGTACTCAGGGCCCTGGGCGGCGAAGCCCGGCCTGTTCGACGGCAACGCATGCATTTTTTGCGACGTGGAAGAATCGTCTCCGAAAGCCGTGCATCTCGCCGAAAAACTTTACGATACGCTCAACATGCGTATCACCCACATGCGCAGCGACGCCCACGACATGCACGTGGCATACGTCTCGCACATCTCCCATGTCACTTCTTTCGCCCTGGCGCTCACCGTGCTGGACAAGGAGAAGGACGAAAAGCACATCTTCGACCTCGCTTCAGGCGGCTTTTCATCCACCGTGCGCCTTGCAAAGAGCAGCGCCGACATGTGGGTTCCCATCTTCAGCCTCAACCACGACAATCTGCTGAAGGTTATTGATACCTATATAGAAAAGATGAATGACTTCCGTGACGCAATTGACGCTTACGACGAAGACAGGATTCGCGAACTCATTGAAGAAGGAAACAAAATAAAAAGAATCATACACTGATGGCAGCCAAACTCGACATTGTTCCCCTGAACGAATGGGGATTCTTCCATCTTCCGCCCCGCCCCTGCGTGATTGCAGGCCCCTGCAGCGCGGAGAGCGAAGAGCAGGTAATGGAAACCGCACGCGGTCTCAAGGAAATAGGAATCAACGTGTTCCGTGCCGGAATATGGAAGCCGCGCACCCACCCGGGGAGCTTTGAAGGCGTAGGTACCGAGGGGCTTAAATGGATGCAGAAGGTGCAGAAAGAATACGGCATGCGCGTCTGCACCGAGGTCGCCGGCGAGCGCCATGTATTCGAGTGCCTGAAGCACGGAGTGGATATGGTATGGATAGGTGCGCGCACCACCGCCAATCCCTTCCTGATGCAGGAGATAGCGGAGGCCCTCCGCGACACCGACATGCCCGTGCTGGTGAAGAATCCCGTGAATCCCGACATCGACCTCTGGATAGGAGCGCTCGAAAGGCTTAACGCCCAGGGCATAAAGAAGATAGGCGTGATTCACAGGGGAGTGTCCACCCCTGACAAGATAAAATACCGCAATTCCCCGCAGTGGGAGATGGCCGTGGAGCTCCACGCACGCTATCCGGAACTGCCCGTCTTCGCCGATCCCAGCCACATGGGAGGCAGCAGGCAGTATCTTGCGGAACTCTCGCAGCGGGCCATGGACCTCGGATTCGAGGGAATAATGATAGAATCCCACTGCAACCCTTCATGCGCACTCAGCGACGCATCCCAGCAGCTCACACCCCCCGACCTTATCAAGCTTCTGGAAAGCCTGGTGGTGCGCGACGCCAGCACCGAGGATGAAGTCTTCAACGACACCCTCCGCCAGCTCCGCGCCCAGATCGACGTGCTCGACGAGAATCTCATCTTTACCCTGGCATCGCGAATGAAGGTGAGCCGCCGTATAGGAGAGATAAAGAAGACCAACAGTATTGCGATAGTCCAGCCTTCACGCTGGGACGAAGTGCTTGAACGCGCAGAAAAAACCGCAGAAGGCTACGGCCTTGACAAGGAATTCGTGAAACGCATATTCAATGCAATTCACGAAGCATCCGTCGCCGAGCAGAACAAGTAGGCTATCCTGTGATTTCTTTCACTGCCGCTTCAACCTCCGGATAATCATAGCCCCTTGTAAGGGCGAACTTGATGAGCTTGAATTTACCCTGCGGGTCATCCTGCAGGGTTTTCCATTTGTTTTCCAGAAGTTTGTAAAGCCTTTCTCCGGCTTTGGCGGAATCCACTTCGGCGAGTCCTGCCGCTATGTCGGCATCGGAAATTCCTTTACCGCGGAGCATATAGCGTATCTTTATCGCCCCCCAGCCCTGCAGGGAAGCTTTTTCGCGGGCGAAAGCCGAGGCGTAGCGGGCATCGTCCACGAAGCGCTGTTCCACCAGTTCACTCACCACCTCCTCTGCGGCTTCACGGTCGCCTTCGAGCCTCTCCACGGCCTTGCGTCGTATGTCGCAATACTCCCGCCTGGCACACTGGGCCGAGAGCGAATTGAACACTTCTTTCTGCCTGTCCGTCATCTTGCTAAAAATCAAAACCGAAGCCCACATAAGCGCCCCAGCCGCAATAGTCCGACCATTGGAGCTTGGCGCGCAAAGGCCCTATGAATGAATTGTATGCCAGTTCGACCGCAGCGCCGTAGCAGCTTGGACTGAAGTCTTTAAGGCTGTCGAACAATTCATCGTTGTCGATAATAACTCCCCCCTGCAGCGTAGCGTAAAAATCCTTCATAACCCTGAAGCGCAGATCCAGGTTGGTAACAAGGGCGAAGTTTTTGAGCGGCACAGCACCGGTAAAACCGACAAAGGGTGTCTGGGTATCTATGTAACGTGCAGGAAGCGAACCTCCGGCATAGTTAAGCAGGTAGAAATTGTCGGAGCCCGCATCCACTATGTTCCTGGACCAGACGCTTGGAATCACGGTGAATCTCTCATTCAAGGGAATCGCACCGCGGAAATCCATGGTCATCACCTTGGCGCCTTCCCTTCCCAGGACCCACTGCATGCCTGCGCCCAGATCGACGCCCTTGGAAGGATAGTAATGGTTGTCGAGGGTATAATGGCGGGCATTCATATATGCCACCCCGTATTGGCGTCTGAGAAGTTTCATCTGTTCCGGAGGAACCGCGACGCCGGAATTGGTGAGCCAGGAATTCAGGGAGAACAGATTATAGCGCATACCCACGCGGAGATCGAAAGTCTGCAGCCGCAGGTCCGAAACATAAGCGTCCATCCAGCTCTTCCAATATCCGGCCTGGTACTTGCTGCCGTCGCGAAGGATATGGGCATTGGTATATCCGCTGTGCAGTTCGAAATTGAAAAGCGGCAGCCTGTTGGCGGAGAAAGAATACCTCGCACTGCCATACCAGTGCTCCCCTATCCTTCCCTCGAAGTCCAGGCGCGAGCCGTGCAGGCGGTTGACGTTGAAACCCACATTGAAAAGCGCAGCCACAAGTTCTTCGGTATCGGCACGTGCGGACACTCCTATCCTGTGCATGGGGCCCTTCACGCAGTTGAATACGAGACGGTAGTCGTCGCCTTCCCTGTGAAGGGTATAGCTCACCGACTCAAGGGCGTCCAGCGAGAAAAGTCTCGCCGCCGCTTCCTCGATTTCATCGTTGGAGACTATGTCGCCTTCCCTGAGGCGGCAGGCCTTCATCAGCGTCCGCGCCTCGTCTTCATCCACACCCGCGAATTCTATCGAACTTACGGAGACGAAATTATTGAAGATATCCAGGGCTTTCGGGACGGAGAGCCTGGGGGTTGCATCGCCCACAACGGCTTTCAGGCTGTCAAGTTCCGCTGAATGTTCCTCCGCGGCCCTGTACCCCCTTGCAAGCAGGGTGTCGATTGCAGCGGGGCTGAAACTCAGGGCACTGTATCCGGTCACATCGGGATGCAGATAGATGTCGGTATTGCGCCTGTTGCCTTCGTAAGCCTCGCGGCTGAGCATGTCTATGGCTTGAATAGCTATGTCGGCCAGATTGTTGATCTGGGCATAGGTCAGATTGTTGTCGGAAAGGACGCTTCCTACGATTATGTCGGCCCCCATCATCCTCGCCAGGTCCGTCGGGAAATTGTTGCGCATTCCTCCGTCGGCGAGAATCATGTCCTCATAACGCACAGGTTCGAAGAGAACGGGGATGGACATGGTGGAGCGCAGGGCAGTATTCAGCGGGCCGGAAGTCCAGTATTTGGCTTTGCAGGAAACCAGGTCGGAGGCAACGCAGAAGAACGGGACAGGCAGGTCTGCGAAATCGAGGGAATCGTGGTATCCGACGGTTTTGCCTGCTATCAGGTTGTTGACGTTCAATCCGTAGACCAATCCCGAAGGAAGGCTGTTGAAGGAAGTGGTGGCGGCGGCTTCGCGGACCAGATCGTCTTCCTGGGCGGAACTCAGGTTGAGATTGCTGCGGCGGGCGGAGTAGCGTACGCCGTCCCCGACCTTGGCCGCAAAGTCCTCCGCCGCATAATGGAAGGGCAGGGAGACCAGATAACGCGAATTGCGCATTTTCCGCTTGTAGGGAATCAGGTCCGGATCCACCCTGTCGGACAGCGCCTTGCCCCAGTCGAGCGTACGGAAGAGGGAGTCCAGACAGTCGGCATCGTATCCGAGCGCATACATCCCCCCGACAAGGCCGCCGATACTGGTTCCAAGTATCATGTCTATAGGTATCTGCTTCTCTTCCAAATACTTGAGCGTCCCGAGATGGGCCGCGCCCTTGGCACCGCCTCCGCTCAGCACCACGGCCACCGTAGGCCGGTTCTCAGCCTTGCGTATGCTGTCCATGCGCTCACGCATCTTCATGATTGCAATGGAGTCGTCCACAGGATTGACGCTCGTGGCGGCAAGCCTCGTCTGCTCCATGCGCTGCCTGCGTCCATTATCGCCGGGCGGCTTAGGACGTCCTTCCTGCGCCATTGAACAGATGGCTGAAAGGGCAAGAACTGCCGAAAGTATCGCACGGCGTCTAATCATGGCTGTCGGAGTTTATGCTTTGTCCTGCAAGAAGGCCGCAGGCGGCCATGATATCTTCTCCCCTCGACGCCCTGATGGTGCAGGTTATTCCGTTGGAATTCAGCCTGTCGCGGAATTCTTCCATAACCCGCTGCGGGGAACTTTCGTAAGGGAAGTCCGGAATCCGGTGGAAACGTATCAGGTTCACCCTGCACTCCAGCCCCTTCAGCAGGCGGATCAGGGCGTCGGCGTGACGCTTGTCGTCGTTCCATCCGGCAAACATTGTATATTCAAAACTCACCCTGCGCTGGCCGCTCCAGTCGTAATGCCTGACAAGATCCACCACATCCTTGACCGGATAGGCCTTCTCCACCGGCATCATCACCGCCCTCTCCTCGGGAAAAGGGTTGTGCAGGCTTACCGCAAGATGGCTCCTGTGCTCGTCAAGATACCTTTCCAGCTTAGGGATTACTCCAATGGTAGAGAGAGTGATGCGCTTGGGGCTCCATCCGAAACCCCAGGGGGCAGTGAGCACTTCGATGGCCCTCGAAACCTCTTCGTAGTTGTCCAGAGGCTCGCCCATCCCCATGAAAACCGCATTGGTCAGCTGCGCGGCTTCGTCGACCGACACGAACTGGTTGAGGATATCGGCCGCGCCTGTCTGCCCGTGGAAGCCGTTGCGCCCTGTCATGCAGAATTTGCAGTTCATACGGCATCCGGCCTGGCTGGACACGCAGATCGTCTTCCTGTCGCCGTCGGGAATCACCACGGATTCTATCACGGATTCCTGCTCGGAATTTCCGCCCCTGAGGGCCTCAACCCTGAAAAGATATTTGCTTGTCCCGTCCGAACTTTCGGCCTTGCCCATGGGGCCGGTGACGCCGGTCCCGCAGCGGCGCGACAAGTTTTCCCTGCCCTCCTTGGAGAGATTGGTCATTTCGCTGAAACTGCGGACCTTCTTTTCATAGAGCCACTGGGCTATCTGCTTTCCGGCATAGGGCTTCATGCCGCAGAGTCCTGCCTCCACGGAAAGTTCCTGAGGTGTTTTGCCAAGTAACTTTACCATATCATCGCAAATGTACGAAAATTTAAGTATATTTGCCTTTCGGGCATAAGCCCGCAGAACAAAAAAACACATTTCATTATGGCTAAAGAAGCAGAAGAAAAGACCACCGACATCAATGCCGCCAAAATGAAGGCATTGCAGGCCACGATCGACAAGATCGAGAAAGACTATGGGAAAGGTACGATCATGAAGTTGGGAGACCAGCCAGAATGGAGTGACGCCCAGGTAATCCCCAGCGGCAGCGTAGCCCTCGACCATGCACTCGGAATCGGAGGATACCCCCGCGGAAGGATCATCGAAATCTACGGACCCGAATCGAGCGGAAAGACCACGCTCGCAATCCACGCCATTGCACAGGCACAGAAGCAGGGCGGAATTGCGGCGATGATCGATGCCGAACACGCATTCGACCGCAGCTATGCAAAGGCCCTGGGCGTCAATCTCGAAACCCTGCTCATTTCGCAGCCCGACAACGGGGAGCAGGCCCTCGAGATTGCAGACAACCTCATCCGTTCGGGTGCCGTCGACATCGTAGTGATAGACTCCGTTGCGGCGCTCACCCCCAAGGCTGAGATTGAGGGCGAGATGGGCGACAACAAAGTCGGCCTCCAGGCAAGGCTGATGAGCCAGGCCCTCCGCAAACTCACTGCAAACATTTCCAAGACCAACACCTGCTGCATCTTCATCAACCAGCTGCGCGAGAAGATCGGCGTCATGTTCGGAAATCCCGAAACTACCACGGGCGGCAACGCCCTGAAATTCTATGCATCGGTACGTATCGACGTGAGGCGCACCACCCAGCTCAAGGAAGGTGACGACGCCCTCGGCAACCGTACCCGCGTAAAAGTCGTCAAGAACAAGATGGCGCCTCCTTTCAAGAAGGCGGAATTCGACATAGTGTTCGGCGAAGGCATCTCCCACAGCGGAGAACTCATCGACCTCGGAGTTGAATTCGGAGTTGTCACAAAATCCGGCTCCTGGTTCAGCTACAACGGCGAAAAGCTCGCCCAGGGCCGCGAAGCTGCAAAGCAGATCCTGCGCGACAACACCGAGCTTGCCGACGAGATTGAGGCAAAGATTCGCGAGGCGCTTAAACAAGTCAAGGACTGATGGCAAAAATCATTCTTACCGGAGACCGCCCTACGGGGCGGCTCCATATAGGGCACTATGTAGGGTCGCTGCGTAGGAGGGTTGAGCTTCAGGACAGCGGCGAGTACGACAGGATATTTATCATGATTGCCGATGCGCAGGCGCTCACCGACAATGCCGACAATCCCGAAAAGGTGCGTCAGAACATAATCGAGGTGGCTCTCGACTATCTGTCTGTAGGGCTCGATCCTGCCAAGAGCAATCTGTTCATACAAAGCCAGATAAGCGAACTTACGGAGCTTACTTTCTTTTACAACAACCTGGTGACGGTGCAGAGGCTGCAGCGCAATCCCACGGTGAAGGCCGAGATCCAGATGCGCGGCTTCAACGACGATACCGCTGCGGACAACAAGGCCGGCATTCCCGTCGGATTTTTCTGCTATCCCATCAGCCAGGCGGCCGACATCACGGCATTCAACGCCACCACCGTCCCCGTGGGCGAAGACCAGGAGCCGATGATAGAGCAGACCCGCGAGATTGTGCGCAAGTTCAATTCCACTTACGCCCCCGTGCTCGTGGAGCCCGAGATTCTGCTGCCCGACAACGCTTCCTGCCTGCGTCTTCCCGGCACCGACGGAAAGGCCAAGATGAGCAAGAGCCTCGGGAACTGCATCTACCTTTCTGATGATTCCGAAACCGTGCGGCAGAAGGTCCGCGGGATGTATACCGATCCAGGGCACCTGCAGGTAAGCGATCCCGGCAAGGTGGAAGGCAACACGGTGTTCACTTATCTGGACGCTTTCTGCAAGCCTGAGCATTTCGACATGTTCGCTTCTGCCTTCGTCGGAAAGAAGGCTTCATTCGAGTTCCACAGTCTCGACGAAGTGAAGGCGCAGTACCGCGCCGGAGGTCTGGGCGACGTGATGGTGAAGAACTTCCTCTACGAAGTTCTGGAAGACACCCTCAGGCCCATACGCGAGCGCCGCGCCGTGTACGAGAAAGACATTCCCTATGTCTACGAGGTCCTGCGCAAAGGGACCGAAGCCGCCCGCGAGGTGGCCTCGGAAACCCTTGCAAAGGTAAAAAGGGCCATGAAGATAAATTATTTCGAGCCCGGAGTACTCGACGAACTCATCCGCGAGCAGAGCGAGAAATACCGGTAAAGGGCATTTCGCGTCCGGCGGGCGGCCACGGCATGACGGAGACGCTTACCCTACTACCCGTTCATCGGGCGGAAGGCGATGCAGGCATTGTGGCCGCCGAAGCCGAGGGAATCGGAAATTCCGAGTGTGAGGGGGGCTTTCACCGCCACGTTGGGGGTGTAGTCGAGGTCACATTCGGGATCGGGCGTGTCGAGGTTGATCGTCGGAGTCACTATGCCTTCCTTCAGCGACAGGACCGTGGCAATAGCTTCAGCCGCTCCGGCTGCTCCGAGCATGTGGCCCGTCATACTCTTGATGGAGGTGATGTGGGCCTTGTATGCATCGTCGCCAAGGGCAAGCTTGTATGCCTGGGTTTCGGAAGCGTCGTTCAGATGGGTTCCGGTACCGTGGGCATTGACGTAAAGAACGTCGTCGCTGTTGTATCCGGCTTCTTCAAGTGCCAGCTTCATTGCCTGGGCCTGAGTGGTGCCGTCGGGACGGGGTGCCGTGGAATGATAGGCGTCGCAGGTGTTTCCGTATCCCACCATCTCCGCATAGATTCTTGCCCCGCGGGCCTGTGCATGCTCGAGACTTTCCAGAACCATGACTGCTCCTCCGTCAGCCATCACGAAGCCACCGCGGTTGAGATTGAACGGCAGGGAGGCGTATTTGGGATCCTCGGAACGGGAAAGGGCCTTCGCATTGGCGAAACCGGCTATCCCTATTGGAATTGCAGAGAATTCGCATCCGCCGGCGATGATGGCGTCGGCATAGCCGAAACGTATGGCCCTGTAGGCCTCGCCCAGATTGTGCGAAGAAGTGGCGCAGGCGGTCACCACATTGATGCAGGGGCCTTTGGCGTTGTTCTTGATTGCGATATGGCCTGCGGCGATGTTCGAAATCATCGTAGGGATGAACATAGGCGAAATCCACTGTCCGGAAGGGTCTTCAAACATCTTCTGAGTCTCCCGCACCTGGATATCGAAACCACCTATTCCTGAACCCACGTACACGCCGAGGCGGAACGGGTCTATGTTGGCATCTTCGCCATCGCTCCTGAGCCCCGAATCCTGCATCGCCTGATAGGCGGCGGCGACTCCGTACTGGGTGAACAGCCCCTGCTTGCGCACGAAAGGCTTGTCCATCCCGTACTGAAGGGGATCGAAATCTTTAATCTTTGCAGCTATATGCACCGGCAGCAGCGAGGTGTCGAATTCCGTAATGGTTTCGATACCGCAGACTCCGGCCTTGAGGTTATTCCAGAAGGTGTCGACATCGTTTCCGACAGGGGAAACAATGCCCAGACCTGTAACTACAACTCTTTGTTCTTTCATGATGACAAATATAACACAAATTTATTAACACATCAATACTGCGCTCGCGCTGAGCAGCCCCGCGCCGAACGCGCTGAATACCAGAATATCGCCTTCTTTGAACATTCCTTTCCGGCGGCACTCGTCCAGAAGAATCGGGCAGGATGCCGAGGAGGAGTTGCCGTGGTCGGCAATGTTTACGGGGAATTTTTCTTCAGTAACACCCAGGCGTTCACGTATTCCGTCGATTATGCGGAGATTGGCCTGGTGAATCATGAAGTAATCGACATCCTCTATCGATATACCGGCTTCGTCAAGAATCCCGTGGATGTCGCGCACTGAAGTGGTGACGGCAAAACGGAACACATCCTTGCCCTTCATCAGCATAGGGACTTCATTTTCTTCCTTGGAGATATAGGGTGTCGGCAGCAACTTGCGGTATTCGCAAATCTTGTCCGGCGCAGGCTCGCTTGAGAGCCTGATACCCTTGAGATTGTCGCCCTTCCCGAAAACGGCCGCACCTGCTCCGTCGCCGAAAAGCACGCAGGTGGAACGGTCTTTCCAGTCAACCATGCGGGTAGGCTCCTCGGCGCACACTATCAGGACGTTGCCGGCCTTCCCTGACCGGAAGTAACTGTCTGCCATGTCCATCGCATATATGAATCCGGGGCATGCACAGTTGATGTCGAAACAGGGGCACGCAAGGCCCAGCTTGTATGCAAGCACGCAGCTGAGGCTCGGTGTGACATACTCATTTACCACATTCGAGCAGATAAGGAGATCTATGTCGGAGACATTCAGGCCGGCATCTTCCAGAGCTTTCTTCGCAGCATCCGCCGCAAGGTCCTCCAGATTCTCGTCGCTTATTACATGGCGGGTGCGTATACCCGTGCGGGGCACTATCCATTCATCTCCGGTATCGAGAAATTTTGCAAGGTCGCTGTTGCTGACCTGCAAGTGGGGAAGAGAACTTCCCGTTCCTAAAAGTTTCATATTTCAAGTTCAAGTTTAAGTTGTGCAAATATAGCAAAATTTCAGGATTGTTTCCTAAATTCTTGCCCTTGGCACTTCGCAGGGATTGTTCGCTGCAAAATTCATTATGTCGGAAAAGTGATTTCGCAATGCCTGCGAAGCGGCTTCGGCATCTCCTTTCTCAATCAATTCAAGTATAGTCCTGTGCTCCTCCAGAACGGTTTCCACAGGGACTGCACATGCGCTAAGGCGGCGGTAGAAGCTCAGCACGTCAGGGGTAATCATCAGCAACAAGTTATATATCACCGGATTATGGCTGCATCTGGCTATCGCCGTATGGAATGCGAAATCTTTCTCATCCCGCAAAGGAGTATGCTGATTGTCGGCAAAATCCTGAAAAGCCGCGCGCAGGACTTCGATGTCTTCATCCGTATGATTGAGAGCACACAGGCGCACGGATTCAGCTTCCAGCAGGGTACGAACATTCACGAGTGATGCAAAATCGAAATTGATGGAGTCGATGATGCTGTTCATCTGGTTGAGAAGGGCGGTGCGGGAATGGTCCGAAAGCACGGTGCCGCTTTGCGGGAGCGTTTTCACGACGCCGTATGATTCAAGCCTTTCCAGGGCGAGTCTCACCTTGGCCCTGCTGACCCCTGTGTCTTCTGCGAGTTTGCGCTCCGCAGGGAGACGTTCCCCGGGAGACACTTCTCCGCTTCTCAGTATATCGCGGATGTACCTGATGACAATGTTGAGGGCTTCCTCTATATTTTTCTTGCCTTTGTATTCGGTCATTTAATCTTTTCTATATCGAAGTCGGCAAATTTAAGAATTTCGTCCCTAAGTTGCGATGCCATGGAACGTTTTTCACCGAAATTTCGGTACAGGCCCCATTTGGGACGCATCCCGGTGCAGTCTTTCCGCCACAGATTAAGTTTCGCATTCTCAACTTTGACAAGTTGTTTCCCGTCATATATCCTGGTGATGACCACGGAATAGCTGCCTTCTTCGGAGAAGGTCACAGTTTCGGTAACGGACACCCATTCATCGAGGAAGTCCGCAAGGTCGGCCCTGGCGAGATAGGTCGTGGATCCGTCGCTTTCCACATTGGATGCCGTATAAAGCACCTGCATCTGCTGTTTCCCATTGCTGAGGGATCGGCAGGTGAAGGTTATGGCGGGCAGAGAAACGTCCGCAGTTCCGGCTTTATTGTCAATACCCTTGAGCTGGTGGATATGCGAGAATTTCGTGGTCGTCTTCATACCTGCGGGCAGACGGAATTTCCAGCTGATGCGCAGGGTTTCCCCGTGCTGGGCGACAAGGGAATCCGGAGAGTGTCCGTCGGTTTTGATTTCGTTGCGCTGGCGGTCCGTCACGTCGGCCTTGCCGCGGTCATCATCGTTGTCTATATGAAGATAAAAATCGAACACGTTCTTTTTCAGGCTTTTATCATAGCTCTGGCGGATATGGCGGAAGGGCTCGGAGGCATGTTCGCCGGAATTGTCCGGAGTCTCATAGGCATAGCCGTGCGAGAGCAGCAGTTCGTAGGTCCCTTCATCATTTCCATCGGCGCTGAGAATAATGCGGGAAGATGCTTTCCCCCTGCCGTCAGGATCGTCAGGGTCACCGGTATCGTCGGGTTCGCCGGGGAGTTCCGGAGTTTCGGGCTTGTTATTGCTGTTGCCGGGGACGGGATCGTGAATCCCGAACTGCAGGCGGCGATGGCTACGACAATCAAAAACAGCCAATAATACTTTTTCATATTATGTGATTTTTTTATCTTTGCAAAAATGCAATTGGTTAACCAATTATGTGCTTTTGCAAATATAACAAACAAATTTAACAAATAACCATTACTTTCATGAAACCACGTCTATTTTTTACGCTTGCACTTGGCATGGCATTCATCTGCTCAGGGATGAAGGCCCAGGACGCCGTCCCTACCAACCGTTACGCCATGAAACTTGAGCTGAAGCCCGACGGGACTTATGGCCTTCAAAAAGAAAACCGCTATGCAAAGATTCTGAATCTCAGCGAAATACCGGATCTTTACACCCCTTACACTCATCAGAATGACCGCCTGTCAGGAAAACTCTACAGCAAAGCCCGCACAGAGCAATATGTCTACAAGACCCACGACGGATACGAGCTCTGTATCGAGGTGGACAGCTACGACTCCGACTCTCCCACTCCCGTGATGTTCTATGTCCATGGCGGCGGATGGGCCAGGGGATCCTTCACTTCAGCGCGATCTATTTCGAAGTACCTCGCCCAGCAGAAAGGTATCACCGGCGTGCGTATCCAGTACACGCTTGCTCCCCAGCCCGGTGCGAACGTGCAGGTATCGATCCAGGATGTGCTGGATGCAGTCGAGTTCGTGAGGGATCACGCTTCCGAGCTTAATGTGGATATGAGCCGCATCGGCTTCCTCGGCACCTCGGCCGGCGGACATCTTGCGGCAGTGGCGGCGCTCAAGTGTAATGCGAAGGTATTTGTCGGATATTCAGGGATTTACGACCTCACCACTGCGGCGATCACCACCCGTTCCAAGGACCCTGAGCGCATTGCATATTTCGGAGGGCTCAAGAACGATTATCTTGCGGATGCATCGCCAATCTTCATGATTCCCAAAAAGTGCAGGCTTGCCGCCCAGCTTGTCTGCGGCACCGGTGACATCACTGTCGAGTGCAGCCAGAGCGAGGAATTCGCCGCGGCCCTCAAAAAGCACAAGGCCAAGGTCGACCTGCAGGAATACATGTACTACGACCACAATCTCTCCTCCAAGTCTTCCGACAAGATGGAAGAGATATTCTTCAAAACCGTAGATTTTGTGGAGGCGAATCTGTAAACCGTGCCGGCAACTGCTTTCCGCCTGCGCGGGCTCCGATTTCTGGCGCTCAAGTTATTGTAAATCAATAGATTAAACAAATCTCTCCCCTTGGATTTCCAGGGGGAGAGGTTGCGTTAAATGCCTGTGTTATAGATAGTTAAGCGCCAGCTTAAAACTGAGGACCATATTTTTCATAGCCGGATGCCATTATGAAAGTGCCATTGTCTACATCCACTAATGCAAGAGGATTTGTTGACTCAACCTGCAAACTACCCATTCCAGTATTGGTTGTACTATCGGCGATTGTCCAGCTTCTTCCTTCGGCTAATGTTCCATATGCAATATTGTGATCAACACTAACAGAACCAATGACAGCTTTTGTCTTCATCGACCACAGTTTAGCATTAGCTCCAGGGTCAGTTCCATCAACTGCCCAGAAAACATTATAATTCGCCTCTGCGGATTTTAAGGTATTATGCTTAAAATTTCCTCCATTTACAACATTGTAAAAAATATTATTGTTGACAACTGCTTCCATTTCATCTCCTGTATTACCTGTATAATTAAAAACAGTTGAAGGCAAATTAATTCCGGTAGTGCTATAAACATAATTGTTGACAAAGCGTATAGATTTATATTCTGAGATTCCGGTATATGAAGAAGTAATATTGACAAGATTTGCAGCAACTCCAATTGCAAACCTATTATTCACCAATTCAATATTTTCAACGCCATATTCCTTATATGATGAGCTAGTGGATATCATATTTGCCATACTCTGCTCTATTCTGCATCCATCCATAACAAAAATCTTCATCGATTTTGATGTATTTTTGTTTATAGAAAAGAAAGAAGTTTTTCCACCTGTCATTGTCATGTGCAGGCCCTTCATATAAAGTTCTCCGTTATCTGCAAGGTTGAATACATTCTCCATGGCCACATCAACTTCGTCATCGGTATCAGAGATGAGATATGTTTTATTGGTGATTGTAGGATTGTTGGCATTCTTGAAATTTCCGGTACCGACTGCTTTGAGAAAATAAATGCAACCTGATTCAAGATTTGACTTATTAATAGCAGTTGTAGAACCGTTTGCCGACGTCAACAGAATCGGATCTCCATCTACCTTTCGATTGATTGTATGGCTACCAATCTTTACATCAAAACCTGACAAATAGGAGTAATAATAACTTTTTCCTATCTCAGAAACATCAGTAAGACTTCCAAGGTTCAAAACGGCCTTTCTACAAAGTAACTCATCACTTATACTTTCTGAAGCAGTACGTTGGCCATAAACTGCAGAATCTGTCAAATAAGAAAGCTTGAAATTCTCATAAACGCTACTACTTCCAAGATACCTGACAACCATGTAATATATTCCTTTTTCAAGTACACTACCATCAGACTTTCGAAGTGTGATGTTTTTATATACAGTACCTGTTCCGTTTGACACACTGGGGGATACATTCATTTTTATACTTCCGGCAAAATTGTTCCTTGTATTCTCAGCTATAATAGCAACAACATTATCCCTATCAACATTTACTTTTAGCAAAGCAAAAGCGGCTTTGAACTCAAATTTAGCATCTCGGGACGAACTTTGCGCAACATAAAGAGCCGCAGATGGGTCAAAACTTCCAAGAACCGCTTCTTGAATGTTAGGAACTTCTGCATAGATTGGCCTACCATCACTGTCTTCAGAATTATATTCAGCGATAGCGCTATATGGATATACTGCAACGAATTCAGAGGCGTCTGTATTCACATAACCACTGAAAGAAGTATTATCACCTGAAACATTGGCATCAAACTCGTGGATATCATTATTGATATCGTCAATGACCGCTATCTTCTCTGTTCCATCCCAAGAAACAGTTCTTCCGTCAGAATTCAAAACTGCCTTACTAAAGGCGTCTCCTTCCATCCTGACATTAAAAGTCATACGGACAAGGCCGTCTTTGGTCTCTTCCACTTCTTCAAACTGTTCGGCCTGCTCCTTGTTGCAGGAGGAGGGAATCGTATGGCTGCAAAAATCATAACATACTTTTTCATAATCATTTCCTCCTTATTACCAAGTCAATGTAGTCTCGTCATTCAAAGACTCGAAAGAACTGTCTACAGCCAAAGCATCAATTAGGCTCAAACAGACCAAGCCTTCAAGATTCAGCTCGATAGTTCTAACTTCAGGTTCCGTATATTGGGTGAGGGTATTACCCCCCCCCATTAAATTTTTCTTGTTCATATTCTTTCCATTAATTGATTAAGAGAAGAGGCAGCCGCCGTTGATGTCGATGGTGGCGCCGGTAATGTACGAAGATTCACCGCAGGCGAGGAAGCATACGAGATCGGCGATTTCGGGAGCTTCGCCTTCGCGGCGCAGAGGTGCTGTGTTGTGCAGGTTCTCACGGGCCTCAGGCTTGGTGAAGCGGTCGTGGAACGAGGTGTTTATCATACCGGGAGCGAGGGCGTTCACACGAATACCCTGAGGGCCGAGTTCCTTAGCCATTGCACGGGTGTGGCACATGACGGCGCCCTTTGCCGTGGCATACATGGAAGCGCCGAAGCCGCCGCCGTCGCGGGCTGCCTGCGAGCTGAAGTTGATGATGGAACCGCCTTCGGTCATCATGGGAACCACTTCGCGGGTGCAGAGGAATACGCTGCGCATATTCACGTCCATGAGGAAGTCATACCAGGCCTCGTCCTGCTCGGTGATAAGTTTGCGGCCTACTATTCCACCGACAACGTTTACAAGCACGTGTACGGTGGGGCCGAATGCTTCCGCAGCCTTTGCGAAGATATTCTTCACATCCGCGGCCTTTGTCATATCGCCCTGTACTGCGATGGCCTCTCCGCCGTCAGCCTTTATCATACGGAGAGTTTCCTCGGCATCCGCCTTGTTGTCGAAGTAGTTAAGGCATACCTTTGCCCCCTCAAGGGCGAGTTTCACGGATATTGCGCGTCCGAGATCGCGTGCGCCACCGGTTACGATGGCAACTTTTCCATCAAGTTTTCCCATTTTTAATTTTTATTTAAATGTTTCATTTTCAGTCGATACAAGTGCATCATGCTCGATTTTTCCACCGAAGAGGAAGATGCATGCAAGGCTCAGCGGTACGAGCGCGGCGCCCATGATGAAGAACGGAGTCCAGTTGTCCCCTGCGGTGAGCATGGGGATGAACAGCATGGTGAGGATGGTGCCCAGGGTAGCGGCGGCTCCGCCAAGACCTGCGAGGGATCCCACGCTCTTACCGGTGTACATGTCACCGGGCAGAGTCTGAATGTTGTTGATGGTGAACTGGTATCCGAAGAGGATAACGGCCATAATGCAGACTGCCAGCATCGCATCCTGCACGAAGGCCACGAAAATAAGCGAAGGCAGCAGGATGGCCGCACCGATAAGGATGGCGGTCTTGCGGGCGAATCCCACGCTCCTGCCTTTATGGATAAGACGGCTCGACACCCAGCCCCCAGCGAGGGAACCGAACATGGCGCCCACATAAGGAATCCACATGTGCGCGGCGAGTTCCTTGATGTCCATGCCGTATTTCTGTCCCAGATAAATGGGCAGCCATGTCACGAACATCCACCAGATGGGATCGAGGAAGAATCTGCCGAGAATCACCGCATAACTCTTGCGGCGCGAGAGCAACTGCCCCCAGCTCAGGCCCCTGTCGTTCTTCACATGGCATTCGGGCTGGCCGTTCAGGATGTATTCGCGCTCCTCGTCCGTCACCCAGGGATGATCCTTCGGACCTTTCTTATTGACTATGAGCCAGGGAATTACCCAAAGCGGTGCGAGGACGCCTATCGCCACGAAGGTCCATTTCCAACCAACCCATGCGTATATCAGAGCAATCAGTATAGGTGCAAGTATGGCTCCAAGCGAGGCCCCTGCGTTGAAGAAGCCCTGCGCCATGGCGCGTTCCTTCTGGGGGAACCACTCCGCGTTGCTCTTGACCGCTCCCGGCCAGGGACCGGCAACTCCGAGTCCGAGTCCCGCGCGGAAGCCGGCAATGGACTTGACGCCCGCGGCGAAGGAGGTGAGGAGGTCGGAGATACCCCATACGATTGCGGAGATGGTGAAGCCTTTGCGGGTGCCTATCTTGTCGTAGAGTTTGCCCGAGAACATCTGCGAGAGGCCGTACGCAATCATGAATACCATGTTGATATTGCGGAACAGCTTCTTGCTGAGGTCGTTGAACTGGGCGTCGGTAAGCCCTTCACGGTCAATCAGGCCGAGATCTTCGACGATCTTGGACCACATGATACCGAGGGTGTTCCTGTCGAGGTAGTTGATGATGGTAACCAGGACTATCAGTCCCAGCACCCACCAACGCATTCCTTTTACTTTCATACCGCAGGGATCTTATTTGGCAAGGAAATCCGCCCTGTGGGGAGAGAACACATCGATTAGCACGCCTTCTTCGAGGCAGACGCAGCCGTGAAGCTCATCCGGAGCCACATAGTAGCCGTCACCTGCGACGAGGACTTTTTTCTTTTTGCCTATGGTGAGCTCGAATTTGCCGCTTACCACATATGTGGCCTGGCTGTGGAAGTGCTCGTGCAGATTGCCTACGGCACCCTTCTCGAAATGCACCTTCACAATCATCAGCTGACCGTCATAACCCATAATCTGGCGTTTCACGCCTTCGCCGGCAGGCTCCCAGGGGAGTTTTTTGCCGATTTGGAAAGTTTCGCTTCTGGTTTTCATATCATTCATATTCTACATTGTATTTCACTTCTCCGGATGAGAGGTCCACGCTGAGCAGCACGGCCCTGCCGTCCTTGAAACCGTATTTGACCCTGATGCAGTCTTCGCTGTCCTGCAATACGCTGACGCCGGTGCAGGACCGGTCAAGGTTCGCCGACTGCTCCACCTTGATGTCGTACTTGCCGTGGGTTTCCAGGCAGGACGCGAAGAGATGGCTCCCCGAAGGGGCCTCGTGCCTGAGGATGAACGCCGGTTCACTGCGCAGGTTGAAATCGGGATCCGATGCTCCAAGCCGGGTAAGGTAAATGTCGTCATCCGCCGATGTGGCACAGGAAAGGCTGTACATACGATGGCCTGTAAGCCAGGTATAAGCGGTGGTGCCTTCGGCGGCATCGGCTTTCGCCTCAACCCAGAGATGCTGGTAGCCATTGGACTCACCCATCACTTCCATTCCGGTCAACGCCCTTTCATAAGGTACGGAAAGCTGAATCATGTGACCGTTGTAATGTATGGGATAATCGTAGGTATGGGCTGCGGACGATGTGGCGCGAAGCAGATCCATCACCAGCGGGTATTGCAGGAACGGTACGTCCGCAAGGAAAATCCAGCGCTGCATCCTCACCCCTTCGTAGGCAAGAGTTTCCTCCGCCGAAACCATCTGCACGTCTCCGCCGAGGGAACAGGCGGTGACAGCCGGATGCGACTTCGAAGCCTTGCCCATTTTGGCGCCGAACTGGCTCTTCCCGTCCACCACGAGGGTATTGTGCGCTACGGTCTGCTTTGCATAGCTGTTGTTTTCGTGGGTGTAATGGCCGTTGTACTTTGCCACAATGTTCAGGAAACGCGCTGCCCCATAATCGCTTACAACCTCATTGCCGGCATCGTAGTATGCAAAGTTCAAACGGTCGAAATGCCCGTGGCTCAGGCCATGCGAGGTGGCCTTGAAAGTAAGGGCCGTATTCTCTTCCTCGCGGGGAGAGCGCAGTATCACGAATGCACCCTCGCTGCCGTCGGCACCGTCGCGCAGCATGCAGCTGCGAAGTTTCAGTGGCTGTGTCTCCCCTGCGGCAATAGCCTTCGCCACCGCGAAACCGGCATCGCTTACAACCACTTTGTGCTGATAAGTATCCGCCACCCAGAGCAGTTCCTTGTCCGAGGGGTCTGCGAGATAGGCGATATCCACGGCATACACAAGTTCCTGGGCGTCGTATCCCTTTTCGAGGGCATCGTTGAAATGCATGAATTCACCGTCGTAGGCCATCTGAAGCAATGCATCCACCGCTTTCAGAAGAATTCCGTCGCGGTATCCGAAGATGTCGAGATCGGGGCGGTTGCGGTTCAGGCACTGCGCGAAAATCACAAAAGGCCAGAGCGCATAGCGCTGGTAGTAAGCGCCTTCAGTAAAATAACCGTCCGGAGAGAAGAGGACGTCGAGCTGGCGCATGAATCCGGCTTCGCCGCTTTCGTCGAAGCCATAAAGCGCCTTGCGCAGAAGCTCGTCGTCACCCATCACGATGGCAATCATGCCCACGGCTGCATTGGCCCAGGTGGCATGGTTGTTCAGATTGTTGAAGGTCCTGCGGTTGGCCCTGTTGTCGGGCGTTCCGTTCATTATGAATTCCGCATAGGGGCGGAACAGCTTGCTTTCAAGATGCCTGCGTTCCTTCGCGCTGAGCGTGTCGTATATGCAGTCATAAGCCTGGGCGGCATGCAGCAGCCACACGCTTTCGTTCAGAGTCTGCCAGAAAATGCGTCCCGGAACGGGCGAAAGATCCAGGGGATGATAACCGAGGCCGGGATAGAAATCCGCATAGGCCATCAGCATGGCTTTTACCCTGTCGGCATAGGCGCGCCTGCCGGTAATCTGCCAGGCGATGCCGCAATTATACATGTCGAAGTAATTGAGCTTGTGCGTTTCGTGGCTGTAGCCTCCGCCTCCGTCGACAGGCTCGGGAAGGCATATTTCACGTTCCAGCGCCTTGTCCGCATTCTCAGTCACCTCGGCGAGGGAAGTATCGAAAAGCGGTACGCTTCCCACGGCGGCCTTCATCTCCTTCACCGAATCCTTGCTGAGAAGAAGGCAGGGATGCTGACGCGAGGCCGCAGGCGAAGTCAACGCCATTGCAAGCAGAATTATGGATACAAGTAACTTCTTCATCTGTTGGATAATATCTTTCCGGAATTGTCGAATTTATTGCCCGACATGGTAATCTTTTCCCAGGGGGCGTCGTCGAGGCGGATTGAATATCCTCCCCTTCCGCTGGAAACGAAACTGTTGCCGCAGATTGAAAGTACCTGCGCCCCCGTAATGCGGATAACCGATCCGCGTACCTTGTTGCAGCAGTCGTCGAAAGTGCATCCGGATATGTTCACATAAGGGCCGGCAGTGCTCTCGTCGCTGCCTCCGCGATAAATATTCACCGGTATTCCGAGTATGCGTTCGAAACTGCAGTCTTCAATTATAATGTCGTCGGCATTGTAGCGTCCCTTGTCTTCGGTCTCGCCGGCATAGTTGATTGCATCTCCGCTGAGGGCTTCGAAATGGCAGCGACGTATGGTAACCGTATCGGCGAAGGTGCCTTTCATTCCCTTGACAGGTATGAATCCGCTTTCGCCGCACTGTTCGAACGAGCAGTCCTCGATTGCAAGGGTGTAAGGCTCGATCATGTCCCTGTCGGTGGAGATGATGCCATCCGCAAGGCTGCGTCCACTGGTAAGTTCACCGCTGAACGAAAGTCCCTTGAGCCTGAGCGTTCCCCCGTCCGCAATAGTGATGAAGTTGTCGCGCCTGCGCCCCGTGAAGATTATCCTCGGAGACGCACCGTCGGCGGCACGTATTTCCAGAGGCCTGTCCACACGGATCGCCTTTTCAAGTTTGTAGAGTCCGTCGGAGAATTCTATCACTGATCCGGGCACCGCAGATGCGGCAACGGACGGGATATCGTCATCGGGCCCTACGCGGTAAACCTCAGAATCAACGGTTTCCGCGGCTTCGGGGACATACCATGATGCTCCCCTGCCCTCCCTGAGGGTGGCGTAATCCGGCACGGAGCAGGTCTGCACCGCTTCCACCCTGTTGTTCAGCCATTTGGTACCGACCGGAGGAAGAGTCCTTTCGAAATCTTTTCCGGTGGTGAATTCTATGGACTTGCATGCCTCGAAGACATTGTCTTCAATCACCGTGTTCTTAACCTGCATATAGCGGTTGGGAAGGGAATTGGGCACTGCGTACATAAGCGCGAGGGCGGAGAAGAAGCGCTCTCCGGCAAGGCCGAGCATGGTATTTCCACGCACGACCTGGTCTTCTCCGACTATGCGTATTCCTCCTGTATTGCGGATTCCGTTTCCTATGAAAAGATTGCCTTCGGCAATATTGCGGTCGCCGTGGCGAAGGGCAAGCACGCCCTGGCATTCATGGAAAGTATTGTTACGGATAATGTTTTCGCAGCTCTTTATGGACACCACCTCGACTTCGCCGTTGCAACGGTCGAAGAGGTTGTCTTCTATCAGGGTGCGGGAATTCTGCATGCATTGCTGGGAGGTGCCCACACGTATGGTTTCGGCTCCGTTCGATCCGTATACAGGCCTGGGGCCGAACCAGTTGTGGTCTATGCTGTGATGATTGTCGTCGCAGTCGGGATAACTCAGCATCACGATAAGCGTAACCCCGAGGTTGAGTTTGTCGAGAAAGCTGCAGTGGTCCACCCTGTTGCCCCGTCCGTAGAGATGTACGTAACTGTACGATATGTCGCGGCGCGCGGGAACGCAACGCTTCATCACGCACTCGGTAAGACGGCATCCGACGGCCATTTCATCCCCGTCGCGGAACTCCACTATCGTGCCCTTGTCCGCAACGCAGCCGCTGAAAACCAGACCGTTGACTTCCAGCCCGGAGCCGGCTATATGCAGGGAAGATTTCCCTTCAATCACAACCTTGCCCGGATTGGCAGCCATCACGACCACGGGATTTTCCGCATCGGCGGCGGCCTTCCAGACCAGCTTTACATCTTTATACTGTCCGTCGGCCACATACAGGGTGTCTCCCGCAGCTGCCCGGCCGAGGGCGTCTCCCACACGGTCCAGAGCAATCGGCTGCTTTCCACCCGAGCAGGAACAGAGCGCGGCGAGCACCGCGGCGAAAATTGTCAGTCTTTTCATTTCCATTGTACTCCGGCATTGTTGCGAACGGCGGCTATATCTTCCGAAGGGTCGGCAAGGGCGGGGCGTTCCTTAACCACAGGAAGGCTCACTCCCTTCTGCTTACCGCCGTAGATTATGTTGGATTCCCATTTGACGGCATCCGAAGGGGTATCTTCGAGCACGCAAACCGGAATCATGTAAGATTTGTCCGACACGAAGGTATTGCCTGTCACCAGAAGGTTTTCCGGAGCGCTGTCCTGACTTTCGCGTCCACCGTAGTTCACCACAATTCCATAGCGGCATCCTGTGAAGATATTGTCCTTCACTATGCAGTCTTTCGCGGTCCAGTAACCGTTCAGGGCCGCGCCGGATTCTCCCTTAACCACACAGAGCGCGCTCTTGTAGTTGGTTCCGGTCAGGTTCATGAACCAGTTTCCTTCCACCAGGTGTCTCTCGCCTATGATACGCACTCCGCCGACTTCGGTCTTGCCTCCCGACAGGAACCAGTTGCCGCGCACGGTGCAGTCGTTGCCGTGCCTCAGGGTAAGGGTACCCTCCCCTTGTTCGAAGAGGTTGCCTTCGTAGAGATTGCGGCAGCTTTTGTTGGAGATTATCTCGGCGCGTTCGCCGTTGCAGCGGTAGAACCAGTTTCCCGTGACTGTGCAGCGGGCATCGTTCATCGAGAAGTCGCTGGTGCCTATGCGTATGGACTCCTGGCCGTTGAGGGCCTTTCCGTTGTCGTCGTAATGGGTATACGGACGGTAAAAATAGTTGTCGGCAATAACATGCTCCGGCACTATGCCGTCTTCCATCCAGACCACCAGCAGGCAGCCCATGTTCTTCTTTTCGAGGAAGGTACAGTGCGACACTTCGTTATGATGGCCGTAAAGCGACACCCACTTGGTATCCACGTCCGACACCTTGCTGTTCCCGCCGTCTATCAGACAATTGGAAAAACGGCAATGGGAACTGCCCTTTGCGCAGGTAAGCACCGAGCCCTTGACCGATGTGTCCAGCCCCTTGAAACTGAAACCTTCGGCGACCAGCCAGCTGCCCTGCAGCTGTATGGAAGAAACGCCTTTGAAGACCACTCCCCCAGGAGTCCGGGCCTTCACCACTATCGGAGCTTCCTCTGTGCCTTCGGCGCTGACCTTGAGGGCTATGTCGGAGTATTCCCCGTCGGCCCATACTATCACCGAACCGGGAACGGCCTTCTTCAAGGCATTCCTGAAGGAAAGCGCATCACTTACCACAAGCTCATCGCCGGACGCGGAAGGAACGGGATCGGGAATGTAATAAGCGTCTCGGCACCCTGCCGTGAGGAAGAGTGCCATGACGCAAAACAACTTATTGAAACACAATAACATTACTCAAGGACATTGGACCAGTAAAGATCTACTTCCACGTATCCTCCGGAAGCGATGTTCGAACCATCGACAGGCGTGGTTATATCACGGATATACATGTATCCTGTCTTGTAAACCTGGGACGCATCGGTGGCCTTGCCTCCCGTCGTAGACACATGTTCATATTTAAGATACTGAACACCGAGCACGTCACCTTTGTCGTAATGCTGCTTCCATCTGGGAGCGCTGGTGCCTAACAGGGGCATATTTGCAGATATGTCCGAGAGTGTTCCGGCAGCAACGGCAGCCTTGATCTCCGCATCGGTTACGGAACCCATGAATACCACAGGTGTGCCATAAGCCGAAGGAAGGGCCGTGTTCAGATCTGAAAGCCGGTGGTTCTTGAGCTGGGAATTGGAATTGGCCGGATTGTTGAACTGAAGCTGGGTATTGCTCGTCACCGACATGAAAATGTAGGGCTTGGCAGCGTAATACTCGTCCTTCTTGCCGGTGGCAATCTTGCTGGAGCCTGTAACAAGCGCATTGGAAGAGCCGGTGCAGGTGGGATCCACCGATTTGTTCAGCCAATCGTCAGCGCTTATTACCACACCGTCGTCGAGCATAAGGAAAGCATTTGAGCTGTCGAAATCGGTGTAGAGAGCCTTTCCGCAGCCTTTGCCCAGACGCAGGCTCTTGGTATAGTAGAAAGGATAAACGGTGATTTCACCGCAGTCGAGTTCGTTTCCTCCGTTCCATACGGCTATGAGCTTGACCTGTTTTGCGGCATTTCCCTTGATTGTACGCGGCACGGTGAACTTGGCGTCGATGTCGGTAGGATCGCCGTTGAGTGCAACCTCTATTCCGTCAATCTTGAATTTTTCGACGGAGGCGAAGTTTTCTCCCTTGACGGTAACCTCGCGGCCAAGGAAAATGGCGCTGTAACCGGTGTCGGTAGGAGCGATACTGGAGAATACCGGTGCCGCGGGACCAATGGGTGTGGTATCTACCTTGAATGCATCCAGGACAGTTATCTCCTGGTCCGCCGCTACGCCGAAAATGGCGGTGAGCGCCTTGCTCACCACGGCGGGGTCCTGTTTCTCGAGTCCTGAAGGGACCTTCACCGTAATCGAGGTGTCAGCCTGTTCGGCTATCAGAAGGGCCTCGTCGCCCCATTTGACTGCAGAAACCAGGTCAAGATTGGTTCCGGCGAGCACCACATCGTCGCCAAGTGCCGCAGGAGCGGCCTGGGTGAAGGTATCAAATACGGGGATGCTCAACGTGAAATTGCCGTCGATGCTGATTGTTCCGCCTCTCCAGACTGCAGAAATCTGTACCTCTGTGTCTGCTTCCTTGCTTGCGATTGCAGGGGCGGCAAACACTATGGCGTCGTCGGACTGGGACACGAATTCGCTTATACTGACTTCGGCGAAGCTGACGGAAGTAATCTGCGAAAGATTGCGGCCGGAGATGGTGATTTCCGTCCCTACAGTACCGGAAGCGGGAGAGAATCCGCTCACGAGGGCGTCAGTGACGGGAATGGTCACGAAGTAGTCGTACTTGAAGACTGTTGTCGTGCCGTCGGCATCGAAAACCTCAAGGTCGACCATGTACGGGTCGTCCTGCTGGGGCTTTGCTATGTCAGGAATCTCGAAAACCAGGGTTTTCATTTCCCGCGAAACTATCTTGGCATCAAGTCCGTCCACCTTCACGGCTCCGACCTTGTCGAGATTGAGGCCCTGGGCGGTCACCTGCGTTCCCACATAGGCGCGCACCGTGCCGCTTTCATCGGTATTCGGATCCAGTTTCTGGGTAGTGACATTGATTGCCGGCGTATTGACCGTTTCGACGGCTTTTTCGTTGCAAGCCGCGAAGCCGAGCACTGCGGCAAGCGCAAGTATGCCATATATTCTTTTCATATCCGCCTGCATTAAAGTTTGGAATAATCGTAATCGTATTTCTGCCAGTAGCAGTTGTAAGTAATCCTTGATGAACCGAAGTTTGAAGCATTGTATACGCCCCACTCGATCGCGGTAACGTGAAGTATGCCCAGACGGCGGATGTTCGAAGCGGCCTTGTCCTTGCTGTAGCCGTTGTTGGTGTAATATGCCATCAGGAATACGGCGTCGGTCTTGTAGTCGGGATCATCCACAAGTTCGGCAATCTGGTGGTCGCACCATTTGTCGGACTTGATGGCTCCGGCGAAGGATGAAACCGAAATACCTGCGATGGTGTTGGTCTCGACGTCTATCGGGAAGAGTTCTTCGTTGATGTTGTCTATCTCTCCGTTCAGCACCTTTGCAACAAGGGCCTTCTCAGCCTCGGAGGAAGCCGAGGGATTGAGGTAACGGAAGGCAATGATTGGCGTTCCGGGCATATTGTTGTTGCTGCCGGGTACGCGGTAATCGTTTGCAGGAGTTCCCGCGAAGCTGGTGTAGAAATTCTTGAGCTGGCTGTTGGAATTTGCCGGAGAGTTGATCTGGAGCACGTTTCCGCTTACCGCCGAGAAGAAGAAGTAAGGCAGCACGGAATCATATTCTTCGTCGCTCACCACACCTGCCTTGGGAGTGTTGGCCGCATCCCACTGGGCGCCCTGGTACTTCATTGCGACAGGGTCGACCACATCCTTCCACTTTGAATTTTCGTATGCAACGCCGTTTTCGGGGCAGAAGAATGACACGTATTCATTGGCTTCGGTACGTCCCTGGGCCCAGGTACGCACATTCTCCCAGTACTTGACAAAGGGGACATACACCACGAAGGCATCCGAAAGGGTAACGGTCTCATTGCCGTCGAAGTATACCGCAGTAAGGGCCACGGTGGTCTCTCCGTCTTCAAAGTCACCGGCGGGAATGGTGAAGCTGAGTTTTGCAGGGTCCTTGAAAAGGGGAGCTTCGAACTCGCCCACCATAATCTTCTCAACATTGTTGAGATATTCTCCGGTAAGGGTTACGCTCTTGCCCACGGCGGTACGCTCGAAGCTGACCGCATCGAACTTGGGAACATAACGTATGACCTTGATTGCGGGTGCGGACGAAACGGGAGTAAAGGTTTCGGATGTACCGTCGAAGTATCCGAGGGTTATCACCGCGTTCTCTTCCTCCACATAGGGCACCCTGACAACCAGTTCATCGTCGGAGGCGACGACAATCTGGGCGGCATGGCCGGTTTCGTGCCCTGTGGCGGTAAACACCACGGAAGTCACCGCGCTCAGGCCGATACCGCTGATAAGCACCTCCGAGCCCATTTCGGCTTCTTCCTGAAGCAGCGAGGCTGTGATGGCAGGAACGGTGAACGAGCAGTTGAAAACCGCCGTGGAAGTTCCGCGTCCGACCTCGTTCACGAGAACTATCTTTCCGGAAGTGACCCCATTGCCGACCCTGATTGAGAGCCTGGTGTCGGAAATCTTTTCCACGAAATCTACTTTCACGTCACCGATGTAAGCTTCGGTAACGGCATTCAGTGAAGATCCTGTCACCGTAACAACGGCACCAACGGGGGCGCTTTCGGGTGAGAAGGAATCAATCACGGGAGCTGAAACCACGACCTCATCCACGTGAATCTGGTCGCAGGCGGCAAAGGCGGACAGCGCAACGGCCGCAAATATGTATAATCTGATGTGTCGCATAATCATCAATAGCCGGGATTCTGGGCAACGCTCTTGTTAATATTGATAACCGAAACGGGAACAGGCAACATTGTCTGCCATTCGGCGATGGGATTCACCACATAATCGTATGCGGCGTAGAAAGGTTCTCCGGCAAGGAAGTCGTTGATTGTGGAAACCGCGGTTCCCCAGCGGAGGAGGTCGAAGAACCTCTGGTTTTCGAAGGCGAATTCAAGCCTGCGTTCCTTGCGTACCGCCTGGCGGAACGCATACTTGGAAGGCAGGTCGGCGAGCGTATAAGCGGGGATGCCGGCACGCTCACGGACTGCATTCAGCAGGGCAAGGGACTCTGTGGAGGGGCCTTCTATTTCGTTGTAGGCCTCGGCGCTGAGGAGCATCACGTCCGCAAGGCGTATGATGGGGAAATCGTTCTCGCCGTCATATTCGCTGCTCATGTCGGGATCTATGAACTTGCTGCAGTAACGTGCGTTTGCATTCACGACCATGGCTCCCGTGGTCTTGTTGAAATAACTGGTCTGGAGGCATACGTCCTTGCGCAGGTCCCCGGGATTCTCGTCGAATGCGGAGATGATGTTGTCGCTGGGATAATTGTAATGCTTGGGTGAGCCTATCGCCACGTTGCCGCCATTGTTGATGGGGGCGTAAAGGGTGGTGAAAGGAGATCCGATTCCAAGGTTGCCGCTGCGGTAGCGCACGGCGAAAATAATCTCGGCGTTGCCTTCCTTTGTCTTGTCGAATACATCGGCATAGGGGACCAGCTGGTTGCCGGAAACAGGATTTCCGCATGAGGCAAGCACCTCATCCAGAAGCGAGGCCGCCTTCGAATATTTTTCGTCTCCGGCCTTGTAGCGTGTCATGTAAACCTTGGCGAGCATGGCCTTGGCCGCATTGAGGTCGGCACGTCCTGCATCGGCGGCAGCAAGTTTTTCGGGCAGCATTTCCTTGTCAACCACGGTTTCGAGGTCGGACTCTATCAGCGCCCATACGTCTGCCGAAGGGGAACGCTGCATATAACGGGCTTCGTTCGCACCGGTCTTGGAAGTCACGATGAAAACGGGGCCCCAAAGGCGTACAAGGTCGAAATACATCCATGCACGGAGGAATCTCGCTTCACCTTCGAAACGCGCCCTGGCGACTTCGTCGTCCACCACGTCGAGATTGGCGAGAACCGTGTTCGCACGGTTGACCACCACGTAAAGGGCATCCCAATAATCCTGAACCCAGGCATTTGCGGTAAGCACTACGAGCTGGTCGAGCTGCTCTATCAGTTTGGAATCCTGCGAAGTGGAGTTGTTGACCCTCATACGGACGTTGTCGCTGCGCAGTTCGGTCATTGCCCACTCGTTGTACAATACGTCGTAAAGGCCATTGTAAACACCTATCACAAGGTTGTTTACCGATGTTGCATCCTTTACGTATTCATCGGCGGCAACTTCGGAATAAGGATACTGGTCGAGGTTGCAGGCAGTGAACGCCAGCATAGCCGAAAGAATGATTGCTATATATCTTTTCATAATGTATCCGTTTTAGAATTTGACATCCAGGCCTATGGTTACGGTGGAAGTTATCGGGAAACCGCCGCGCTGGTAACCGGAAATCATAGGGGAAGAATAAACTCCGGAGGTCATCCTCGATTCGGGATTCACGCCTTTGTAATCCTTCGACCAGAGGTATGCAAGGTTCTGTCCGGTGAGATACACGCGGAGTCCTCCGAGTTTACTCTTGAGATCCTTGCTGTCGAAGGTGTAGCCAAGCCCCACGTTGCGCAGGCAGATGTATGAGCCGTCCTGCAGGGGGTAATCGGTAAGAAGCATGTCGTAGCCCACCTTCATGTAGGGGACCTTGCCGTTGCCGGGATATTCGGCGCTGACCCAGCGGTCCTTCAGATAGGCTGCGTTGTATTTGTGCGATTCATTATAGTAGACGTCGCCGTTGAAGACGGTGATGCCGGCAACACCCTGGATCAGCACCGAGAAGTCGAACTTGCCGAACTTGACGGTGTTGGTGAGGCCGTAGGAGAATGCGGGGTAAGGATTGCCGAGAGCGACGCGGTCGTCATCGGAAAGAACTCCGTCGCCGGAAACATCCACGATGCGAAGTCCTCCGGGCACGTCTGCCGCAAAATGGGGATTGGCCTGAATCTCCTGTGTCGTATTCCATACGCCGTCGGTCTTGAAGCCGTAGTACTGGATGAGAGGGTCTCCCACGCGGGCGATATAGTTTTCATTGCGTTCACCCTGGGTGATGACTTCCCTTTCTCCGCCGATTTCAAGGAGTTTGTTGCGGGTAAAGGACATATTGAAGTCGGTCGACCAGGTAAAGCGGCGCTTCTTGACATTCAGGGTATTGAGCTGGATCTCCACACCGGAATTGCGCACACGGCCTATATTGTTCCAATACTTGGTAAAGCCGGTGAACGACTGGGTGGGCTGCTCGAAGAGGAGGGCCCTGGTGATGGAATAGTAGGCATCCAGCGAGAGGTTGATGCGGTTGCGCAGGACGCTGAGGTCGAAACCGGCGTTGAACTCGTCGGTCTGTTCCCAGGTTATGTCGGCGTTCGCAAGGGTGGAAGAAGTGTTGGCAGTTCCCGAAACCAGGCTTCCGTTGCCGGTTCCGGTAACATAGTTCGCTCCGCCAAGCACCTCAAGCGCAGAATAATAATTCACGTTGTTGTTGCCGGTCACACCATAGGATGCCCTGATCTTGAGGGTGTTGAGCCAGTCGAGATGCTGCATCCAGGGTTCCTGCGAAACACGCCATCCCGCCGAAACCGAAGGGAACCAGGCATTGCGGTTGCCCTTGGTGAACAGGGAGGAACGGTCGAGACGGAGGGATGCGGAGAAGAGGTACTTGTCGGCATAGCTGTAAGTTGCACGTGCAAGGCCCGACTCCAGAATCTTGTCCGGATAGCGGAAGGTTCCCGTGCCGGAGCCGTTGCCGTTGTTGCTGGCGGCGAGGGAGAACACCGTGGCGGCATTCAGCGTGTGGATGTCGTCGGTAGGGAAGCCCGTACCATCGAGTGCAACCCTCTGGACGCGGGTCTTTTCAACGGTGTATCCGGCCAGGAGGTCGAGACGGTGGCGTCCCTGTACCAGATTGTAGTTCAAGGTGTTTTCGCTCAGCAGGTCGACATACAAAGTGCTGTTGAAAGTAGCTTCGCTGGGGGTACCGTCCTTCGTTGCATTCAGGTTCGCATAAGTATATGAAGGGCTGTAGCGTACGTTGAAACCGTTAGACGTCTTGAAAGTGAGTCCCTTTGCAAGGGTAATTTCGAGATAGGCATTGCCGAGGCCGGACATCGACTCACCCCAGCGCTCCGTATTCGCCATCACGCTCTTGGGATTGTTGTTGGCCGAGTTGAAAGGGCTGACATTGCTGTCCCAGGTGGGATTGCCATAGGAGTCGGGCTCCCCTGTAGGAGTGCTGATCGAGTTGAAATGGCTTCCGCGAGCGAATCCGGTATATCCTCCCGTGAATGCGGTCGACCAGTCATTGTGGGTGACGGGCAGGAAGGAAGGAGTACGGTAGAAATCGATGAAGTTGTTGCGGGGACGTTCCGACTTGGAATAGTTGCCGGAGATATTGTACCCGAACCTCACCTTGGAAGTCAAGTCGACATCCATGCGCGTACGTATGGAAAGCTTGTTCACGGAGTTCTGCAGCATAATACCCTGATCCCTGGTGTAGGATGCCGAGGTATAGTAGCGCATCGCCTGGCGGCCACCCGAAACGCTGAACTGCGCATTCGTGATGCCGGTGAAATCGCGGAGGCCCTCACGCTGCCAGTCAGTGGAACCGATATTCTGCTCAACCCAGGCGGCTGCCCTGTCCTGACCTTTTACCGCAGGTCCTCCTACGGATGCCTCAAACTCCTGCAGCCTGAGATAATCGCCGGCAGTAAGCAGTTCGTGAAGCTTGTAAGCATACTTCATTCCCTGATAGACTTTTACGGTATAGCGGGGTTCATCGGCCTTTCCGCCCTTTGTGGTTACCATGATTACGCCGTTGGCAGCCCTCGATCCGTAAATTGCAGCCGATGCCGCATCTTTCAGGATCTCAATGGATTTGATATCCGAGGCGTTCACCGTGGAGAGTCCGTCGGGAACAGGATAGCCGTCCACTATGATTAGAGGGGAACTGTCTGCGGAGATGGATCCTGTTCCGCGGACGCGGATGGTGGGAGCCACACCCACTTCGGAAGTGATGTTGTTGATGGTAAGGCCCGCGACCTGTCCCTGCAGGGCCGTAGCCACATCCGAAACAGGTATGTCGATCAGCGCGCCGTCGCCTTCAATCTTGGAAATTGAACCGGTGAGGTGCGACTTGGTCTGGGTACCATAACCTACCACCACTACATCGTCGAGCAGATTTTCGTCGACGACAAGCTGGACATTTACTTCCCTCATCTTACCTACCGGGACTTCCTGGTTTTTGTAGCCGATGTAGGAAAAAACAAGGATTGTTGCATTGTTGGGAACTGTGATGGTGTATTCGCCGTCGAGTCCCGTAGTGGTGCCGTGGGTAGTACCCTTGACCATAACCGATGCCCCGAATAACGGGCCTTCGGAATCGGATACGATACCCTTCACCACTTTGTTCTGAGCCGCTGCGGACAATGCAACAAACATCATCAGCAGGGCCGGAAGCGTTTTCTTGAACATATCAACTGGTTGCTTCAGCTAATTATTAATAATATGGTTAATACGCGGAATAAATTGGTTAACCAATTTTATCCGTGTACAAATATAGACAATAATTCCAAATAAACAAGGAAATCAGCGCGAAAGAAGCATTTTTCTCCCTGTGGCGGCAAGGAAAGCCCAGAACAGAAGCAGCAGAAGGAATATGCCAGTGCAGAGTTTGCCGCAGATGTCGCCGTGGCGGACGAAGAAGGTCTGCCGCGAGTTAAGGTTAATCTCCCCTTTCAGATAAGTTCTCTCCCACCAGTGGCTTTGCGAGAGTATGTTCCCCTTCTGGTCGATGAATGCGGAGATGCCGGTGTTGCCGCAGCGGGCGAGGTCGCGGCGGGTTTCGATGGCGCGCAGGCGGGAGTAGCTGAGGTGCTGCCTGTATCCCGGCGTATTCCCCCACCAGGCATCGTTGGTGATGACCGCAAGGGCCCTGGCGCCCTCCCTGACGTATCCGGTGCAGTATTCCCCGTAAACCGATTCATAGCAGACCGCGGTACCTACAGGGATGCTTTCCCCTCCCCCTTCCACATGCAGGCAACTGATATGGTCCTGGGTTGCGCAGCGCCCCATCAGGCCTCCGAGTTTGTCGTCGATGGGGACGAAGATGTGCGGATAAGGGGTGAGTTCCGTGCCGACCACGAGCTTGCTTTTGTGGAAGACTTCAGCACGGCGCGAAGTGTCGGTCATGATGGCCGAATTGTAACTCATGAACCAGAGGGTATCGCAATATCTTGACTGTCTGGCAAGTATGGAAGGGCGGCTGTGCTGAAAGTATTCCCTGTATGCGGAGGCGCCGAAAAGCAGGTTGGCCCCGGGATAGCGGCGGAGGAAGGACTGGAAAGTGCCGAAGGTGACGCCGGACTCTATGTCGTTCAGCAGGACATCGTCGGTAAAAGTCTCGGGCGCAAGCAGAAGGCCGTCGAAGGAGCCGTCTCCCGCAAGGGCTTCGTCATAAAGCCCGAGCAGCAACGCATTCTGCTTCTGCCTCGGGAATGACTGGAACTTTTCGTAAGGGTCGAAGTTCGGCTGGCCTATCACGACCGGCAGCACTCCTTCGCACTTTTCTTCATAATAATGATAGATGTGCGCGGATGCGGCATAGGGGAAGGCCAGGACTCCGGCAATCCAGATGCATAGGGCTGCACGTGTGCCGGACTTAATCTCCTTCCATCTGCCGTTGCAGAGCCATTTCACGAGCCAGAAGATGCTGATATTGCTCACCCATACCCAGAGCGAACCGCCGAGGGTGCCGGTGAATTCGTACCACTGTATGCTGCGGGTGCTCTGCGCGAAGGCATTTCCAAGCACCAGCCAGGGCCAGGAAATCTGGGCGCTCTGCAGATACCATCTCTCCCAGGCAATCCAGAAGCAGGCAAGGAAAATATAGGGCAGAAGGCCCTGTATACGCTTTTTGAAGCATCTGAACACCCACCATATCACTGCCATCTGCAGGGCATTCGCGAGCACTGCGAAGACGGCCCCTCCTATAGTTGCATTCTTAATCCACCAGGTCGTGGCGGCATTCCAGAGTACGAAGCAGATATAAATCCGGAGTCCGAAATGCCGAGCCTTATATTCGGTGGCAAGATACTCCGCCATCAGCAGCGGCACGAATCCCACAAGTGCAAAGCAGCCGCAGTGGGGCACGAGCCAGGGAAGGCTCATCAGCAGCGCCGAAGCCATTACGCACAGGATTATCTTGAGCCGTATATTACGCATAGTATTCCTCCTCTTCCGGTTCCGGCATGTTGCCGGCATATCTCCGCCATTTGTCCAGCAGGGCAGTCATGTCTGCAGGTAGTTCCGAGTCGAAGCGGAGCCATTCGCGGCTCACCGGATGCTCGAAACCCAGGGTTTTGGCATGAAGTGCCTGGCGGGGGCATATCTCGAAGCAGTTTTTGATGAACTGGCGGTATTTGGCATAGATGGTGCCTTTGCGGATTTCTGCGCCTCCGTAGCGTTCGTCGTTGAAAAGCGGATGACCGATGGAGGCCATGTGGACTCGTATCTGGTGGGTGCGTCCGGTTTCCAGGCGGCATTCCACGAAGGTGACGAAACCGAAGCGTTCCAGCACCCGATAGTGGGTTACGGCGTGTTTGCCGACTTCGGGGTCGTTGCTGACGCGGAAGCGCAGGCGGTCGTTGGGATCACGGGCGATGTTTGTGTCGACCGTGCCTTCGTCTTCCTTGATGTCGCCCCAGACTATTGCATTATAGCACCTCTCTATTGAATGTTCGTAGAACTGTTTTGCCAGTTTCAGCTGTGCTTCGTCGTTTTTGGCAACCAGCAGCAGTCCGCTGGTATCCTTGTCTATGCGGTGGACAAGAATCCCTGCTTTTTCGGGGTCCACGGCATCCGGTGCAGGGTTGCCCCCTGCAACCGCTGCCACCCTCGGCACGCTGAGAGGGAGGGGCCCAGCTCCGCTGGGAGGGGTCGAGCAGCTCTGCTGCGAGACGGTTTCAGGGGGCAAGCCCTGCACCGATGAGAGATGATACAGCAAAGCATTCACCAGCGTCCCGTCGAAGTGCCCGTGCCCGGGATGAACCACCATACCTGCAGGCTTGTTCACCACCAGCACGTCATCATCTTCATAAACGATGTCCAAAGGAATATCCTGCGGCACAAGATCCACCCCGCGCCGACGGTAAGGCATCACGAAACGTATCACGTCCCCGGGACGCACCAGCAGATTAGCCTTCGCCGTCTTGTCTCCAACCTTCACATACCCTTCCTTGATTGCACACTGGATACGATGGCGCGAAGTATCTTCGAGATGGGCCGCCATGAACTTGTCGATGCGAATGGGCACCTGCCCCGCATCGACGTTCAGCCGGAAATGCTCGAACATTCCCTGTTCTTCGTCTTCGACCTCGATTATTTCGTCATCGTCCTGAATCATAAGCCCACGGCGGAAATGACTCTCTACAGCCCCAATTCGGCAGTTTTTCCCTCGTCTGTCGTAAGCCAGAGGGAAACGGATGCGCCCATGGTCAGGGCCCCTGTAGCGGTGAGCGGACTCTGCTTGTAAACCACCGCATTCAGCGAATCGCTGTAAGTCCTGACGCCCTTGTCGAAATTCAGCTTGCCTATGTTGAGGGAGTTGTCGTGCACCGCGTCCACCGCCCTCAGATATTTGAGTCCCACGACATTGGGCACATAAGTACGGTTGTCCTCGGCGTTCAGGCCGACCATAAGGTCGATGTATGAACCGCTCTCGACAGGAGTGCCTGCGGCAATCTCGCGGCTGTTGTACAACTGCTTCAGCACATTGTTGGTGGCAAGGTCGTTCACATAGATGAGCCTGCCGAGATTCAGGCCCTTGGAGGCCAGCTCTGCCTTGGCCTGGCGCATGGAATAGCCCACCAGCAGGGGCATGGTTACCTCCTTGGCATTCTTGGCATTGGTCGTAAGCTGTATGGTACGGCCCTTCTTCACATTGCTGCCTCCCTTGGGATACTGGGTGAACACCGCGCCCTTCTTCATCCTGCGTACATACACCGAATCAGCGACAGTCACCTTGAGGCCCATGCTTTCAGCGCCCTGCCTCGCCTCTTCGTAAGTCATGTTGGTAAAGTCGGGGACGGTAATTTCCTTGTTGTGCTGGGTAAGCCTGGCAAGGCCGATATTTACCAGAAGCACAACTGCAAGCACGAACAAAACCGCAAGAATAAGGTTGCGGACTATCCAGTTCGAGAAGAATCCGGACTTTTTGTTATCTTCTTTCTTTTTAGATTTTTCTGCCATAGCATACAAAGATAACGAATCTTGACGATAAATCAATATCGCCCGCTTATAACGAGCTTCACCGGCACATCCCAGGGCCTGGCGTCGATACGGGGCACTATGCGCGATTCATCCGCTATCCCGACGGTGTAGGCCCTCATCCCTGCGAGCATCCTGTCGTAATACCCCTTGCCATGGCCCCTGCGGTTGCCGTCGGGGTCGAACTGCCTGCCGGGGACTATCGCGAAGTCCACCTCCGAAGGGTCGACCAAAGGCGCATCCACGTCCGGCTCCGCAATGCCGTAACGCCCTGCACGCATCTTTCCCTCAACGTATTCGCGAAGCTCCATGCGGGTATCGTCAAGCACCGCCGGCAGCACCAGGCGCTTGCGGCCGTACCATCTGGAAAGGAAATCCTGAGTGGGAATCTCGTCGCCTATGGACCAGTATGCAAGAACGGTCGCGGCCTCCCGGAACTGCGGAAGGCCCTCGATCGTAGCGAAAATATCGTCTGTCCTTATCAGCATATATTACGGACGGAATCCACCGGGGCCGCCCTGGCCACGTCCGCCGCCGGGTCCTCCCTGGCCGCCAGGACCGCGCATGCGGTTGCGGTCGAAGGTGCCGAAGCGGAAGGTGAGGGATGCGATGATGTAACGGCCGAGTGTGTTGTTCACCACCTCGCTGTGCGAAGTGTCGCTGTCGGTTACGGAAAGGTTCTTGGCCTGGCCGAGGATGTCGTAACCCTTGATGGCGAAGGTCAGCTTGTTCCTGAAGAGAAGCTTCTGGATCTCGGCGTTTATAACGGTCTCGGAGGGCTGGGCGGTAGCATAGCCGTTGTACCAGTTCCGGTTGCCTTCGGCCTTGACGGTGATGCCGGTCTGCTCCCAGGTCCAGTTTGCGGTGAGGCGTACCTGATTGTTGAAGGTGGTGGTGCGCTCGTCGCGTATGCTGTAGCGGGAATCGTTGATACGGGTGCGTGCTGCAGCCGAAAGTTCCAGGTTGTCGGAACGGTAGGTCACGCGCAGGCGCTCGGTAACGCCTATGCTGTTGATGGTGCTGACGTCGATGTGGGCGTCTTTCCATGCGGCATCGTTCCAGTATTCGAGTATCTCTTCCATGAAGCCGTAGAAATCGCCATCCTTGGAGTATGTGGAGGTGTCGATGTTCTTGCCGGTGTAGGAAGAAGACTTCGACCAGTTGAAGCGGGTGAAGTTCGAGATGGAGAAATTGCTCTTGCCTATGGGGATGTTGGCAAATCCGTTGACACCTGCGCTTGCATTGTCCGGTCCGTTGAAAGGCATGGAATAGCGGGCGCCACCTTCATACCAGCTTAGACTGGTTATGGGGCTCTGGACATAACGTCCGTCGAAGTTGATATTGAACGAGGTGAAACTCTTCCTGTTGTTGTAGCGTATGTCGCCGCGGACGCTGTGCGAGAAGTAAGGAGTGAGCTGAGGATTACCGAAACTAACGTTCAAAGGGTCGGAATTGTCCGGAACGGGCATCAACTGGCGTGTGGAAGGCTGCGAAGACGTCCCCCTGTAGAACATGCGGGCATTGGCATTGTCGTTGAACTCCCAGGAAAGCATCACGCGCGGGGAGAAGTTCCAGCGGAAATCCTTGTATTCCACGGGAGCGAATTCCTTTGTGCTGCTGTTGTAGCGGGTGGTGCTGTTGTAAGTATCGGTGGGCATGGCCGCAAAGCCGATCTGGGCGCGGCATTTGTCCTTCTGGTACATCAGGTTGGCGCCTACTTCCTGGTTGATGGAACGGTTCTCGATCTGGTTTGAATAGACAGGGTCGAAAACGCCTCCGTTCGCCATGTCGAAAGTGTTTTTGTCAGAGCTGGACTTGTTCCAGCTGTAGCGGTAATTCACCTCGGCATAGAGATAGTTGCCAAGGGGCTCGGTATAGGTCAGGCGCCCCATCAGGCTACGGCTCTTCTGGTTGGAGTTTATGTTCTGGTTGATGATGGAATCCACTCCGTTGATCCAGGTGTTCGACATGTTTACTGCATCCAGGTCATTGTTGCTCAAGGAGTAACGTCCCATGAAAGTCATGGTCCTGCCGGGGATTCCAAGCCTCTGGCGGAAGAGGAGGAAGCCGCTGGTGGATACGTTTTTGTTGTTCCCCGACTGCATGCTCTCGCCCTCGTTTATACGCTGTATGTCTCCCGAGGCCAGATTCAGGCTGTCGGTAGTATAATTGTTTTTCTGGAGATAGTTTCCGTTGCCGAAGTCCACCCTCGGCTCGAAGAGTATTGAGGTGTTGGGGCTGAACTTGTGGTCGATGCGCATTCCGAAACGGTGGCCGTTGCTGTTGGTGGTGCTGCTTCCGTCGGAAAGATAATTCAGGTTGTAGGGATCGTCGCCGGTAACGTAGGTCACCTTGTTGCTGCTCTCCTCGACATCCTTGCCCGTATGGTTGTAGAGATAATTGGAGTTGAAGTCCATGTTGCCGTCGAACAGGGTCCAGCTTCCGTTCAGTCCGCCCATGTAGGACGTGGTGATGCCGTTTCCTTCGCCCCATCCTCCCTGGCGGCCGCCCATTCCGCCCTGGCGCATATTGCCCATCATATTGCCGGAAAGGTCGTTGAATCCGCGGTTGTTGGTATTGTTGCCGTTCAGCACGAGGCTCAGCTGGCGGTTGTCGCTGAAGTTGCCCACGAATGCGGCGCCCTGGTAACGCCAGTCGCCGTCAATTCCATCATCCGCGGGAATGTCGTGGCCGGCGCCTCCCATAATGTTGCCGAAAGCGCCCCTCATCATGCCGGGCTTGATGCTGAGGTCTATCACCTTCTCTTCCTCACCGTCGTCGATGCCGGTAAACTCGGCCTGCTCGCTCTTCTTGTTTATCACTTTCAGCTTGTTGATGAGCTTGGCGGGAATGTTCTTCGAGGCCAGCTGGGGGTCGTCGAGGAAGAAGGTCTTGCCGTCTATCGTTATCTTGGTTATGGTCTCGCCGTTCACGGTGATGCTTCCGTCTTCGCTCACCTCGACGCCGGGAAGTTTCTTGAGAAGGTCTTCCAGCATATCGTTGTCGGTGGTCTTGAAGGAACTCGCATTGTATTCGAGGGTATCCTTCTTCACCACGATGGGATTGCCCACCGCCGAAACCGAAGCAGCATCGAGCATCTGCCTGTCGGGTTCCATCTTTATCTTGCCCAGGCTGACGTCGCCTTCCACTTTCACTTTCTGCGAAACCGACTTATAACCAAGCAGTTCCGCTTTCAGCGTATAGCTGCCCTTCCTGACTCCGGTAATGGAGAAATCTCCCGCATCCCCGCTGAGGATGTATTTGTCGGGTTTCTGCGCCCCGTCCCTGGTAAGCGACACTGTGGCAAAAGGTACGGCTTCTCCCGAAGCTGAATCGGAAAGCGTTCCGGTAATTTTGTTCTGTGCGAACAGGCCGGTGCCAAGAAGCATTCCGGCGACGATGCTGATAGTAGCTCTGTAAAAATTCATAACTGTCGTTAGACGCGGTTTCAGGCTTAAAGTTTAAGCCCCTGTGACTTATTTTATCCTGTCGGGATTGTCTGCGATGAATTTCTCCCAGCTCGACTTTCCGCCGCCTGCAGAAGTAAGGGGGCTCTTGAGCTGATAATAATGGCACATGGCTATGGCAAGGGCGTCGGTGGCGTCGAGATATTTGCTTTCGATGTTGATGCCGAGGGTGCGTTCCACCATCAGGGCGACCTGCTCCTTGGATGCGGACCCGTTGCCGCATATCACCATCTTGGCCTTGCGCGGGGCGTATTCCGTAACGCTGAGCCCGTGCGCCACCGCGGCAGTCATGGCAGCTCCCTGGGCGCGTCCGAGCTTGAGTATTACCTGGGCGTTCTTGCCGTAGAAGGGAGATTCTATCGCGAGGTCGGAAGGGCTGTGCAGTTCGCAGAGGGCATCCACCTTTTCGTAGATGCAGCGCAGCTTGTCGTAGCCCGAATCTATCCTGCGCAGGTCCAGCACCCCCATGTCCACGAAAGATGCCTGGCCGGCCTCATCCATACGGACAATCCCGAAACCAAGCAGATTGGTTCCGGGATCGATTCCGAGTATGGTTCTTGCCTTAGTCAATGATGTCGAAGCCTGTGTACGGACGGAGAACTTCGGGAATTACGATTCCCTCGGGAGTCTGGTTGTCTTCGAGCAGGGCGGCGACCACGCGCGGCAGTGCGAGCGACGATCCGTTCAGGGTGTGTGCGAGCTGGGTCTTGCCGTTCTCGTCGCGATAACGCAGATGGAGCCTGTTGGCCTGGAAGGTCTCGAAGTTGGAAACTGAGGAAATCTCAAGCCAGCGGCCCTGTGCGGCGCTCCAGAGCTCGAAGTCGTAGGTGATTGCGGAGGTGAAGGACATATCCCCGCCGCAGAGACGGAGAATGTGGTACTTGAGCCCGAGCTTGTTCACCAGGCCTTCCACATGGGCCACCATCTCGTCGAGGGCCTTGTAGGAGTCTTCCGGACGCTCCACGCGCACTATTTCCACCTTGTCGAACTGGTGCAGGCGGTTGAGCCCGCGCACGTCCTTGCCGTAGGATCCGGCCTCCCGGCGGAAGCACGGGGTATAGGCGGTGAGCTTCTGGGGAAGCTGGCTGTTCTCGAGGATAACGTCGCGGAAGATGTTGGTGACGGGCACCTCGGCGGTGGGGACGAGGTAGAAATTGTCCAGGCCGACATAGTACATCTGGGCTTCCTTGTCGGGAAGCTGGCCTGTGCCGAAGCCGGAAGCTGCGTTCACCACCACGGGAGGCTCTGTCTCCTGATATCCGGCCTTCGTGTTCTCGTCGAGGAAGAAGTTGATGAGGGCCCTCTGGAGCCTTGCACCCTTACCTTTATATACAGGGAATCCTGCGCCGGTAATTTTGACGCCGAGGTCGAAGTCGATGATGTCGTATTTCTTCGCCAGTTCCCAATGGGGAAGGGCGCCTTCGGGAAGATGCACGTCGGGACCGCCTTCCTTCACCACTACATTGTCCGCCGCATCCTTGCCCTCGGGAACAAGGCTGCAGGGCATGTTGGGAAGCTGCACGAGCTGTGCTTCAAGCTCCTTTGCCACCGCATCGCCCTGGGCGAGCAGGTCGGAGCTCTTCTGCTTGAGTTCAGCCACGGCGGCCTTGGCATTCTCGGCGGCCTCGCGCAGCCCCTGCTTCATCAGCCCTCCGATTTCGGCAGCCTTCTTCTTCTGCTCGGCAAGCAGGGCGTCGCTTTCCATCTGCAGGGCGCGGCGCTTTGCATCGAGTTCCAGCACCTTGTCCACTATGGGCTGTGCATCGAAATTCTTGACCTTCAGGCGGTCGACGACCTCCTGGGGATTTTCTCTCAGAGATTTTAAAGTAAGCATAAAATAATTCCTTTCAAAAGATAAAGGCCCACACTCTACGGATGGAGTGCAGGCCTTGTTCTATTCATCGCTCCCCCGTGATTAGTTCTCAAAAGGGATGACTGAGACGTAAGATTTGTCTTCTTTCTTGCGGGTGAACTTTACGGTACCGTCTACAAGGGCGTAGAGAGTGTGGTCCTTGCCCATTCCGACGTTCTTGTCGGGATTGTGGACCGTACCCCTCTGGCGTACGATAATGTTGCCGGCCTTAACGGTTTCGCCTCCGAATTTCTTGAGGCCCAGACGTTTGCTGTGCGACTCACGACCGTTCTTTGAACTGGATTGACCTTTCTTGTGTGCCATAATACTTAAGCGATTTCGTTAATTTTAATCTTGTAAAGTTTCTGACGGTGACCGTTCAGTTTCTGGAAGCCCTTGCGGCGGATCTTCTTGAAAACAAGAACCTTGTCGGCCTTTACGTCATCTGCAAGAACTGTTGCCTTGACAACAGCACCCTCTACATAGGGAGCACCGACTTTGACAACGCCCTCATTCTCCACGAGGAGCACCTTGTCAAATTCTACATCTGAATCTTTGGCTGCCTTGGCAATGCGGGGCACGTAAATTTCGTTTCCGGCCTCAACCTTGAACTGGCTGCCTGCAATGTCTACGATTGCGTACATAACAAATAAAAAAACTTTAAAAGTTTTTGGCTGCAAGCGCCCGTTCCCTGAGAACGGATCTTGGTGAGCTCGACAGTCTTCTAAAAAATCGGACTGCAAAAGTAGCAATTTTTAAGCAATCCACAAAATAATTTATTATTTTTGTCTCTGGCAACAAGTTTGTTACAAAAATGGAGGGCATCTTCTCATACGGAAAACCCGTGTCCGGCAAGAATTTCGTCGGACGCCGCAACGAACTTACCATATTCTCCAACCTCATCTGGAACGGCGGAAACGTAGTCATCTACGAGCCTCCGAAAAGCGGGAAGACTTCCCTGCTGCAGCAGGCTTTCTTCAACATGCGCATCTCCGGAAAGCAGTTCGGAACCGCCGAAATGTCGCTGCTCAACATACGCGGCATCGACGCCTTCATGCTCACGCTCGGATCGGAAATCATCCGTGCCGAGGCCACCACTCCCGACGAATTCGACTCGATAGTCAAAGGATGCCTTCCCGACACCCACTTCGTGTTCGACCCCGTAGCCTATGCCGAAAAAGACGCCGTGCTGTCACTCAACTGGGACATGGACGAAAACGACATCCGTTCCATATTCTGCCTCCCCTACCGTCTCGCCGCCGTGAAAGGGCGCAAAATGATAGTAATCATAGACGAATTCCAGAATATCTGCTTCCTGGACAACTGGGAGAAGATATGCAAAATTGCCGAAGAAGTGATGCAAAACTCGCAGAATGAACTTTGCAGCTATGTTCTGATGGGATCAAGGGTGAACGCCATGAAGGAGATATTCGAGCACAGGGTATTCTTCTACAGGATAGTGAACCATCTGAAATTCAGCGATATAGATACACGCGAGATTACCGACTCCATAGTGAAGGGTTTCCTTACCGGAGGCAAGGTGATAGACCGCGACCAGATGATGAGCGTCTGCAAGCTTTTCCGCAGCAATATATGGTACATAAACCAGTTCGCCTCCATCTGCGACCATCTCACCAAAGGATATATCACCGACGGCACCCTCGCGGACGCCCTCGCAATGCTTGTCGCACTGCACGAACCACGTTTCCGCGACCAGACGGCCGACCTGACCGGCTTCCAGACCTCGCTGCTCAGGGCCGCACTCGAAGGTGTCAAGAAGTTCAGCTCAGCGGAAGTCATAGAACGTTACGGCCTCAACTCGTCGGCCAATGTGCGCAGGCTCAAGGACGCCCTCTGCAAGAAAGAGATAATCACCTTCGGTGAAAACGACGAACCCATAGTGCTGGACCCTCTTTTCGAATACTGGGCGCGGCACAGTTTCTTTGGAATCAAGGACGAATGAAAAAGAGAATAGCAGTGCTCACGGGCGCAGGGGTCAGCGCCGAATCGGGACTCGGAACCTATCGCGACAACGGCGGCCTCTGGGACAGTTACGACCCCATGGAAGTGGCATCGATTGAAGGCTGGTACCGCGACAGGAACAAGGTCCTGCAGTTCTACAACATGCAGCGCGCCCATCTGCGCGACGCAAAGCCTAACGAAGCGCACAGGGCAATCGCCGAGCTGGAGAAGGATTACATTGTGGACGTGATAACCCAGAATGTGGACAACCTGCATGAGAGGGCCGGAAGTACGCATGTGGTGCACCTGCACGGCGAGGCCACGAAGGTGAGGCCGGAGAACACTTACAACGACGAAGACGGTTTCAGCGAAAAGGCTGTATTCGACGTGGGTTACGGTGAAGTGAATCTCGGCGACAAGGCTCCGAACGGCGTACAGTTGCGTCCGCACATAGTCTTCTTCGGTGAAGCCGTCCCAAAGATGGAACAGGCCATTGATTTGGTTTCGCAGGCCGACATAGTGCTCATCGTGGGCACTTCCCTGTCGGTCTATCCCGCCGCGGGCCTTTACAGGTTTGCATCTCCCGACGCCCCCATCTACATTATCGACCCCGCTGAAGTGCCGCTGTACGACAGCAGGATAGTGCACATCCGCAAAGTGGCTACAGAAGGGATGAAAGATTTTGCAAAAATGTTGTAATTCCGCAAAAAATTTCTACCTTTGCAGCCGCTAAATCGAAAAGGAGGTGATTTTTTAATGATTATAGTACCTGTAAAAGACGGTGAAAATATCGAAAGGGCCCTGAAGAAATTCAAGCGCAAATTCGAAAAGACCGGTGCCGTACGCGAGCTCCGCGCCCGCAAGAACTTCGAGAAACCCTCTGTGAAGAGGCGTCTTGCGAAGGA
>CAJONC010000021.1 GCA_905235675.1 uncultured Bacteroidales bacterium | reverse complement strand
GCACAGAATAATCATTCTGAATTAAACATTTACCGGCATATGCATAAACAGAATTTAAGCTAAACCTGAATTCTTTTTCAATTATCTTGTAGAGGGCAACCATTGCTGCGATCGCAGCAATGATTGCAAGTATTTTAAATTTCTTCATATAATGCTATGAATTACAGGGTTCCGGATTTCAAATATATGTATTTTTTATAAGACATAAAAATGATGTATATTTGTAATCCCAACAAAAGAACATTATGAAGATAAACAAGATTTTCGCAGTTGCCGCCGCGGCGCTCGCCCTGGTTGCCTGCAACAAGAATTCCGCACAGCAGATGGCAGACGCCGCCTCGAAGGTGGAGGTTTCGTGCACTCCCGAGGTGCTTGCGGTAGTGAACAACGAGATTCCCGTGAGCATTACGGTGAGCTATCCCGCGGGATATTTCGCTCCCGAGTCCAAACTGGCGGTCACTCCGGTCATAGTTTATGACGGAGGAGAGGTCTCCGGCCCTACCTTTAAATATCAGGGAGAGAAAGTCCGCGAGAACAACAAGGTGATTTCCACAAATGGAGGCACCGTGACCGAGAAGTTCAGCATCCCCTTTACCGAGGACATGAAGAAAAGCTATCTGGAGCTCCGCAGCGTCGCTACTTATAAGGACAGGAACGTGGTGCTGCCCGGCCGCAAGGTTGCCGACGGCGTTATTACCACCGGAAACTCATTCATCGCCAACGGCTATTTCAACTATAAGGAAGACGGCTACCAGCACGTAGTCACCAAGACCAGCGAAGGCCAGATTCACTACGACGTGAACTCTTCGAATGTAAAGAGCAGCGAGCTCAACTCCAATTCCTTCAGGGAATATGCATCTTCGCTTGCCGAACTCGCCGAGGACGACAGGGCGAAGGTAAAGGATGTCAAGATTATCTCCTATGCATCTCCCGAAGGAGGCGAGGAGCGCAACGCCAAGCTCTCCGACGAACGTTCCAGCTCCGCGAAGAAAGCCTGGGACAATGCCACGAAGGGCCTTGACGGAATCGCAGCCCCCGAGGTGCAGAGCGTGGGCCAGGACTGGGAAGGATTCCAGGATGCCGTGGCAAAGTCCGATATCGAAGACAAGGATCTCATCCTCCGCGTACTCTCCATGTACAACGATCCGGAGGTCCGCGAGAGCGAAATCCGCAACATGAGCCAGATTTTCACCGAGCTCAAGAAGGAGGTTCTCCCCGAACTGCGCCGTTCCCGCTTCGTCACCGAGGTTGAATATCAGAACTATACCGATGAGGAACTGCACGAACTGGTGGAGCGCAAGCGTCTCTACTTCGTGGACGAGACCGCACTGCTCCGCATCGCGGCCACTTCCGAAGATCCCGCCGACAAGGCTATGTTCTACAGGGCCGCGGCCGACCGCTTCGGATCCGAGGTAGGGCGCTACGACCTTGCAATAGTGAACCTCGAGCAGGGTTCGCATGCTGTTACCGAACTCTATCTCAACCAGCTCAAGAACCAGGACGATCCCGATGTGCTCAACGCCCGCGGAGTCGTGGAGCTGCGCAGGGGAGAATTCGACAAAGCCGCTGAATTCTTCGAAAAGTCGGGGAATGCCACCGCCCGCAGGAACCTCGGAATCGTGGACCTCTCCAAGGGTGATTTTGCAGCTGCCGCCGACAAGCTCAAGGGAGCCGGAGACGTGAACGAGGCCATCGCAAACATCATGACGGGAGACCTCAAAGCGGCCTCGGAGGCCCTCAGGAACGATACTTCCGCCCTCGCCGACTACTATCGTGCAATCATTGCAATGCGCGAAGGAAAGAAGGCAGACGCCCGCAAAGCCCTGGATTCAGCCTGTGCGAAAGACCCCGGACTGAAGGAAAAAGCCTTGAAGGATATAGAATTCGTTGCACTTTAAAATTTTTTCCGTATATTTGCACCCCCTTTTTACGGGGGTGTTTTTTTAATGTTTAATTTATGCCGACAATTCAACAATTGGTTCGCAAAGGACGCGAGAGCATCGAAGTAAAGAGCAAGTCTCGCGCATTGGATGCGTGCCCTCAGAAGCGTGGCGTATGCCTTAGGGTTTACACAACTACCCCTAAGAAACCTAACTCAGCAATGCGTAAGGTTGCCCGTGTACGCCTGACAAACGCCAAAGAGGTGAACGCCTACATTCCCGGCGAAGGCCACAACCTCCAGGAACACAGCATCGTGCTCGTTCGCGGAGGCCGTGTGAAGGACCTTCCCGGTGTACGTTACCACATCCTTCGCGGCGCATTGGATACCGCTGGCGTGGAAGGCAGGACCCAGTCCCGTTCCCTCTACGGAGCCAAGAGGCCCAAGAAGTAGCCGTCGGATGTTTATTTTTTAAATTTTTCCAATTATGAGAAAAGCAAAGCCTAAGAAGAGGATTCTACTTCCAGATCCTAAGTATCACGACATCGAGGTAACCCGTTTCGTGAACAACCTTATGTTGCAGGGGAAGAAGAGTATCGCGTATTCTATTTTTTACGATGCCATTGACATGGTAGGCGAGAAGATGAAAGATTCTGACAAGGCTCCTCTCGATATTTGGAGGCAGGCTCTCGAGAACGTGACCCCTCAGATAGAGGTGAAGTCGCGCCGTATCGGCGGAGCCAACTTCCAGGTGCCGACCGAGTTGCGTCCGGAGCGTAAGGTGTCTCTCGCAATGAAGAATATGATACAGTTCGCCCGCAAGCGTTCCGGCCACTCCATGGCAGAAAAGCTCGCTGCAGAAATTGTAGCGGCGTACAACAACGAAGGTGGTGCATTCAAGCGCAAAGAAGACATGCACCGTATGGCAGAAGCCAACAAGGCCTTCGCACATTTCCGTTTTTAATTGGTCGTAGTTAGTTAGTAAGTCAGTTGTTTTAATGGCCAATCGGGATTTACATTTTACTCGCAACATCGGCATTATGGCGCACATCGATGCCGGCAAAACCACCACTTCCGAGCGCATCCTCTTCTATACGGGAAAGACTCACAAGATCGGTGAGGTGCACGACGGCGCCGCTACGATGGACTGGATGGTGCAGGAGCAGGAGAGGGGTATCACTATCACCTCCGCTGCCACCACGGCATTCTGGCACTACAACGGGAAGGTCTTCCAGATCAATCTGATAGACACTCCCGGCCACGTCGACTTCACGGTCGAGGTGGAGCGTTCGCTCAGGGTGCTGGACGGAACCGTCGCCACCTTCGATGCCGTAGGCAAGGTGCAGCCGCAGAGCGAAACTGTGTGGCGCCAGGCCGACAAGTACGGCGTGCCGAAGATTGCGTATGTGAACAAGATGGATCGTGTGGGTGCCGATTTCCTCGGGTGTGTCGAAGACATAAAGAACAAACTCGGGGCGACGGCGGTTCCCATCAGTCTTCCTATCGGCTCGGAAGAGAAGTTCGAGGGTATTGTCGACCTGCTGTCACGCAAGGCATACTATTATAACAGCAGCGAAGAGCTCGTGAACTACGAGATTCGCGAAGTGCCTGCGGAAATGGCGGAGGAGGTCGAAACCTGGAGGGACAAGCTCGTTGAAGCCGCGGTAGACTGCGATGATTCCCTGATGGAGAAGTATTTTGAGGATCCTGCATCCCTTACCGAAGAAGAATTGATTGCAGCATTGCGAAAGGGTACCATCGAAATGAAGATAGTCCCTGCAACCTGCGGTTCTTCCTACAAGAACAAGGGCGTGCAGTTCCTTCTGGATGCGGTTGTCCGCTATCTTCCTTCTCCCTGGGACATCGGCGACACCAAAGCGACGAACACCCACAACGGCGCGGAAGTGGCTCTCAAGCCCGAAGCTACCCAGCCTTTCTGCGCGCTGGTGTTCAAGATCGCAACCGATCCCTATGTGGGCCGTCTGGCTTACCTCAGGGCATATTCCGGTCACCTCGATGCCGGTTCGTACGTGGTGAATTCCCGTACGGGCAAGAAGGAAAGGGTGGCCAGGCTTTACCAGATGCACTCCAATCACCAGAATCCCATCGATTTTGTCGAGGCTGGTGACATCTGCGCCGCAGTCGGATTCAAGGATCTCCGCACCGGAGACACCATCTGCGACGAAAAGCACCAGCTCGCCCTGGAAACCATGGAGTTCCCCGATCCGGTGATAGGTATAGCGATAGAACCCAAGACGCAGCAGGATCTCGACAAGCTCGGAGTAGCCCTCGGCAAACTCGCCGAGGAGGACCCCACCTTCACGGTGAAGTCCGACGCCGAGACAGGTCAGACCGTAATCAGCGGAATGGGTGAGCTGCACCTCGACATCATCGTTGACCGCCTGCGCCGCGAATTCGGCGTGGACATCAACCAGGGTGCTCCAATGGTTAACTACAAAGAGGCCATCACCACAACCACCCAGCTTCGCGAGGTATTCAAGAAGCAGACCGGCGGCCGTGGTAAATTCGCGGATATCATAGTTGAAGTCGGACCGGCCGACGAGGGCGTTACCGGACTCCAGTTCGAGAGCGCCGTCAAGGGTGGAAACGTTCCCAAGGAATTCATTCCTTCGGTTCAGAAAGGCTTCGAGTCGGCAATGGCCAACGGCGTGCTCGCCGGTTACGAGGTGCAGAGCCTCAAGGTCACGCTGCTCGATGGCTCCTACCACCCTGTGGACTCCGACCAGCTGTCATTCGAACTTGCAGGACGCATGGCATTCCGTCATGCATGCCCCAAGTGCAACCCCGTGCTTCTCGAGCCCATCATGAGCCTGGAGGTGGTGACACCCGAAGACTATATGGGAGAGATCGTGGGCGACCTCAACCGTCGCCGCGGCCAGATCGTGAACATGGACAGCACGAGCGGCGGAGCAAGGATAATCAAGGCATACGTACCGCTTGCAGAGCAGTTCGGCTATGTGACAGTGCTTCGTACGCTGTCGTCCGGCCGTGCTACCAGCACCATGTCTTTCGACCATTACGACCCGGTTCCCGCGGCCATGGCGAAAGATATTATTGAAAAAAGTGGATACAAAATGTCCGCAGATGACGAATAATTAATTACATTTGCAATATGAGCCAAAAAATCAGAATTAAACTCAAGTCTTTCGACCACATGCTCGTGGACAAGTCCGCTGCGAAGATCGTTGAGACGGTGAAGGCTACCGGTGCAAGGGTGATAGGACCTATTCCCCTTCCTACCAACAAGAAGATATTCACTGTGAACCGTTCGACCTTCGTGAACAAGAAGTCCCGCGAGCAGTTCGAGCTCGATTCATACCGCAGGCTTCTCGACATCGAGGACTCCAACGGAAAGACCGTTGACGCTCTCATGAAACTCGAGCTGCCTTCCGGCGTTGAGGTAGAGATCAAGGTCTGAGTTTTCAGACATGGCGGGCGGACGATGCCCGCATAATGGTCCCTTAGCTCAGTTGGTTAGAGCATCTGACTCATAATCAGGGGGTCGTAGGATCATGCCCTACAGGGACCACAAAAGGCCATCGCATTCGCGGTGGCCTTTTGCGGTCCCCCGGGACCTTTTGTTAGGGGCTACGAAGGAGCAGACTCATTGCAGGGGACCTACGGCACTTTTCTGTAGTTTCCGCTGTAGGTCCTCCTAAAACCGCAGGGACCTACGGCACTTTTCCGGAATTTCCGCTGTAGGTTCCCCTTGAATCGCAAGGACCTACAGCACTTTTCCAAGGTTTTCGCTGTAGGTCCTCCTTGAATCGCAAGGACCTACGGCACTTTTCCAGGGTTTCCGCTGTAGGTCCTCCTAAAACCGCAAGGACCTATGGCAAACCCCGGGCTCCGGAGGAGCAGACTCACTGCATGGGCCTGGTGGGTTTTGGTATAAGTATCAACCAATTCTTTATGACAGGAGTGGAAGCAATACGGAATCTTTTTTGTATATTTGAAAATTTGATTAACAGATGATTCCGATGTCAGAACTCAAAGGACATATCTCACAGATTATCGGGCCGGTAGTGGACGTCCACTTCGACCTTTCGGGCGATAGCCGGACCGGCCTTCCCTCCATTCACGAAGCCCTAAAAGTGGCCCGCCAGGACGGCAGGGACCTTATAATAGAGGTGCAGCAGCACATAGGTGAAGATACTGTGCGCTGCGTCGCGATGGATTCCACCGACGGTCTCAGGCGCGGGCTTGAAGTCCGTACGACAGGATCCCCGATCCGTATGCCTGCAGGTGCGCAGATACGCGGCCGCGTGATGAACGTGACCGGCGAAACCATCGACGGCCTTGCCCCCCTCGACGATGTCGGCAGCCTCCCCATACACCGCGAAGCTCCCAAGTTCGAAGACCTTACCACCAGCCAGGAAGTGCTGTTTACCGGCATCAAGGTGATAGACCTGCTGGAGCCCTACCTCAAGGGCGGCAAAATCGGGCTTTTCGGCGGCGCAGGCGTGGGAAAGACGGTGCTGATAAAGGAACTCATCAACAACATTGCGAAGAAACACAATGGATTCAGCGTGTTCGCGGGCGTGGGCGAGCGTACCCGAGAGGGCAACGACCTGCTTCGCGAGATGATTGAATCCGGTGTGATAAAATACGGAAAGGAATTCGAGGAAGGGATGGCGAGAGGAGAATGGGACCTGACGAAAGTCGATCCGGAAGAGCTGGCGAAGAGCCAGGTCGCGATGGTTTTCGGCCAGATGAACGAGCCCCCGGGAGCGCGCAGCAGCGTAGCCCTCAGCGGGCTTACGCTGGCGGAATCCTTCCGCGACTCCTCCGACCCGTCCTCCCCGAAAGACATACTGTTCTTCATCGACAACATCTTCCGCTTCACCCAGGCGGGGTCGGAGGTGTCCGCGCTCCTCGGGCGCATGCCCTCCGCAGTGGGATACCAGCCTACCCTCGCCACTGAAATGGGCCAGATGCAGGAACGTATCACATCCACCAAGAACGGATCCATCACCTCGGTACAGGCAGTCTATGTGCCTGCCGACGACCTTACGGACCCTGCTCCCGCAACCACGTTCAGCCATCTCGACGCCACTACGGTGCTCAGCCGCAAAATCACCGAACTCGGCATCTATCCCGCAGTGGATCCCCTCGAATCCACATCCCGCATCCTCGATCCCAACATCGTGGGGCAGGAACACTACGAGACCGCGCAGCGCGTGAAGCAGATACTCCAGCGCTACAAGGAGCTCCAGGACATCATCGCCATACTCGGCATGGACGAACTCTCGGACGCCGACAAAATCACGGTCAACCGCGCCCGCCGCGTCCAGCGCTTCCTCAGCCAGCCACTCCAGGTGGCCGCAGCATTCAACGGCTGCCCCGGCGTGATGGTCGATATCGAAGACACCATAAAGGGTTTCAGGATGATACTCGACGGCGAGGTGGATTATCTGCCGGAACAGGCATTCCTGCAGGTGGGAACCATCGAAGATGCCATCGCCAAAGGAGAAAAGATACTTTCGCAGGCAAAGTAGGACATGACGCTCAAGATTCTCACTCCGACGCAGAGCCGCACAGTTTCCGATGCGGCCGCCGTGTTCCTCCCGGGGAGCGCGGGCGCCTTTGAAGTGCTCAGGGACCACGCACCCCTCATCTCCACGCTTTCGGAGGGGAAGGTAAGCTGGAGGAGCGCTTCCGGAGTAGAAGAATCTTTCGCGGTGAAGAGCGGAGCCGTAATGGTGCGGGACAACGAAATAACTGTTTGTGCAGAGGTATGAAAGGAGTTTTCAGGAAAATAGCGCTTCTTTTCTGCCTGATGCTCGGCACCGGCACGGCGCTGCGGGCAACGACGCCCGGGCTTCCGGCAGAGGAAGTTTATGTGGAGGGCAGCAAGAGCACCGACGAACTCGATATAGGCGGAATAATCTTCGAGCATGTCCTCGACTCCTACGAATGGCACATACTCGACTGGAAAGGCGAACCCGTCGCCATCTATCTCCCCGTCATCATCTGCGACGAAGGCTGGCACGTCTTCAGCTCCCGCAAAATCCTCGAAACCGGCAGCTACGGCCGCTGGCACATCGCCCCCGAGGGCGCTCCGCACGAAGGCAAGATAGTCCGCGCCGACGGCACCCGTCCCTTCGACATCAGCATCACCAAGAACGTCCTGAGCCTCATGATGAGCTCCATCCTCCTGCTGGTGCTCGTGCTGCTCACCGCCCGCTGGTACAGGCGCCACGACGCCCTCGAAGAGCACCCCACCGGCCTTGCCGCCCTGATGGAACCCCTCGTGATGATGGTGCACAACATGGCCCGCGAAAACATAGGCGAAGAGGACTACAGGCGCTACTCGCCCTTCCTCATTACCGCCTTCCTCTTCATCCTGCTGAACAACTTCCTCGGCATCATTCCCTTCTTCCCGGGCGGTGCCAACCTCACCGGAAACATCGCCTGCACCCTCGTCCTGGCCCTGTTCACCTTCTTCACGGTGAATCTCACCGGCACGAAGCACTACTACAAGGACATGTTCAGCCCCGACGTCCCAGGAATACTCAAGCCCATCATGGCGGTAATCGAGGTGTTCAGCGCCCTCGTGAAGCCCATCTCGCTCACCATACGACTTTTCGCCAACATGCTGGCGGGGCACATACAGCTGCTCTGCATGGTGTGCATAATCTTCATACTCGGAAAGTACGGCCCCGCCATGACCTGCGGCGCGACAGTCATCTCCGTCCTGTTCGGAATCTTCCTGGACGTGCTCGAGATGCTTATCTCGTTCATCCAGGCATACATATTCACAATGTTGTCGTCGATTTATATAGGAATGGCACGTGTAAAAGCGGAATAACAATTTAAAACCCAAATAATTATGTTAGGATTTATTTTACTTCAAGTCACCATGGGCGCAGCTATCGGAAAGGCGGGCGGAGCCCTCGCAGCAGCTCTTGCGGCCTTCGCAGCAGGATACGGAATCGCCAAGATAGGCTCTTCCGCAATGGAAGCCATGGCCCGTCAGCCCGAAGCGGCGGGGAACATCCGTTCCAGCATGATAATCGTCGCCGGTATGATAGAGGGTGCGGCCCTTCTGGGAATCATTGTCTGTCTGCTTTCCTTCGTACTTTAGGATATGAACCTGATTACTCCGGACGTCGGTTTGCTGTTCTGGATGGTCGTCATCTTCGGCATCGTCTTCGCGATTCTTGCCAAGTGGGGCTTTCCGGCGATAACCGGCATGGTGGACAAACGCAACCGGCGCATCAGCGACAGCCTCAGGCTCGCGGATGAAGCGCAGGAAAGGATGTCGCATCTGGCGGAGGAGCAGGCACGGATGATCGATCAGACGCGCAAGGAGCAGGCGCGCATCCTCAGGGAAGCGTCCCAGGCAAGGGATGAGATTATCTCCAGGGCCAGGACGGATGCCGAGACGCAGACTGCCGAAATGGTGCAGAAGGCGAGGGAGCAGATAGCGACCGAGAGGGAAGCGGCACTTCGCGACCTGCGCCGGCAGGTGGCTATGCTTTCGGTGGAGGTTGCCGAGAAGGTGCTCCGTCAGCAGCTGGAGGACAGCGACGCCCAGCATGCCCTTGTGGACAGGCTTTCGGAAGAAGCTTCGAGGAGTGCATTGAATTAGGACAGTCATGAACACGGGTGTAGTATCGTCACGCTATGCAAAGGCCTTCCTGCAGTTCGTAAAGGAGAACGGCAGGGGAGAGGAGGTCTTCATGCAGGTAAGGGAGATACTTGCACATCCTGAATCGCTTCCCGAGCCCCTGGAACCCGATATAGTCAGGCTTATCAGCCTCCTTCGGCAGCAGCGCCGGACCGATTATCTGAAACTCATCCTCAATACTTTCGTGCGGGACTACTGCAAGGAAGAGGGCATCGTGCTCGCCAGGGTGGTGACCGCCGTCCCTTCCGAAGACCTCGCGGACGAGGTGCGTTCGCTCCTGGAAACCAAGACAGGGAAGCGGGTGCTCATGGAAAGTTCGGTCGATCCTTCCCTGCTCGGGGGATTCGTGGTGGAGTTCGACGATTACAGGCTGGATGCCAGCGTACAGCGTCAGCTCGACGACATCCGCCGACAGTTTGTACAAAAGAATAACAGAATCATCTAATGGCTCAGAACAATACTATCAAAGCAAGCGAAATTTCCGAGATTCTCCTCGGCCAGCTCAAGGAGATAGACACTACCGTGCACTTCGAGGAGATGGGCAAGGTGCTGTCGTGCAGCGACGGCGTGGCCCGCATCTACGGCCTGGTGAATGCCGAGTCCGGCGAGCTGCTGGAATTCGACTCCGGCGTGAAGGCGGTGGTGATGAATCTCGAAGAGGACAATGTGGGCGCGGTGCTGCTCGGCCCTGCGGACCAGGTGAAGGAGGGGATGAACGTGCGCCGTCTCGGCCGTATCGCATCCATAGATGTGGGAGATTCGATGGTGGGCCGCGTAGTGAATCCCCTCGGAGAGCCTCTCGACGGCCTGGGAGATATCACCGGAGCTCTCACCACCATGCCCCTCGAGCGCAAAGCCCCCGGTGTCATCTTCCGTGAACCCGTCACCGAACCTCTCCAGACGGGCCTCAAAGCCATAGATTCGATGATTCCTATAGGCCGCGGCCAGAGGGAGCTCATAATCGGCGACCGCCAGACAGGAAAGACAGCGATAGCCATAGACACCATAATCAACCAGCGCAGCTGCTACGAGGCCGGAAATCCGGTTTACTGCATCTATGTGGCAGTCGGGCAGAAGGGTTCCACAGTTGCGTCCATAGTCGAAACCCTGCGGTCCAGGGGGGCGATGGACTACACCATAGTGGTGGCCGCAACCGCCGCAGATCCCGCCGCAGTTCGCTACTATGCTCCTTTTGCGGGAGCCGCCATAGGCGAATACTTCCGCGACACCGGACGCCCCGCCCTCGTGGTGTACGACGACCTGTCCAAGCAGGCGGTGGCTTACCGCGAAGTTTCGCTGATTCTCCGCCGCCCTTCAGGGCGCGAGGCCTACCCCGGCGACGTATTCTATCTGCATAGCCGTCTTCTGGAACGCGCGGCCAAGATTATCGGCCAGCAGGAAGTCGCAGAGCAGATGAACGACCTTCCCGAGTCCCTGCGCGGCAAGGTGAAGGCGGGAGGTTCGCTCACGGCCCTTCCTATTATCGAAACCCAGGCGGGGGACGTTTCGGCTTACATCCCCACCAACGTAATCTCCATCACCGACGGGCAGATTTATCTGGAGAGCAGCCTGTTCAACCAGGGCTTCCGTCCCGCCATCAACGTGGGTATTTCGGTTTCGCGCGTGGGCGGTTCGGCCCAGGTGAAGAGCATGAAAAAGGTCGCCGGTTCGCTGAAGATAGACCAGGCCCAGTACAACGAGCTGGAATCGTTCAGCAAGTTCTCTTCCGACGTGGACAAGGTTACGGCTATGGCTCTCGACAAGGGCCGCAAGAACAATATGCTCCTCGTGCAGCCCCAGTATTCCCCCATGCCCCTGGGCGAGCAGGTCGCGGTGCTTTACTGCGGCACCCATGCCCTTATGGCGGATATAGAGATAGCTCAGGTAAAGGATTTCGAGAAGCTGTTCCTGGAAAGGATGCGATCCTCTTACCGGAATGTGCTGGACGAACTTGCATCCGGCAAGGTTGACGATTCGCTCACTTCGGTAATGGAAAAGGTGGCCGCGGAAGTTGTAATGCAGATAAAGGCATAATTTGTCATGGCTTCGCTCAGGGAGGTAAAAGACCATATAGAGTCGGTACGCAGCACGCTGAAGAGCACTTCGGCGATGAAGCTGGTGTCTTCCGCCAAGCTCCACAAGGCCCAGCAGATGGCCGAGAATATCCGTCCCTACACCGAGGCCCTTGCGGAGATTCTTTCCGCGGTGTCGGCTCATGGTGCCGGAGTGTCCGGAGCCGGAGTCCATGGCGCAGACCTTTCCCCCCGCGACGGCAGACAGACGGACCAGGAGGCTGCCGGCGCCGGACGGGTGGCGATAGTGGCGGTTTCGAGCAACTCGTCGCTCTGCGGAGCCTTCAACATCAACGTGATCCGCAAAAGCTCCGAACTGATAGAATCATATAAGAAGCAGGGCTCCGAAGTCGAGGTCTATCCTATAGGCCGCAAGATGGCCGAAGCCATGCGAAGGGCTGGCTATACTTCTCCGGAAGACTATTCCGACATGGTAGGCAAATGCAGCTTCGAGAAGGCCTCCGCCTTTGCACAGAAGATGATAGATGCTTATAACTCAGGGCGTTACACTTCGGTAATGCTCGTATATAATCACTTTGTCTCCACCTCCACGCAGAAGGTTTATGTGGAAGAATATCTCGGGGCTTCGCAGGCTGCGGTGCAGCCATCTTCCGCAGAGGATTCAGGGGAATTCATAATCGAACCGTCCCGCGACGAAGTCCTCTCCGTCCTGCAGCCCCAGGTGATGCGCCTCCGCATCTACACGATGCTGCTGGACTCCATCGCCTCCGAGCACGCCGCCAGGATGGTCGCGATGCAGGCCGCATCCGACAATGCCGAGGAACTCCTCGACACCCTCACCCTCGAATACAACAAAGGCCGCCAGGCCAAAATTACTTCCGAAATACTCGACCTCGTAGGAGGCTCCCAGCAATGACGGCAGCGATTCTTGCAAATGGAGAGTTCCCGAAGAAGGAGTATCCGCGCTATCTGCTCAGGAGTGCGGATGTGGTGGTGTGCTGCGACGGTGCGTCGTACCCGAGGCTGGGGAAACTGGGAATCGAGCCTGTGGCGGTGGTGGGGGATATGGATTCCCTGCCGGCGGTGCAGCGCAAGGCCCTGGGCGACAAGGCGGTGCAGGTGGACGAGCAGGATTTCAACGATTTGAACAAGGCTTTCGTGTGGCTGCGGGAGAATTACCCCGATGCGGACGATATCCATATCCTTGGGGCCCTCGGGAAGAGCGAGGCGCATGCACTCGGGAATCTTTCGTACCTGATGTACTGGGAAGACAGGTACAGCCTTGCCGCGAACGGAGTGAATGTGGAGATGGTCTCGGATTACAACACGGCGTTCGTCGTGCCGGACTCCTGCGGGCTGCATGTGGGGGAAGGCCGGAAAGTCTCGCTGTTTTCGACGGATCAAGGCCTGCAGGTCCGTTCCAAAGGTCTCAGGTGGCCGACCGACGATGTAAAGTTCGATTATTGGTTCAAGGCCACGCTGAATATAGCTTCGGAAGATGTGATATCCCTGGAATTCAATCATCCCGCCCCCCTGCTGGTGGTTCTCGACTGAACAGCGCTTGTCCTTTCCTGAAATAGTTGTATATTTGAAAGTTATAAAGCTAAAAACATTACTCTATGAACAGAATCCATCCCGCGCAGGAGGCCGCACGCTGCCTTCTTTGTAAAGACGCCCCTTGTACCGCAGCTTGTAAAACCGGAGATCCGGCCAGGGCCGTCAGGGCAGTACGTTTCGGCAATATGGACAATGCAGCCAAGTGGCTGGAGTCTTGCTCGCAGGTGGATCTGGAAGCTGCCGAAAAGGCCTGTATCCATTATGACAGGCCCATACGCATACGCGAGATAGCCGCGGCCCTGCCGAAGCCTGCCAAAGCCGCCCAGGCGCAGCCGGACCTTGCGATAGATTTCTGCGGCATACATTGCGAAAGCCCCTTCTTCCTCGCATCTTCGGCAATCTGCACCAACTACGACATGGTAGCCAGAGCCTTCGACGCCGGATGGGCCGGAGTGTTCTACAAGACAATCTGCATGCAGGATATAGTGGAGGTGTCTCCCCGCTTCGATGCAGTGAAGGGCCCCGAAGGCAGTTTCAGCGGCTTCCGCAACATGGAACAGCTCTCCGAAAATCCCGTCGAAACCGACTTCGACATACTCAGGAGGCTGAAACAGAACTACCCCGGCAAGGTGGTCGTGGCTTCGATCATGGGGCAGACCGAGGAGCAGTGGATAGAACTTGCAAAGATGGCCGAGGCCGCCGGAGTCGACGCCATAGAGCTGAATTTCTCCTGCCCTCAGATGCGTATGGCCGGAATGGGCAGCGACGTGGGCCAGAATCCTGAACTCGTCACCTTCTATACGGCCTTTGTAAAGCGTAATGTTAATATCCCCGTCATCCCCAAGATGACTCCGAACCTCGCCACCATGACCCAGCCTGCAATGGCGGCGTACTTCGCGGGTGCGGACGGAATCTCAGCCATCAATACCATAAAGTCCGTCACCATGGGAGGAGAAGTGTCCGGCAAGAAAGCCATCTCCGGTTATTCCGGCAAGGCGATCAAGCCCATTGCCCTGCGTTTCATCCTGGAAATGTCCAGGAATCCCGTAATGAAGAACCTGCAGCTAAGCGGAATAGGCGGAATCGAGACCTGGCGCGACGCCCTGGAATTCATCCAGCTCGGATGCCGCAACGTGCAGGTATGCACCGCCGTGATGGAGTACGGATACCGCATCATCGACGACCTAACCGAGGGCCTGCAGACCTACATGGACGAAAGGGGAGTGAAGTCAGTCGACGAACTGGTAGGGGAGAAGATAGAAGAATTCGTGCGTCCTTCCGACCTCGACCGCGACACCATGGTCTTCCCCACCATCGACCGTGAAGTCTGCATAGGTTGCGGGCGATGCTACACTTCCTGCTCCGACGGAGGCCACCAGGCCATCTCCTTCGGGGAGGACCGCCAGCCCAGGATAATTGGGCAGAAATGTGTGGGATGCCATCTTTGCCGCCTGGTATGCCCTACAGGGGCCATAGGCGTCGCAAAGCGTATCAACAAGCGCTAAAAATTCACCTTTGCACCTGCGACCAGACTGTTTCCTATGGTTTCGGAAGCAGTCAGCCATGCTATGTCTATAGTGGCGAAGCCAAGCGAAAGGCCTGCGCCGAGGGCAAGGTGCGAAGGCGTAACCGCGAGTTCGGAAGAGGCCCTGTATCCGGCACGCAGCAGGACGGTGCCTGCTATGCTCGCCTCAAGTCCGGCAGCGGCGCTCCAGTTGCCTGAAAGATAGTAATCCGCATCCGCGCAAAGCGTAAGCCCGACCGGCCCCGCCGCAACGTTGTATGAAGCGGCGAGCATTGCGGAAGTGGGAAGGGATGAGGCTATACCGCTTTCCGAATTTATCTTTCCGCCCAAGCTGCGTACTCCTCCGGCCAGCCCCAGGCCTCCCTTGCTGTATTGAAGGGTGACGTCTGCGGCTACGGAACTGAGGGAATAATCTTCCAGAAGCTGTTCCTTCGCGTAATTCACATCGGCTCCGAGGGCAAGACTGCCGCCGAGGGCTATAGCGAGTCCGGCTCCTGCCACCATCTGGGAAGGGGAATAGGAGATGCCGCCCAGGTCGAGCTTTTCCATGCTTATTCTGGAGAAGGCCGCGGTGATTGCGAGTCCCTTCCCTGCATGGGCCGAGATTCCTGCGGAAAGGTCGGTATTGGCGCTGACATTCGGGGACCGCCTGGCGTAGGATGCCACAGCCTCGAATTTCGAGGGAGCAAGCACGGCAGATGCGGGATTTCCGAAAGCGGCGAATGCACCGCCTCCGACTGCGGAAGCGGCTCCCGCACCTGCAAGTCCCGCACGGGCGGGGTTCTGCTCATACCTCAGGAAACCGAATGCTTCGTTCTGCCTGACTTTGTCCTGCGCATGCGCCGGCAGCACCGCCGCGGCGAGGAGCAATATGATTCCGAATTTTTTCATCGCTTGACAATGGAGTATCTGGTTTCTTTGCCGGAAGAGTCGGTCACGAACAGGGTATATACGCCGGGAGCGAGATACCTGGTATCTATCTCCAGGGGATTGAAGGCGCTGAATTCACCCTCCGTGCGGAATACCACCGTTCCGTTGGACGAGACGAGCCTGATGCTGAGTTTTTCGGGCTCTTCGCCGCTGAGTATGGTAAGCCTGTCGCTTATCACCCTGCCTTCGAGAAGCGAAATGCTCTCGCCTTCGGGCCTTACTATGCACCTGATGTCGGCCTTGGCGCTCGCGCCGAGGGCATCGTACGCAAGCACGCGCACTTCAGTGAGGGATAGGACGGAACTTACCGCGGTGATTCGCAGCAGATGTCCGTCCAGCAGTTCGGTGCTGACGGCAGTATTGTCGGCGACAGTGATGCGGAAGTCAAGCTCTTCACCGTCTTCGTCGGTGATGTAGTCGTTGAGTTCTATGGTTTTCCTGTCTCCCTGCTTGCTGAGGAGTACGTTGGGAAGATCGGCTGTTACGGCAGGTTCCGCATTCTTCAGTATGCTGTAGTTGAATCTGTTGCTGTACTTCCCGCCGAAATCGTCGGTCACGACCAGCGAGGCGGAGAAGCTTGCCGGAGCCCGTACGAGCTGGCAGCTGAGCCTGAAGTGCCAGAGTCCGTCGTCTTCCTGCGTGAAGGTCGCGCGGCCGTCGGTCTGGAAGTCGACTTTCAGGATGTCGCCGTCGGGATCGCTTATCTCGAAGGGGATGTCCACGGTCTGGAAGTTGCGGAATGTGAAGTTGCCGTCGTAGGCGGTCTGCACCGTTGGAACGGCATTGACGTTCGTATGCACTTTCCTGATGGCGGAGAGTTCGGAGAAACGCCTGTCATAGCTGTAGGAAGCGATGGCGACGTAATAGTCCCTGTCCGGAACAAGTTCCGTGAAAAGGAATTCCTTGGTGCCGGTGCGCTCCTCGGGATTGGCGGTGATAAAATTGCCTGTTATCAGGCCGCTGCCTTCGGGATTGGTGAGGCTGGCGTTCTTTACAGTCTGTTCGGAAGGAGCCGCGAGAATCAGGTATCCATAGGCGTCCACGGCGCTGAAATTCATGCGCACGTTGTGCCCTAAGGGTGTAAGGGTGAAGTCTGCCACTGGGTCGGGAACCTCGCTGCTGCCCGACATGAAAGATCCGTAGGCATCTACGAGAGGGCCTATAGGGGAATCCCCTTCGCTGAGCCCTATGTCGCGGGCGCCTTCTTCAAGTCGCTTGCGCAGGTCGTCTGCGGTGAAGCCTTGCCCCCCGAAGTAGGAAAGAATCAGGGCGGCGACTCCGCTGACGTGCGGACAGGCCATGGAGGTGCCGCTGAGGGCCGCATACTTGCCGTTGGGGACGGTACTGTTGATCTGGTACCCCGGAGCGCAGACGTCCACCCAGTCGCCATAGTTCGAGAACGAAGCCTTTTTGCCGGACTGTGTCATGGCTCCCACTGCGACGGCGGCTTCATAATTGGCCGGAGCTCCGTAGTAGATGTTGTCGTTTCCTGCGGCGAACACTACAAGGCCGCCTTTCATCGGGCTGTCCTTCAGCTGGTTGCCGTCGTTGTCGCAACCGGCATATTTCACGAAATAGTTCATGGAGGCGGCAATGGCCGACCTGCCTATGTTTTCGGCAATGGATTTTGCGTGGGCAAGTTCGTCATTGCTTATCTTTCCGTCTTCGTCGGAGTCGTAATCATAGCCCCAGCTGTTCTGCGAGATATTGGCTCCCTTGTCTGCGGCTTCCTTCATCGCAGTTTCGAAAGAGCCCGACCTGGTGACATCTTTCCCGTTCACGGTGTAGGTCTGGAAGCACTGCAAGGACAAAAGGCTCACGCCGTGCTTGCCGGCCGCATAGTCGCCTCCGGCTATTCCGGCCACGCCGGTGCCATTGTTGCTGACAGCGGCAATAGTGCCTGCCACATGTGTCCCGTGGTTGTCGCCCGTGATTTCCGTGTTCCTCTCCACATAGTTGTAATGCCCGCTTTCGAGACAGTTCCATGCCAGATCGGGATGGCTCAGATCGATGCCGCCGTCGAGCACTGCGACAACCACCTTGGGATTGCCCACGGTGAACTCCTGCCATACCTTGGCGCAATTCACGTCAAAGCCGGAGTAGCGGGTGTTGTTGAGTCCCCAGAGGTTGGACGACCAGTATGGGTCGTTCGTGTCGAGCTTGGCGGGCGCCTGCTCTTCCACGTATTCCACGCCGGGAAGGGCCCCGAAAGCTTTGGTCGCCGTAGTTGCCAATTCTTCGGAAGGGAGTTCCACCCTGTACCATTTGTGCAGGCCTTCACGTCGCGTGCGCGGCTCGTACTCCCCTGCGAAAGGGAAGAGCCTCTCCATGGATACGACTCCGAGGTCCTCGGTAACGCTGTTGAGCGCATCCGACTTGGTGCGCAGAATTCCCGAGGCGAGCTGATCTTCCACAAGGGAGGTCAGCTCGTCGTCGAGAAGTACATTTAAGAATGTCGGCGCCTTGTAGGCATCTACCTGAATTTCAGGCTGTTCCGCCTTTGGCTCGTCTGCGGGGCTCTCCTTTGTGCAGCTTGCGGCCAGCAACAGGAGCGCCGACATCAGAAATATTTGTTTTTTCACGTCCTACTTGATGCGTTTTTTTGTGAGCGCCTTGCGGGATGCGGTCTTTACAATCTTGCCGCTCCCGAGGTCGATGAATGTTTCCGACTTCGAATACTCGTTCACCGCACTCGTGGACGCTTTGGTAAGCGTGACGGGGAGATCGAGATCCTCTATGCTGGAGAGGCCGTACCATCCTGCGTCATAATCGTCGGTATCTTCCGTCTGGTAATCCAGTATGGTTATGCTCGCAACGCTTGCGTTGCCCGAGGTCGTGCTGTAGGACGTTCCGGTGATTGTGGCCGAGTTCCCTGATATTGAACCCGTGGCAATCAGGTAATCCTTGCTTTCGTCGCCGTATCGCAGGGAATTGCCTTCAATGCCGATAAGGTAATATTCATCGACGCCCTCGGTAAGTACCAGCTGGGTATGGAACAGCATGTTTCCGGTAGTGGAGTCATAAGTGGTTTCATAGGCGAAATCTTCATACGTGTAACCGCTGTCCAGAACTGTATAGGTGCTGCCTGCAGTGGCCTGGGACACTTTGAGTGTCCTTCCGCCGCCGGCGTTCCATGTGCCGATCCAGGCGTTGTAGCCGGAGTTGTCTCCACCTCCGCCGTTACCGCCACCGCCGGAGCCTCCTGAACCGGATCCCTGGGTGAGATGGGTAATCGTGTTGGGCAGAACGGATCCCTGGGTGAGGGCGTAGGCGCTTTCACCTACAAAGGTATAGATGGCGAAACCGACGAGCGTCAGTTCACCGCCGAGCGAAGTTATATTCACCGTGCCGGGCACAAGCGAGGCCTGCGATGCATCGGAGGAGATATGCACCGTAAATATGGTATAGTTGCCGTTGATCCGGTAAACCTTGTCGTTGGCAGTCACTTTTCCGAGCAACTGGGCCTGGCCTGTCAACTGTCCCGACGATGTGTTCACCGTGCTTTCGCCGAGATCGGTCTGGGTCCTCACGCTTATCGTACCGTCTGCGGAATTGAACAGCGCCTCCACCTTCAAGTCGGTCTTGGCGTCTATGCCGGTGATGGTGTAGCTCTGGTTCGGAACCTTTTCAGTTACGGTCCAGGTATCTTCACCGTCGCCGCGGGGGAATGCCCAGGTGCCGAGGAACTTCTCGTAAGGGCTGAGTTCCTTGGTGACCGTAGCGCGTTCGACAGCGTAGGTGTAGTTGACCTCGCCGCGGTTGTTCACGCCTATGGCATAGATGAGATAGTCGCCGTATGAAAGGGCGTCGATCAGGACGGTATCGCTCTCCTTGCAGATCTCGGGATTCTCTGCCGCCCATTTGATGGCGTTGAGGTTCAGGAAAGTATACTGGCTTCCGACGGCGTCGTATTCTGCGGCGGGAACTACCTTGATGAAGTAGCGTCCGGCGGAAGAACCTTCTGCAGCGTCCACTCCCACGATGGCCTTGGTCTCGTCGTCAGGAGAGATGCCCACGTACTTCGGAGTCCAGGCTTCCTGTACCGTGAATTCGCGGGGTTCGGGGTCGCCGGGGTTGAGTCCCGAAGGGTTGCCTTCCTGCAGGATTCCGACCGTGCGCTCTTTGCCTCCTACGCTGAAGAGGACGGATCCTTCGCGTTCAGCCTTGTAGGGGTTGGCGCCGAACGAAATTATCAGTGCGTTTCCGTCGGTGTCGGCGGAAAGCCATTCCTTGCCTTCAGGGACGGATATGCGTATGAATCCGCTTTCGGCGAAGGGGAGTTCCAGTGAACCCTCATTGTAATCCACGGTATAAGTATCCTCCCAGATAAGGTCGGAGGCTCTGCCGAACTGCTGTGCGGTTACCGTTGCCGACTGTTCGCCGGAGACGATGGTTACGGTGGCGTAGCGTGATTCGAGGGTCTCGTTGGCCTCGGCGGTCAGGTAGACTGTGCTTCCCGACACTTCTGCACTGAGCCAGGGGCGCTCCGAAGATGCGTATACTTTGTCCCTCGTGTTCACCACAATGGAGCCGTTCCCTCCGTAGGAATAGAATACGACATCCTTCGAGACTATTTCGAGGGCTGGAGTTTCGGCATACTGCGAGCCGTCCGGCTGATCCTGCTTGCAGGAGAAGACAAGGACGGAGGCTGCAATAGCCAGAATTATATTAAGATATTTCTTCATAAGCTATTCTTCAACTTTCTTCTGCATTGTGATAGGACCGGCGAGCTGGTAGCTTCCGGAAGCCATGGACCAGGAGCTGACGGCTCCGGCGCTGGAATCTCCGTTCATCGACCATATCAGCCAGCCTTTGGCTTTGTAGTTGTTGGAACTTTCCCAGACTCCGTTGTCGGAGAATTCCACCACATAGTCGGCTACGGAATTGTCGGAGACTATTCCTATCATTCCGACGCCTTCGGCCCATGTGAGGTATCCCGCATCGCTGTCCCAGGGGGCCAGGATGTATTCGAGGGAACCGCTGCCGCCGATGGTCTGCTTCTCCCAGATCAGGCGTCCGCGCCCGCCGTTGTAGCTGAGCGTGGGCTGGAAGAATTTGGAGAGACCTTCCATGATGAAGCTGGATCCGGCTTCATCCTCCACGAGCGTGACGGGGAATGAACCCCTGCCGCCGCCGTATGTGAGGGTAAAGGTGCCGAGATAGTCTTCGTATGAGATATATCCTGCGGGGAAGAACTTGTTGAAGGTTACGTCGCTCCCGCTGAGAGTCTCGTTGTCGGCGTTGAATGTCCATTCCGTAAATTCCGTGGATTCAACGCTGAAAGGCTTCATGAACCTGATGGAACGGTCGGTAAGGATGTAACGGTAGGTCTTGAGGGAATCGTCCGGTGCGCCCTTTTCCCCTATGGAGATGCTGCGGGTGCCCGCATCGAGATAGGTCTCGTATTCCTTTCCGCCGATGTTGGCGGCGGCCGCTGCGATGGTCAGGCCTTTCTCAAAGCTTCTTATGTCTTCGAGATATTTCTCGGAGGGTTTTTCGAGGGGACGCAGGGTGCAGGTATTGCGCGAACGCTTTCCGATGAGCACCACTTCGTGCGTAGTCTTGTTGAAGGAAGTGATCTCGAACTCGAAGTCGCCTCCCTTTGCCTGATACAGACGGCTGGAAGGGGTGGCATACTGGTGAAGAATCGTGTTGTACGTGTCGAAGGAAAGTACAGGACCGTCATCCCTCTTGAGTATGTAAGTGGAAGTCTCCGATTTGGAAGGGTTATTCTCGTGACGCACCGTCGCCTTCTGTGAAGTGAAGCTGATGGTGAATGTCGTTCCGGCATACTTGCTTCCGGGATAGTAATCCAGACTCCATCCGTAAGGCTCGTCGACGAGGGCTTCCTGGATTTCCGTAAGGAAGGTGCCCATGCGGGCGGCCGACGATTCGTCGAAGACATCCGGCTCAAAGCTCTGGCATGAAGGCACGAGCAAAAGGGCTGAAGCTGCAAAAACGTATAAGATTTTTTTCATGTCTTCTCCTCCTTAAAGTTTAACGCTGTTGAGATCCACTTTGCCGCTTACCACGTCGCTCATGCGGCGGCTGATGATATCGCGGAGAATGTCGATGTCGATATCCCAGCTGTCGGACATGTAGTTGCGTACGATGTCGAGCTTGGAATCCAGCAGGACCGATCCGTCTTCGGCGGAAGGGGTCTCCTTGCGCACTTCTGCGGTTTCCGAGGCTGCCGCAGCCATCTGTTCGGCCCACCAGGCCTCATCGTGCGTGATATACATCGACACCATTTCAGCAAAGTCTTCCATGGGTTCGTTCTGGGCGTAGTCCGTAATATATCCGCGTCCGCGCCAATAAGAGTCGGTATCGAAGCAGGCATCTCCTACATAAGTGGAGGCGGTCACCTGCTTGAAGGTGTCCGAGAATGACTTGGTCTGGTTGAGGATATGGGTGAACTCGTGGTGGATGGTCTTGAGGTAGTAGTGGTTGATGTCTTCCTCAAGTTCAGCCCCTGTCTCGTTCTTAATCATGTTGGGCAGATAGTTCACGCCGGAAAGCATGATTTTCTTGCCAGCCTCGGCGGTACCGAGGACGAAGGAGCCGTTGTTCTTGTACTCCCATTCCCCTATGAGGAAGAACATCTTGGGGAAGTAGCTTCTGGTGAAGTCCACGCCGGCGATTTCGTCGTAGGTATCTACGCAGAGATACTTCACGAGATGGGCGTAGATGATGGCTGCCTCATACTGGGCAGGCACCGTGTAGTATCCCATGTCGGATTCGTTGAGCGAAAAGCGGTACACATATTCTATGTTGTATGGCTTGAGGAAGTTGGCTTCCAGCCAGAGGTCGAATTCGTTCATCTCCACAGGGGAGTCGGTGATTACGCTCTTGGGATCGAGCGCATCCTTGTCGGTGCAAGAGATTGCTGCGAATGCGATGGAAACCGCAACGATTATGTATGATAATTTCTTCATAATGCTGTCTCCTTTTATTTATTGCGTGGATTGGGTTCCATGCCGGCTTCAATGACATCTGCAGGGAGCTGCATCGCACGGCGGGGATCGTCTTTGGTAAGTATGTCAACCTGCCCGTTCAGGATCTTGAAGGCGGCGTCGTACTGGCCGGCGCTTTCGTCAGGTTCGAGGGTACGGCGGGTAATCTCGATTCCGTAACGCTTGACGTCGAGCCAGCGCAGTCCCTGGGCGACATGGTCGATACGCTTGAATCCGAGGGCGCACTGGAGCATGGCTTCCATCACGCCGCCTTCCTCGCCGATGTAGAATGCGGGGTTGAGGTGCTTTTTGATGGTGGGCTCGTCCTTGGTCCAGTATTCTACGCCGTTGTAGAACTCCTGAATGAATTCAGGGGTGAGGTTGCCGCTGAAGTTGCTGGTCTTGATCATGTTGTGCACCCAGATGGTGAGGTCTTCGGCAGCTTCGTCGAACTTGCGCTGCATGATTCGGGCCTCGGCCCTTGTAAGCAGGGTTTCATCGGTCGTGAATGCGGGATAAACGGCATGTGCATATCCGATTCCCGCAACGGGGTCGGTATATTCGAACACTTCCGGTATCTTCCAGAACGCAATCTGGTCGAAGGTGCTTCCGTTGTACCATACGGGCGGATCCCAATACCAGGTGTATACGTTCCTCCATCCGCTCTGGGGATTGCCCCAGATATTCTTCGCGAAGGAAACTTCGGTGAAGGAAAGCAGGGAAGAATGGGAATACTTGGTGATACCTGGATATCCGAAGTAGCGCCCGAACCTGGTGTAGGCGGTAAGCAACATCAGGTTGGCGTCGTATTTCGCCTTGATGAAGTCGTTGGACAGCACTTCGCGGTCGTGCTCCATTCCGCTGCGCTCCTTCCAGTTGCGCAGCACCTGTGCAGGCTGCGTGCCGAGGCACTTGGTCGCATAGTATTCTGCTTCTTCCCACTTCTCATAGAAGAGATAGAAACGGGCGGCGAATGCGTAGGCGGCCTTCACGTTGAAGTGATACTTGGGCACGGAGTAGTAGCTGTCGTTGACGTACTTCAGGGCATCCTGCAGGTCCTTGTCTATATTTTCATAGACTTCCGCCACATTCCCGCGTTCGTACTGGGGATTGAGCTCCGTCTCCACTCCTTTCATATAAGGAACTCCGAGGTCTTTGTCGGAAGTCTGCGCATTGTAGTTGAGGCAGAAGAAGTTGACGAGCATGAAATGGTTGTATGCGCGGCAGAGCAGCGCTTCGGCCATTTCCGCCGAGAGTCCTGCCTTATTTACGGCATCCGTATCGAGTTCCTCGGTGCAGCCGCTCAGTTCCTGGATTGCAAGCAGGGCCTGGTTGGCATGGGCGATGGCTCCATAGGAAGCGCCCCAGAAGTATTTCGGGCAGTCGTTGGTGATTTCGGTGACATCTTCCCATGCATAGCACTGGTCCACGAAACGGGTGGTTCCGGGGTTGTCGTCGCCGATATTGTCCACGTTGTCGGACATGTACTCGCTGAAAGTGAGGTAAGTATTGTCGGGATATGCCGATACGAGCAAAGCGCGGATCTTGGTCTGCGAATCTATTTCGGCCCTGTTGTCCGGCATCTTGTCGAGGAAGTCGTCGCAGGAGACTGCGAAAACCGCTGCGAGTGCCAGGACGGCGGGAATATTCAATTTGTTCATTTTCATAATCTTTTCCTCCTTGAACATTAAAGCCCGATTCTGAGCGTGAAAGTAAACTGCTTGGCAAGAGGAACGGCAACGCCGCCGGTGTTGAAGAACTCAGGGTCCTGTCCGTTCAGCTTGGAATCAGCGTAGAGCAGGAAGAGGTTGGTGCCCTGCACCTTCATTCCGAGGGTGTTCAAGCCGAGTTTCTTCGTGACCTTGGAAGGGAAGTCGTAGCTGAGGGAAAGTTCCTTCAGGCGGATGAAGTCACCCTTGGCTATACGCGCGTCGGAATAGTTGTAGGCGTTGTAAGCATAGCTGAGGTAGGCTCCCGACGAGGAGTATATCCTGTTCTGCCAGCGGCTGGCGATGACGGGGATGTCGGTCTTGGCTTCGTCGCCCGGCACCGTCCAGCGGTTCTTGAATTCACGGGGCATCGAATCGAGGTCGTCGTAGGTGCTGCTGAATACAGGGTCCAGACGAATCACGTTGCCGAATGAATAGGTAAGGTAAACATTCAGTTTGAAGTTTCCGATGGAGAAGATGTTTCCGAAGGAACCCACGTCGGTGGGATCCACGCTTCCGGAATAAACGAGGTTCTTGATGCATTCCTCGTCCCTTTCCTGGAAATATACATTTGAAATGGTCTTTACTCCCTGCTCATTGATAACGGTAGGGAGACCTTCGGAGGTCAGGCCGTCGAACTTGTAGGAGAAGAGGCTTCGCACGGGATATCCCTCGAGTGCGAAACCGGTTCCGGCTATAAGGTCGAACACGCGGGACTGGCTCTCCAGGTCGGTCACCTCGTTGTAGGAATGGGAATAGATGAAGTTCGTCGTCCAGGAGAAGTTCTTCTTCTGGATGTTCTTGGTGGTGAGGGAAATCTCATATCCGTTCGACTTCATGGAAGCCACGTTGCCGAGCTTGTCGGTGAATCCTCCTATACCCTGGGTCGTGATGGGACCGATGAGGTCGAAGTTGTTGCGCCTGTAATAGTCGGCCACTACATTCACCCTGTTGTCGAACAGGCCGATTTCGGTACCTAAGTTGAACTCGTGCTTCTTCTCGTAGGTGAGGTCCTGGTTGGCGATGTCGCGGATATAGAGCGCAGACTCCTTGTCGTCCGCAAATGCGCGCCAGGGGTTGGTGGCGCCTATAACCACGTTCGCGTTGGTTACGGAAGGGCGGTCTCCCGTAAGGGAGTAGGACGCCTTGAAGCTCAGGTGGGTAATCAGCGGGGAGAGGTCTTTCATGAATTCCTCTTCGTGCACGTTCCATGCACCCGATACGTTCCATGTAGGCAGCCAGCGTGCGGTACGGGCTTTTCCAAGTCCGTTGGTACCCTCATAGCGGTAGGTTCCGTTGACGGTGTACCTGCCTTTGTAGGAATAGGTTCCGTTTGCGAAGAAGGCGGCGCTGCGGCTGCAGGTATTGCTCATGGTGAAGTACTGGGAATTCTCCTCGGCACCCTTCTTGAACACCCTGTAGTCGTAGTTGGCGATTTCGCCGAAGTCGTACTGCATACCCCAGCCGCGGAACCATGTCCCGTGACGTTCGATGTTGTTCACCTCGGTACCTGCGAAGAGGCTGACGATGTGGTCGCGGTTGAAGGTGTTGTTGTACTGCGCGGTGGCGCGGATGTCCCAGCTGTTCATGCCGTTGTCCGAACGGTCGTAGATACCGCCGACGGGCATTACAGAAATAGGGAAGGCGTACGGGTTGTCGGGATCGGTATAGAGGAAGGGGTTGGCGTCGCGGATGTTCGCGGTGCTCATCTCCCTGTATGCCAGGGCCTGGTTGGCTTCGTCGCGCACATAGTGCTCCTGGGTGGTGCTGGTGGCCTTGTATGCTGCCAGACCGCTGATTTCCATACCCTTGAACGGCTTGTAGCGGAGTTCTCCCTGGATGCGGAAGTCGGACACTGCAAGGTCGATGTAGTTGTTGTTCAGTTCATGCAGTATGTTGAACCTGGAGTAGTTGCGGGTATAGAACTCGTTGGGGTCGAGGGCGCGGGACGTGTTCAGGGCGTAGGAGTACGGGTTGATGTCGAAGTCGCGCTTCACCTCGCCGGACACCATGTCATATTCGCTGTTTATCGTACCCGGGGCGAGCTGCTTGCGGTAGGATGCGTTGCTGATGAGGTTGGCGGTGAGTTTCTCGGAAAGCTTGTAGCTGATGTTCACGTTGCCCGTGTAACGGCTCACCTGGCTCTCTTTGGTCCAGCCCGGATCTTCGAGCACCGAAAGGGAAGCGTAGTAGGTGCCCTTGTCGGAACCGCCCGAAGCACTTACCGAGTGGTTGTGCTGTATGGTGTCGTTGAACAGGATGTCGAACCAGTCGGTGTTGCGGTATTCGGCAGCACGCAGGTAGGCGTTCCTCGCGGCCTCGGTGTTGGGGAGTCCGAAGGTGCCGCTTGTGGCGTCGTACTGTGAGATGAGCTGGTACATCTTTCCGTAGATACCGCTGTTGGATGCATTTGCAATCTCGGCATAGTTCAGGTAGCCCTTCTGCTGAAGTTCCTGGTAGATTTCCATCTGGTCCTGGGAATTCATGATGTTGAAGGTGCTGTACGAAGGCTTGAGCCTGTAAGTGTATTCACCCGTGTAGCTGATTCGGCTCTGGCCGGCCTTGCCCCTCTTTGTAGTCACGACGATGACTCCCGCCATTGCGCGGGCGCCGTAGATGGAGGTTGCGGAACCGTCCTTGAGGATGTCGAAGGACTCGATGTCGTCGGAGTTGAGTCCTGCGATGGCCGAGGAAATCAGGGTGTTGGCGTCACCCGACGAGAGGTCGTCGGCGTCCACGTCCACCACATCTTCCATGATGACGCCGTCCACCACCCACAGGGGCTTGGACGAACCATAGATCGACGTGGCGCCGCGGATGCGGATCTTAGGGGCGGTACCGAAGGTTCCCGATACGTTCTGTACCGAGACACCTGCGGCGCGTCCTTCCAGCGAACGGGAGATGTCGGTCATACCGCTGATGTTTGCCTCGGCGGCGTTTACCTTTGCAACCGAACCGGTGTTCATGCGGCGGTCGACAGTCTGCATACCGTTCACCACGGCTCCTTCGAGCATTTCGGAGTCATCCTCGAGGTAAACCGTCACATTTGCTGCGACGGGCACCCTGGCTTCCTTCGAACCGAGGAAGGAGACTGTAAGGTATTTCGATTTCGCGGGAACGCTGAGTTCGAACTTGCCGTCGAGGTCGGTGACGGTCCCCGAGGTGGTGCCTTCGGCTTGTACGAAGGCACCGACAACGGGCGTCTTGTCTGCGGCGAAGTATACGGTACCCTTTACCGTCTGGTTCTGGGCAACGGCGATACCGAGCGATGCGAACAATGCAAATACCGTTATAATGTGTTTGAATAATTTCATCTTCTAATCCGTTTAGCATTTGAGATTACGGCTTCCACCCTGGTTTCGGCGGGTGCGGTGGCGCAGCTTTCCACTGCCGCTCCTTTCACCTTCCTTGCCCTGGCCGGAGCTGAGCTCCTGACCGAACTTGCGCCTGTCTTGGTGAGCGTGTTGGGAATCTTGGTGTATTCCTCGCCTTCGTCAAGATAAGATCCAAGCACCTTGTTGGCGGCAACATCCCAGGCATACACCTGCATTCCGATGAGATCGAAGGGATCATCATAGCCGGAGATGGATACCGTACCCGGGGAAAGTGTGGCGGTGGACCCGCTCAGCTTGCCGCGGAATATCGGATAGGAACCGGTGATGTAATAGTCCGAACCGTCAATCATGGCATGGCCGTAGATGTGGTCGGACACTGCGGTGCCGTCGTTGTCGGTGTATTTATATATATCCTTCTGGGCATTGAGGACAAGTTCACCGGTGGATGCTTCGAAGGTCGCCTTGGCCACACGTCCCTGCAGGCTTTCGATACCTTCGATCGTGTAGCTGTAGTCGGCGACATCCTGCCTTATCACCCATGTGTCGGTAGAACCGTTGCGGGGTACGCTCCAGGAACCCAGCCATGCGTTGTATGCGGCGCTGCCGCTGTCCGAAGGCCTGGTGAGGGTGTTTGGCAGATAAGTGTAACCGGTGTTCCAGCCTATGAATCCTCCGGTGGAAATGACCTTGCCATAGAAACGCATGGCATCGAGCGTTCCTGCGCTTACGCTGCCAGGCGTTACGGCCGCTGTCTTTCCGTCGGAATTGAGGCTGATGTCCGCAATCTTGTAAGGACTGCTGCTGTAGGTATAGAAGTAACCGGTGGATTCCACATATCCGTAGAGGCCGATTTCCGTCGTTCCGCGGCCGCTTATCTCAGTCTGTCCGAGAACCTGCGCATACAGCTTCATGTTGCCGGTGGCGGGATCGAACTCCGCTTCAAGGGCTCCGAGATCGTCGAACAGGCCGTCTTCGAATCCGAGAACGTCGTATGTCTTCATGAATTCCCTCTGGCTGACGGTAAGCATGTCTTCCACTGCATCGTCACCCCTTCCGCGGGTAATCTTCCACTTGCCGAGCCACTTGTTGTAAGCGGCTTTTTCAGCCTCGGAAGGCTCGTTGGTGTAATTCAGGTATGCATACTTTCCGGTAGGCTCGCCTTCGTCGCTGAGACCGATGGCAAGTACCACATAGGAGTCATAGCCCAGATTGAACCACTCGCTCGAAGTCTTGTCGGTAAGCAGGCTTGCGATGTTCGGATAGTCGTCGGGATAGGTCTTCACAAGATATTCCAGGTACAAGACCTCGTCCGGCACTATGTCGGTGAGGAATGCGTCCATGTCGGCATATTCGGCGACATCGGCTGCTTCGTAAACGGTAAAGAAGTACTTGCCGTCGCTTCCTCCCGCGGACACGGTGTTGGTGAACTTGAAGGGATATCCTTCATAGTCGTCGGTCTTGCCGTCGAAGCTGATCTTCCATGAGCCGGCCAGCTTGTAGAAGTTGTCGGTGGAGAATTTCAGCTCGCCGGGGGTACCGTAGAGATATGCAGCGCCGGAAGCGTCGACGCGGTATCCGCTCACGATGAACCTGTAGGAAGTCTTGGGATCGAGCCCCGTGAGGTCGATGTTGACATCCTGTCCCGCATGCACGTCCTCTTCCTTCACTTCTTCAGGCTTGGGGAGAAGGTCTGCAACAGGCGATGCAGTATCCTTGGTGACCACGTAAATCCACTGGAACTTGTCCTTTCCGCCGTCGTGGGTTACCTTTATCGTGGCGTTGTCCACGCCGGGTTCTCCTGCGAGGGCGGCACTGAAGGTAATCTGGTCGTAATCTTCATCGGCGGTCTGGTATGCAATGTCGGCGGGCGTGCCGTAAGGAACGCCGTCCTTGATACCGGTGACGATGTAACGGTAGTCGGTAAGCAGGGTGAGGCCTTCGACGGTCACTGTCTGTTCCCTGCCTTTGCGCAAGTCTTTTTCGTCGATTCCGGAAGCGACTTCCGCAGCGATGAGGTCTTCCGCCTTCGCGGTGAGGTCCGCGGTGTTGAATCCGTACCACTCAAGTTCGTTGCTGTTGGCGCCGGTGTAAGTGACGCTTATGGTCGCGGTGGTCTTGGTGGTGGCGGTCGCTTCACCCTTGAACACTACGGCGTCGTAGTCGGTCAGGGTGGTGAAAGATACCACGCCCTGGTTGCCATAGGCTATGGGCGCTCCGCCGGCTTCGCTCTCCATCAGGCCATAAACTATATAACGGTAAGGAGTGTCGGATTCAAGACCTTCGACGGTCACTTCGCACGAAGTGCCGCTCATCAGCTTGGAAGGGTCGGCAATATGCCCGTCGGAGCCGATGCGGCTCTTGTAATCCTCGGCTGTAAGGAGCGAAACGGCGCCCGTCATGTCGGTGGTGACGAATCCTGCGTATGTAAGGGCTTCATTTCCGCCGTGCGTGATGCTCACCTTGGCACTGCCTATGGTGATGTCCGAAACTTCGGCGGTGAATGTAACCTTGAGGTCGAGATCGGTTGTGTAGGTGACAAATCCCGGATTGCCGTACACTTCGCCCTCGGGAGTGACTCCGAAAGCGATGTAGCGGTAGGCTGTCTTCTCGGCGAGCCCGTCCACGGCTATCAGCTTGGATGTTCCCATCGAGATGCTCTTGTCGTTTACCGACGAAAGCTGCTGCCCGATGAGTGTCTGCACATCGGTCGTGAGATCCGTGGTGTTGAACCCATACCACATGTTTATGGGCTTGCCGTCGTGGCGGACCAGGATCTCAGCTCCATAGGCGCCCACATCGTTGAGGCCTACGGTAAAG
>CAJONC010000020.1 GCA_905235675.1 uncultured Bacteroidales bacterium | reverse complement strand
ATGGAAAGTAAAAAAACAATTTGCAGATTTTTATGTTTCTTATGTCGATTTATGTTTTTTATGTCGACGATGAAAAAATGTTAAAAAGATAAGAAACAGTAAATTCTGCCGATTATTTTTTATGTTTTCACAATCTCGCCCCGCCGGTCTGCGTCAGCTTTTGCTGCGGCTTATGGCTTACGGTTTGCCATTGGCGGCTCGCAGCCCGTAGCCCGCAGCTCGCAATTTGCCATTGATGGGTCGTAGCACATCATGTCCAGTCCTGAAATAAGGTCACCGATGTTGAACAAAACACATGGCACTTAAAATACCTATCCTATAGATTGTTAAGCGCCAGCGCTTCATGTTTGTCAAAACAAACTCTCCCCAGCGAAGGGCCGAGGAGAGTTAATGTTGAAAATATGTTTCTAAACTTTTAGAAAGTCAGTGCGAGGCTGAGGCCAGCGGTGGTCTGCATACCGTTTGATGAAGGTACGTAATCGACTGAAGGATAAAGGTTCAGGGAGCTTGTGTGATTGTACAGATCGCGGCTATACATGTTCTTGACCTTTGCAACCTTTACGGCGTCCACAATCGACCAGATGTCAATCGCGCATGCGGCAGCACAGAATCCCGCTATCAGCAAGATGTTTGTTCCTACTTTGGGATCGTCCTTCATGGTGACTTTTCCGTTGCTGTCTGTCTCGGTAAGTTTCGCCAGATTTGTAAAGCAGACCGAAGTCCCGATGCCGCACGCAAGGTTTCCGCCGAAGAAACAGAGGCCGCGTCCGAATTCACCGCAGATAGTCTGTCCCAGTCCGGGGATGATGAAGGAAGCTACACCTGACCATGCGGGAGAATAAGGATCCATATAGGATTTTACATAATCCTTTGTGCTGTACATGTCTTTAAGGTCGGAATACTTGAGTCCGGGGACGACCTGTGCGTCCATCGCGGTCGCAAAGAGGACCACGGAAGCGATAATTGCAATAAGCTTTTTCATGATGATTGTGAAATTTTGCAAATGTACGATTTTTTTGGGTGAGTTATGCAAGAAGTCCTGCGATTTTGCCGAGCCAAAGGGCGTCGGTGGAGTCGAAGGTGCCGGGGGCGGTGCTGTCGATATCCAGCACTGCGCTGACTGCCGCGCTCTTCCCGCTAACGGCCCGTTCTGCGCTATCCCCAACGGCATTGTCCTTCCCGCCAACTGCTCCTTCTGCGCTATCCCCAACGGCATTGTCCTTCCCGCCAACTGCTCCTTCTGCGCCATCCCCGACGGCATTGTCCTTCCTGTCGGCAGCCCGTAGATCGACCGTTCCCATAGCGCCGGCAGGGGAGGATCCGACTACCGGCACCACGATCTCGGAGCGGGAGAGGGAACTGCATGCTATGTGCCCCGGGAACTGCTCCACGTCGGGGACCACCACTGTGCGAGCCTCCTTCCACGCGGTGCCGCAGACGCCTTTGCCGAAGCCTATCCGCATGCAGGCGTGCGGCCCCTGGAACGGCCCGAGCACGAGGGTGTCTCCGCGGACGATGTAGAATCCTACCCAGAAGAACTTCATCCGTTCGTAGATAAGCGCAGCGGTCTCCGCCATTCGGGCGATGCTGTCGGGCTCGTCTCCGAGAAAGGCGGCAATGTCTTGATACAGACGTAGATACTTGAAGGTTTTGAGGGGGAGATGGCAGTATCCTTCGGGGTTCTTTTCGAGATATTTCTGATGTCTTTCCTCGGCCTGGTAGAAGTTGCGCAGAGGCTCAAGCTCCACTGCCAGTTTCTGCCCTACGCGGGCTTCTACGGATGAATAAACTTCCTGAATGACAGGGAGATCGGCCTCGTCGGAGTAGTAGATTCCGGTGCGGTAGCGGGTTCCTTCGTCATGGCCCTGACGGTTGACGCTGAGAGGGTCGATGATGTCGAAGAAGAGTTCGGTAAGAAGCTTCAGCGACACTCTCTCCGGCCTGTAGACCACCTTCACCGTCTCCGCAAAGCCAGTCCTGTCGGTATATACCTGCTCGTAGCTCGGCCCTCGCGCAATCTCCGGTCCGCCCCCCGCCTGCTGCCCCTCCAGCCGCCCTTCGCCCGTAGCCTGCTGTCCGCCCTCCGCCTGCCGCCCTTCGCACGCCGCCGCCCAGTCCGGCGACCCCTGCGCATACCCGCTCACTGCGGAAACCACTCCGTCCACTCCCGAAAAGAAATGCTCCGTCCCCCAGAAGCAGCCCCCTGCAAAAAAAATCTCTTTCATAGAATAACCTCCATTCCATACTTCTGCGGCTTCATCCCGCATGCTTCATAAAACGTCAGCGCGCCGTCGTTGCCTGCCCAGACATTCAGCGTCAGATTGTAGCAGCCTATGCCGGCAGCGTATTCCTTCACGTGCTCAAACAACTCGTGCCCTATGTGCTGTCCGCGGCAGGCCCCGTCCACGCACAGGTCGTCGACGTAAAGTGTTTTTATAGGCGTAAGTACATTGTCGTCAGGTACTTGCTTTATCTGGCACATCGCGTAGCCAAGCACCCTGTCGCAGGCGTCGGTACAGACAAATATCGGCATCTCGGATCTCCGGCCGAGCATTTCGCGAAGCTGCGCTTCGTCATATTTTGTGGCCGGTCCTTTGAAGATGTCGGGGCGGATGCGGTGGTGTACCATGTCCACCTGTTCGAGCAGTTCGAGGATGCGGGGGATGTCGCGGGCCTCGGCGTGTCTTATGCTGTTCATACTTCTGTCCAGTGTATTACGATGCCGCTGCGTTCCATCCCGCGGAACCAGGTCATCTGTCGTTTGGCGAACTGATGGATGGCGGTGGAGAGTTTGACGAAGAGTTCTTCTTCGCTGAGTTCCCCGAGGAGATAAAGGGTGACGAATTTGTATTCAAGTCCGTAGCTGATAAGGGTTTCTGCGGGGACGCCCTTTTCCAGCAGGCCGCGTATTTCCTCCACCATCCCTTCCTCCAGCCGGACCTTTAGACGGGCGTCGATGCGGGCGTTGCGCTCTTCGCGGCTGACGAGGGTGCCTATCACGAAAGATCTGATCCTTGCTTCTCCGCCCGATTCCGCCGCCGCTCCTGCACCCGCAGCTTGCGCCTCCACCCTGCCGCTTGCCGCCTCTGCCGCCGCCGTTCGCGCCTCGCTCAGCGGCCTGGAACTCCTGAAATCGTAGGCGTTAACCACCGAATTGATATACAACCCTGTCCCTCCGCACAAAACAGGCACTGCGCCCCGGCGGCGTATATCCGCGTAAGCCCTTCCGAAATCCTCCTTGAACTCATACACGTTGTACTGCTCCCCGGGATTGCGTATATCTATAAGATGGTAGGGGATTTCCCCGTACTCGGAGAGGTCTTTCCCTGTGCCAATGTCCATTCCGCGGTACACCTGCCGCGAATCCGCGGAGATAATCTCAGCCTTCAGCCCGTACCCCGCCAGCTCCCGCGCCAGCCCGACCGCATACTTCGTCTTGCCCGAAGCCGTCGGCCCCAGCACGCACAACAGATCAATCGCCCCCTGCGCACTCCGGACATCAAAAGCCGTTCCGGCCGCTTCCGCACTGGTTCCGGCTTCGGCAAAACCAGCCTCCGGCCCCTCGACTCCGGCTTCGGCAAAACCGGCCTCCAGCCCAACGGCCAGGGCCTTCACGTCGATTATTTCCGGCTCCGGCAACTCCGCCGGAATAGTCTTGCGCAGTTTTGGCATAACGTACAAATATACCAACTTTTTCGTGACATTTATTATCTTTGCAGTCCATTATGCCCAAGGCCAAAAGTTCCATACAGGTTCGCAACAAGCGCGCAAGTTTCGATTACGAATTCATCGAGACTTACGACGCCGGTATCGTGCTGGTGGGCACCGAGATAAAGAGCCTGCGTGCCGGCAAGGCCTCCCTGCAGGACGCCTTCTGCTACTTCAGCAACGGCGAACTCTATGTCAAGGGGATGAATATAGCCACCTACTTCTGGGGCAGCTGGAACAGCCACGAACCCGCCCGCGACCGCAAACTTCTCCTGACAAAGCGCGAACTCCGGCATCTCTCCCAGGCGGTGAAAACCAAGGGACTTACCATCGTGGCAGTGCGTCTTTACATTGCCGACAACGGCTACGCCAAACTCCACATCGCCCTCGCGCGCGGTAAAAAGGAATACGACAAGCGCCAGTCAATCAAAGAGAAAGACATCCGCCGCGAATTGGAAAGGGGCTGATATTCCCGCTTCAATACCACTTCCCGGGCTCGGGCCCCATCTCGAAGACGAGGCGTGAACCTGCCTTCATGTCGGCGAAGTCTATGTACGGCAGGCTGTAGGGCTTGCCGTTAAGCGTTACGCACTGGATATATTTGTTTTCGGCGCTGTTGTTGTTCGCGCAGACCCGGAAGGTCTTGCCTCCGCCCACGTCAATCTCCGCCTTGTCGATTACGGGACTGCCGAACCAGAAGCGGGTTGAGGCGGGTTCCACCTGATAGAATCCGAGGGCGGAAAGCACGTACCAGGCGGACATCTGCCCCACGTCTTCATTTCCGCAAAGCCCTGCCCGTTCCGTGGTGTAGAGGGTGGACATCACCTCCCTGAGCCTGTCGGCGGCCTTCCAGGGGTAGCCTGCCATGGTGTAGAGATAGATGATATGGTGGCTGGGCTCGTTTCCGTGGACGTACTGCCCAATCATTCCGGTCATGTCCCCGAAGCCGGTGCCGTCCAGCCTGGAAGATGTGGTGAAGAGGCTGTCGAGCCTCGTTGCGAAGCCCTCGTTGCCGCCGTAAAAGGCTATCAGCCAGTCGACATCCTGAGGCGCGAGGAAGGAATACTGCCAGGCGTTGCCTTCGCTGTAGTCTGTCTTGTGGAGTATGGTCTCGTTGGGATTGAAAGGTGTGCGCCAGCTGCTGTCTGCAAAGCGTCCGCGCGCGAAACCGGTTTCAGGATCCATGTAGATGCGGTAGCTCTGGCTTTTCTTCCTGTAGAGTTCGGCGTCTTCAGTTTTCCCGAGAACTTCAGCTGCATGCGAAACCGACGCGTCGGCAATCGCAAATTCCATATCCCTGGCTATCGAAAGCAGTATCATGTCCGAAGGTACGTATCCGTATTTCAGACGGAGCTCGTTCCCCAGTCCTACCACCTGCAGCGAGTTCTTCATCGCCTCAAGGGCGTACTCGCGGTCGAATCCGCTGAACCCCTTCACGATGGCGTCTCCCACAGCAATCACACCGGCCTCGCCGGGCATGCAGAAGGTCTCGTTCGACATCAGGTGCCAGACGGGGAGGAAGCCCTGCTGCTCGTAAATTTTCAGCATGGCCTCCGTCATGTCGTCTATCCTTTCCGGCTCTATGATGCTGAGCAGCGGCATCTCGGCGCGGTAAGTGTCCCACAGTGAGAAGGTTGTGTAATTCTCAAAATCCGCCTTTTCGTAAATCTTGTCGTCGGAACCGCGGTAGGAACCGTCCACGTCGTTGTAAAGCGAGGGAGCTATCATCGCATGGTAAAGGGCCGTATAGAATATGGTCCTGATTTCTTCAGGAGCCTCTATGCGTATCTTGGAAAGTTCTTTCTCCCAGGCCTTTGATGCATCGGACCGCACCTTGTCGAAGTCCCATCCGCGCAGCTCTGCGTCCAGGTTCATCTTTGCGCCCTCCATGCTAACCGGCGAAATTGCAATCTTGACCAGCACGCTCTCTTCCTCCGAGGTCTTGAAATCCAGCCTGGTATACATCCTTTCATGCATCTTGCCGTAATCATCTTCCGCAGCTATGTACTTCGCGCCCGCGAAGGGCTTGGAAAACTCCGCGTAGAAAAATATCTTCTGGTTCTTGGCCCAGCCGGTGGAATAGCGCCAGCCGCGTATGGCATTGTCGCCCACGGTCTCGGCGAAAGGCTCGGTGGTATGGTCCCAGTTGCCGCCGTTTTTGAGGTCCAGCACGACCGCGCTCTCCTCCGATTCAGGGAAGGTGAAGCGATAGAGGGCGCAGCGCTGGGTGGCGGTCATCTCCGCGAGTATTCCGTACCTGCTGAGGGGGATGCTGTAGTAGCCGGGCTCGGCCACTTCCGCGGTCCTGTCACCTGGCGACCAGAGCCCGGTGGAAGGGTCTTCCAGGGTTCCGCGGGCGTAGGTGAGGTCCGTGCCTGTCACGGGCATGATGGTGATGTCGAGAAGATCTCCGCATCCGGTTCCGCTGAGATGGGTTTGCGAGAAGCCTATAACCGAGTTTTCGGATTCGTGATACCCTGAGCACCAGTCCCACCTCTGGGTGACGCTCGTGGGGCCTGCCTGGATGAAGCCGAAGGGCACGTTCGCGCCCACGAAGACGTGTCCGTGGAAGCCGGATCCGATGAGGGGATCCACAAAATCGGTGCAGTTATGTTTTTCGGAGCAGGATACGCTGATTGCAAGGGCTGCAAGCAGCGGGAGAATAGTCAAGTGGCGTTTTCCGTTCATATAATCTGTGTTGATAAGCACAAATATAATAAATTGGTTTTAAATTTGCAGGCTAAAATATCGATGATGAAAAAGTTTGCATATTGTCTGGCACTGATGCTCTGCCTTGTTTCCTGCGGCAAAGCGAAAACCGAGGCTCCCGAGCATGAATATACGCAGTCGGAGCTCGCCAAGCAGAGGCTGTCCGAACTTGTTACGGGAATCTACAGCCAGGTGAAAAGCCTGTCCGCAAAGGAAGTCATTACCAATCTGGTGCAGGCCAACGGCAAGCCTGTTTCGGTGGATGAAAAGGTTTTCAGCGTGGAAGTGAACATCCTCGGCCTGTCGGTCAGGGGCTCCGTCGACCTCAATGCATGGTGGGATCCTTCCCTCGGAGTTTACGACGGCGACACCCTGCTCGCAACCATAGGAGTGGAGATGCTTCCCTATACCCAAAAGGAAATCCTGCTTCCCACCCTCGTTTTCCGTTTCGAAGACGGCACGTCCGTCTCGTGGAACACCTTCCTTATAGACTTGCACGATGAACTGTCGTAAGTTCATAACTGTCATTCTTTCAACGATTTTACTTCTGCCTGCGCTGCCTGCTCAGGAGTTTAGTGATACCCTGCGGCGCGTGGTTGTCACCGACAGCGGACAGGGGCGCATGCTCGAAACCCTCGGAGGTGTGAGCGGGACGGTGAACGTGGACAAGATAAAGGCGGTTCCGTCTTTCCTCGGCAACGCAGACCCCATCCGCTTCGTGCATCTGCTGCCCATAGTGCAGGTTAACACCGAATCCGACGGAGGCATCTACATGCAGGGGAGCGAGTACTCGCACACCAGGCTCTCGATCCAGGGCGTGCCCGTGTACGGGGCCTCGCATCTGCTGGGCTTCTTCTCCGTGTTCAACCCCTCGCACTACCGGAGCATGGATTATTCCACCACAGCTGGGCAGACCACCCGTCTCGGAGGGAGTATAGACATGGTGTTGAGGGATAAGATAATATCCCGCCCTGAAGGGGAGTTCTCCGCAGGCCTGCTTTCCGCGCAGGGAACGCTGGGAGTGCCCACCGGCAGGAATTCCACCCTGTATCTGTCCGGCCGCAAGTCGTATATAAACCTGCTTTACAGTCCTTTCCTGAAATTTGACGACGATCCGCTGGCTTACAGCTTTTTCGACGCCAACCTTACCTGGGTATGGAAGCCTACGGCGAGGGACCGCATCTGGATAGACGCCTTCGGAGGGAAGGACCACGGCTACATCTATTATTCCAAAACCACCAGCGACGCCTGGGCCGACTGGTACAATGCCCTGGCCGGCCTGCACTGGAACCATTACTACGCCAATTCCGTCCTGAAGCAGAGCCTGTACGACACCCTGAACGGGCTGGACGCCCAGCTGGTTATTGCCACCGAATCCGGCCGCATGCCTTCCCATATACATACCTATGGCTACAGGGCGACCTATGAACAGGGAGGATTCGAGGCGGGAGCCGACGTGGCATATCACAGGGTGCAGCCCCAGAATCCCGTTGCGGAAGGGCATTTCAATACAACCATCGATGCTTCGGAACAGCTTCAGGAAGGGGTTGAGGCGAAGCTGCATGCAAGCTACAGCCGCTTTGTGGGCGCTTACACCGAACTGAAGGCCGGTCTCGGCGGCATCTGGTATCTCAGCCCCGAGAAAGAAAACTACTGGGGACTCACTCCCCAGGCGGAAGTCAATTTCTTCATCCCCAACGGCGGGAAGCTCGGATTCCGCTACGGTCTCACCCGCCAGGTACTCTATCAGACCGGTCTCACCAACGCCGGCGTCCCCTGCGAGTTCTGGCTGCTCGCCGGCAAGCTCTGCGGCCCCCAGTGGGCGGACAATTTCTCCCTTGCCTACAATCTCGACTTCGGCAGGCGTCCTGAAGAATGGTCGTTTTCAGCCGAGGCTTATTACAAGCTGCTGCACAATCAGTTGGAATACTTCGGCACCATCATGAGCATCATGGACACCAACTATTCCGTCTACAAGTCCCTAGTGCCGGGGGAAGGCAGGGCCTACGGGGTGAACCTGATGCTGCAGAAGAACGATGGGCCCCTCACCGGATGGATTTCCTACGCTTTCGGCAGGTCGCTCCGCACCTTCGAAAATCCCCTCCACAGCAACACCTACCCCTCGAATCACGAACGGCCGCACGAGTTCAAGGCAGTCGCCACCTACGACTTCGGCAAGCTGGATGTAGGCGGCACCTTCTTCGCCGCCTCCGGCAATCCCTACACCAGCCCGAACTCCCTGTACATTATAGGCGACCACCTGATCTGCAACTACGGCGAGCACAATGCCTCCCGCCTGCCCGCCTATGTGCGCCTCGACCTTTCAGTAAACTGGTATTTCCACAAGGGGGAAAGGAACAGCAACGGACTGAATTTCTCCATGTATAACGCGCTAGGGCGCAGGAATGCCGCGGGTTACGGGGTACATGCCGATGAAGAAGGCAAATACACTTTCCGTCCCACGTCCCTTTCTGTAAGGTTCCTGCCGTCCCTGGCATATTTCCATAAATTCTGATGAAAAAGATAGTCTGTATACTGATGCTTTGTGCGGCCGTTGCTGCCTGCAACGGTTATGAGGACGCCGTTCCGGAGTCCTGCCTCGTGCTGGAGGGCTGGATAGACAGCGGAGGGTATCCCGTGGTGCTGCTGTCCGAGAGCATCCCGGTGCGGATAGGGGATATCTCCGAAGAGGACCTGGTTGAGAGCATCGCGCGTTGGGGGAAGGTGACGGTGAGCGACGGATATGAGGAGGTTACGCTTACGGGGATGATGGACGAGCGCTACACGCCTCCGTACGTTTTCACTACTTCCAGGATGAAGGGCGTTCCGGGCAGGACTTACACTGTTACTGCGGATTACAAGGATTTTCATGCCACCGGTACCACCGTCATTCCCGAGCCCGTCCCGCTGGATACCATATATGCCCGCAGGCTGGACGACTCCCTTTTCTGCATCACATGCGGATTTACCGACCCGCCGCAGAAGGGTGACTTCTACACCTTTTTCACAAAAACCAAAGGCGTCGACAGGAAATATCAGTATTCCTACCTCGCACATCTGAGCGACGAAGTGCTGGACGGTTACTCCGAGATTCAGCTTGTGGGGGCCGTGCGTTTCGGGCTGAAGGCTTTCTCGTTCAATTTCAAGGAGGGAGATGAAGTGTCGGTGAAGTTCTGCACCTGCAGCAGGCAGACTTATCTTTTCTGGGAAAACTTCGATGTGATGCAGCTGAACAACGCTTTTGTGATGTACGAGTTCGAGTCCGACATGTCGGGAGGCCTGGAGGGCGCCGTGGGCTATTGGGCTGGCTATGGCGCGAGTTATTACGACATAAAGATATTTTGATTTTGAAAATTTCTTTTTATCTTTGCAGTCCCACTGGGGGATTAGCTCAGCTGGTAGAGCGCTTGCATGGCATGCAAGAGGTCAGGGGTCCGAATCCCCTATTCTCCACTAAACAGACCTTGACTTACTGAGGTCTGTTTTTTAATTTTCATGCCTTATGGAAAATGATACCCAGAAATTCGTGACCGTTGCCACCTTCAACGACAGGCTCCAGGCTGAGATTACGGCCACCATGCTCCGCGACAACGGCATCCCCGCAGACGTTTTCGGAGCCGATTCTTCTTTCGTCGCCCTCGGTTTTGCAAGCGCCATCGAGGTAAAGGTGAATGAAAGCGACTACGATGCGGCCCTTGAGCTGCTGAAGTAAGATGTATTCGTTTACCTGCGACTACATTGAGGGTGCCCATCCCCGTATCCTGGAGCGTCTCGCCGAGACGAATCTCATTCAGGAGCCGGGCTATGGGGAGGACTCCTTTACCGCATCCGCAAAATCCCGTATCCGCGAAGCTACGGGCTGCCCCTCCGCAGATATCTTTTTCCTTACCGGCGGCACCCAGACCAACTGCACCGTAATAGACGGCCTGCTGCGTCCCTTCGAGGGCGTGATTGCCGCCGCCACCGGCCACATCGCCGTGCACGAAGCCGGTGCAATAGAATTCAGCGGCCACAAGGTCCTGACGCTGCCGGAAAATTCCGCCTGCCGTGACGGCAAAATTCGTACGGCCGACCTTCGCGCTTATCTGGAGGGCTTCTACGCCGACGAAACCTGGCCCCACATGGTTCGCCCCGGCATGGTATACATCTCATTCCCGACCGAATACGGCACCATCTACTCCCGCTCGGAACTTACTGAGATCCATTCCGTCTGCAAAGACTTCGACATCCCCCTCTACATCGACGGCGCCCGCCTCGGCTACGGCCTCGCAAGCCCTGCCGCCGACATCTCCCTTGAAGACCTCGCCCGACTCTGCGATGTATTCTATATCGGCGGAACCAAAGTCGGTGCCCTCTGCGGCGAAGCAGTCGTCTTCCCCCGCGGAAACGCACCCGAACACTTCTTCACCCATATCAAGATGCACGGCGCTCTCATGGCTAAAGGGCGTCTGCCGGGGCTGCAGTTCGACACTCTCTTCACCGACGGTCTCTACATGGAGATAAGCCGCCACGCCATCGAAATGGCTATGCAGCTGAAAGCGATTTTCACCGCCCACGGAATACCGTTTTATCTGGATTCCCCTACAAATCAGCAGTTTCCCATCCTAACCGCCGGCCAGCTCGCCGCCCTCGACGGCAAAGTCGCCTTCGAAATCTGGGATCGCCTGCCGGAAGATAAATTCGTCACCCGCTTCGCCACTTCCTGGGCAACCACCCCCGCCGCCCTCGCCGCGCTGGACTCCATCCTTCCGTAAAGATTTTTGCCGTTTTTACCTTTGCAGCTTGAGGACGAGGTATTCGGACCGGGTGCCGATACGGACTTTCGCGCCCCAGATGCCGAGGCCGGAACTGACGTAGTAGCGGGTGTTGCCGCGACGGTGCTGCCCCCAGGATTTTTCGAAGATGGCGTCGGTAACCCATGATACGGGCCAGACTTGCCCGCGGTGGGTGTGGCCGCTGAATTGGAAGTCGATGCCGCAGCGTTCCGCATCTTCCAGATTTGTGGGTTGATGGTCCAGGAGTATGGTGAATGGCTTTGCCCCGTCAGGCCCTTCGGCAGCAAGTTCCTCTGTACCAATTCCGTACCTGGCAAGTATTTCGCTGAGGGGGAGGCGGTCAGCGTTGGTGCGGTCGTCGCGGCCGATTATGGCGATGCCGTCGACGAGGGCCACCGAGTCGCGCAGCAGGGTGATTCCGGCGTCGCGGTAGAATTGCTCTGCGCGCTTGTTGCCGCTGTAGAATTCATGGTTGCCCAATACGGCGAACGCCGGAGCTTTAAGGCGGTGGAATTCCTCAGCGTAATTTCCTTCTATTAAAGGCTTTACGGAGATGTCAATAATGTCGCCGCCAAATAGGACGAGGTCGGGATTCTCGGCGTTGATGAGGTCGATCCAGCGGGCAAGTTCGTCGCGCCTGTTGTGGTAGCCGAGGTGGAGGTCGCTGGCGAGAACTATGCGCACGCCCGCCGCCCCCGAAGCCCCTAAAGCCACCGCCCTCGAAGCCGCCGCCCCCGAAGCCTCCATCGTCATCTCCTCCCGATACTTATGGTGATAATGCCGGTTTCCGCAGAATAGAACCAGGGCGACGGCGCAGGTTACAAAGACGGTTCCTGCCAGGCTGTTGTGCAACAGGCCTTTGGCAGACGGATATATCAGCCCCGCGATGTCAATAATGAGGAACGCGAGCAGTATGTAGAGGAAGGCGATTATCCAGGTGTTGCTGATTTCGTAGAGGGGAGTGGCGGCCCTGACAGGAAGGCTCCCAAGATGTCTGCGCGCGAGGAAGAAGGATGCTTCCCAAAGGGCGTAAAGCGCACATACGCAGCACTTTGCAGCGATGCCTCCCGGCACGGTAGTCCAGATTCTCCAGAACACGTACACGTTGGCCGCAATCGCAGCCGAAGCCATCAGCAGAAAAGCCGCTTTCATAATTCTTTACCGTAAAAAAGAGTCGCCACCTTCATTGAGCCAAAGGCCGTGGAAAATAGCCGAAAAGCTACAGCCCGAAAGTCTTGCGGAGCAGGTCCACCGAGTCGAGTTTCTCCCAGCCGAAGAACTGAATGCCGTCTTTCACGTAAGGTTCGCGCCCGAAATGCCCGTATGCGGCCGTGGGGGCGTAGATGGGGTTCTTGAGCCCGAAGCGCTTGATTATGGCGGCGGGGCGCAGGTCGAAGAGTCCGCGGAGTTTGGCTGCGATTTCCGCGTCGGGCATCACTCCGGTGCCGTAGGTGTTCACATAGAGGCTGACGGGTTCGGCCACTCCGATGGCGTAGGCAATCTGCACGAGGGCTTCTTCTGCCGCTCCTGCCGCTACGAGGTTCTTGGCAAGATAGCGTGCGGCATAGGTGGCGCTGCGGTCGACCTTCGAAGGGTCTTTACCGGAGAATGCGCCGCCGCCGTGTGCTCCGCGTCCGCCGTAGGTGTCCACGATTATCTTGCGCCCTGTGAGTCCGGTGTCGCCTGCGGGGCCTCCTATGACGAATTTTCCGGTGGGGTTGACGAGGAGGATGTAGTCGTCGTCGAAGAGGGCGGCGATTTCCGCGGGGAGCGATGCGATGAAGCGGGGGAGGACGATCTCGCGGACATCGCGTTCGATGCGATCGTGCATGGCTTCGTCGGTGTCGAATTCATCGTGCTGGGTGCTGAGGACTATGGTGTGGACGCGGACTGGACGGTTGGTGTCGCCGTCGAATTCCACGGTGAACTGGGCCTTGGCGTCGGGGCGGAGATAATCCATCTCACCGCAGCCGGCTCCGTCAGAAAGGCCCTCTGCAGCACTTACGGCCTGGCTGTGCCGTATATCAGCAAGCACCTGCAGCAGCCTGTGCGACAGGTACAGGGCCAGCGGCATATAGTCGGGGGTGTTCTTGCAGGCATAGCCGAACATCATCCCCTGGTCGCCTGCGCCCTGGGCCATTTCGTCGCCGCGGACCACGCCCCTGTTGATGTCGGCGCTCTGCTCGTGGATGGTGGAGATGATACCGCAGGAAGATGCGTCAAATCCGTATTCCGCCTTGGTGTAGCCAATGCGTGCTATGGTTTCGCGGGCCACTTTGTCGATGTCGACGTAGGCGCTGGAAAGCACCTCTCCTCCTACAATCACGAGCCCTGAGGTGCAGAAGGTCTCGCACGCGACTTTCGCCTCCGGATCCTGGCGGAGGAACTCATCGAGAATTGAATCTGAAATCTGGTCGGCAACCTTGTCGGGATGCCCTTCCGAGACACTCTCGGACGTAAAGAGATAGTTCATTTTAGCATTTTTTAAATTACAGGGGTTGCAATCAGTCAAATCTTTCCCCTTTCCGCCGGCAAAGTTACTAAATAAACATCAACTTTGTTGATAACTTTTTATTTTTTGAATGATAATTCATATTATCTTTGTGCCGAGAAAAATTTATTCATATAAACACTTTTATGAAAAACATTTTTAAAAGTCTGTCGTTAAGTGTTTTAGCGGCAGTGTTTGCCGTGTCCGCCTTTGCGCAGGTCACGACTTCATCCCTTGGCGGCCGCGTCGTTGACGAGACCGGCATGCCTGTTCCCGGTGTGGCGGTGCTTGCCACCCACGTTCCTTCCGGAACCACCTATGGGGTAGTGACCAACCTTGACGGCCGCTACACTATCCAGGGTATGCGTACCGGCGGACCTTACACCGTCGAGGTAAGTATGCTCGGCTATGCCACTGTCAGGTATACCGACGTAACCCTCCAGCTCGGTGAGATTTTCAATCTCAACGCCACCCTGAAGGATGACGCCCAGATGCTGCAGGAAGTCGTAGTCACCGCAAGCCCGACCTCCAAGTTCGCATCCACCGAGAAGACAGGTGCCTCCACCAACATCAACTCGAAGCAGCTGACAGAGCTCCCTACCGTGAGCAGAAGCATGTCCGACGTGGCAAAGCTCTCGCCTTTCGGAGGAAACGGAATGAACTTCTCCGGAAGCTCGGGCCGCAGCTCCAACTTCACTGTTGACGGTGCAAACTTCAACAATAACTTCGGTCTCTCTACCGCACTCCCCGGCGGCGGCAACCCTATATCCATCGATGCAATCGAAGAAGTACAGGTGGTCGTTTCCCCTTACGACGTGCGCCAGACCAACTTTATCGGCGGTGGAATGAACGCCATCACCAAGTCCGGTACCAACACTTTCAAGGGATCGGCATACATCTACCACCAGAACGAGAACCTGCACGGCAGCCGTGTCGACGGAGTCGACCTCGAGCGCAGCAGGGACCGTGAAACCACTTACGGATTCACCCTCGGCGGACCCATCATCAAGAACAAGCTGTTCTTCTTCGTGAATGCCGAGTATATCCCGAATCCTACCGAAGTCAACACCTGGCGTACTTCGGCCGACGGCGTAGCCGATGAAGACAGGATGATTACCCGCGTCAAGACCTCCGAGGCCGAGCAGATGCTCAATTTCCTCAAGAATACCTACAACTACGACGCAGGATCTTACGACAACTACAACAAGGACCAGAGCAATGTGAAGTTCCTCGGCCGTATCGACTGGAACATCAACCGCAACAATCATCTCGCCCTCCGTTACAACTACACCAACTCCAACTCCTGGAGGACTCCTTCCACTTCCCGTTCGGACTTCGGTTCAAGCATGACTTATGACATGGTCAGCAAGTACGGTCTGCTCTTCAGCAACACGATGTACAATCAGATGAACAAGATCTACACCTACTCCGCCGACCTCAACAGCCGTCTTACCGACAACCTCTCGAACCAGCTGCTCGTCACCTACTCCAACATCCAGGACGTCCGCGGTTCGGATTCCGACTTCTTCCCCTTCGTCGAGATTTTCGCAGGCGACCTCGGGGAGGATCATGCAAACGAGCCTTACATGGACCTCGGATATGAGCTGTTCACCTATCGCAACAACGTGCAGAACACCACGCTGACGGTCAAGGATGACGTTACCCTGTACAAGGGCGACCACAAGGTTACCTTCGGCGTCAGCTTCGAGTCGCAGATGGCACTCAACGCTTACATGCGCAATGGTACCGGTTCCTATCGTTTTGCCAGCCTGAGCGATTTCTATGCCGGAAAAGCTCCTATCGAAATGGCTTTCGACTGGGGATTCGACGGTGAAGAAGTCCCTGCTGCAAGGGTGCACTTCTACCAGTTCGGACTCTATGGCCAGGACGAGTGGAATGTAAATGACAAATTGAAGCTCACCTACGGCTTGCGTCTCGACAACCTTTCCTTCGATCCCAGCGACGTTATGACCAACAACGCCGCCCTGGCGATTGACTACGGCGGACGCAATGTAGACACCGGATTGTGGCCCAAGACCAACATCCAGATCAGCCCCCGTATCGGTTTCAGCTATGATGTGTTCGGCGACAAGACCTTCAAGCTCCGCGGAGGTACCGGTCTCTTCGCAGGCCGTATTCCTCTGGTGTTCTTCACCAACATGCCTACCAATGCAGGTATCGTGAAGGGCCGCGCCACCAAGATTACCGACGCTGCAACACTTGCGGCCATGATGCCCGGCGGAAAGATGATTACCGACCGTTGGGAGATTCTCGACGCCCTCAACAAGATCGACGCCGACAAGTATCCCAAGACCATCACTCCTGAATCCGCACCCGCTCCCTCCGAAATCGCCGGCGTGGACCGCAACTTCAAGATGCCTCAGGTCTGGAAATCTTCCATCGCATTCGACTGGACTCTTCCTGTCGGCTTCCCTCTCACCGTTACGGGCGAATACATCTACAACAAGACCATCAACGGCGTGATGCTCGACAACTACAACATCAATTCGGACAATGCCGGATGGCCTACCTTCAACGGTGCTGACAACAGGCACATCTATCCTTCCAACTACAGGTACACCAAGACGAACGCCTTCGTGCTTACCAATACCAACAAGGGTTATGGCTCCGTCGCGACGATTTCCGTGAACGCCGAACCCGTGAAGGGCCTGGACTTCACCGCTGCATATACCCATACCGTCAGCAAGGAAATCACCGGTATGCCCGGTTCCAACGCAGCTGCCGCATGGCAGTACATCCCTTCCGTGGACGGTCCTAACTTCAACATGCTGCACAACTCCAGCTACAACCTTCCCGACCGTCTGATGGCTTCCGTCAGCTACACCGACAAGGCCCACAACCACTGGAGCCTCCTCTATGAAGGCCTCCGTTATTCCGGCAACAGCTACATCTACTCCAACGACATGAACGGCGACGGCTATGCCTACGACCTTATTTACATCCCTGCCGACCGCAGTGAGATGCGTTTCGTAAGCGACGCCGATGCCGACAGCTTCTGGGAGTTCCTGGAGCAGGATAAGTACATGAGCAGCCACAAGGGACAGTATGCCGAAGCTTATGCGGTTTCGCAGCCTTTCCGCCACGTGTTCGACTTCCGTTATGCCCACGACTTCATCGTGAAGGTCGGCAACGTGAAGAACACCCTGCAGTTGAGCCTCGACGTGCAGAACGCCGGCAACCTCTTCAACTCGCAGTGGGGCGTCAGCAAGAGCTGGAATACCGATGTTCCCCACGATTCCAACGGAAACGCCAAGATTCTCAAATATGAGCGTACCGATCCCGACGGAGTTCCCGTGTTCTCCTCGCAGGTTGGCAAGGGCGTAAGCACCTGGGATTTCACCCATACTCTCGCAAACTGCTGGTACATGCAGATTGGTGTCAAGTATATGTTTAACTAATAATTCAGGTTCGATATGAAACTTAAATATATTATTGCTTCACTCGCTGCAGCCGCTGCAATGCTGGTTGGCTGCACCCAGGAAGAACCTGTTTCCAAGCTCTCCGGCCTGGAGGTGGACAACGACTATGTTTCCATCGCCGCTGAAGAAGGCTCCACCGTCACCATCAAGGTGAAGGGAGATGAGGCCTGGACCGCCGCCATTGCGGACGAAAAGGCCGACTGGGTTACCGTAAGCCCCGCTTCCGGAGCCGCCGGACAGGATGTAACTGTCACTCTCACTGCCGTAAGCGCTTCTACAGCAGCCCGCAGCACTGAGCTTAATATCGAGATGGGCAGCAAGGTCAAGATCGTAAAGGTCAACCAGGTTGCTCCCGTCGGAGTGGAGGTCAAGCCTTCCACCGTCGCCGAGGTTCTCGAAGGCGATGAGGGCAAGACCTACCGTGTCACCGGTACAGTGGTAAGCATTGCCAACACTTCCTATGGCAACTGGTACATGAATGACGGCACTTCCGAAGACAACCTCTACATTTACGGAACTTTCAACGCCAAGAGCCAGTATCCCAAGGATGCTGAAGGCGGTTGGGATGGATTCGGAATCGAGGTCGGCGACAAGGTTACCGTCGAGGGCCCCAAGACCGTTTACAACGGCACCGTCGAACTCGTCGACGTAAGCATCATCAAGATTGAGAAGTCCCTCATCAAGGTTGACAATCTCGAATTCAACGTTCCCAAGGAAGAAAGCACCGTGACCGCAAAGGTGCAGTATTCCGGAGACAATCTCGACATTTCTTCCGATGCAAGCTGGCTCAATGTCACCAGCGTCACCCACGATGCCGATACCACTATCGTAAAGATTCACGCAGCGGCCAATACCGAAGATACCCGAAAGGGCGTCATCACCCTTACTTCCGCAAAGGGAAAAGACAAGACCGAGATGACTATTACCGTCACCCAGGCTTCAGGCCTTGCAGCTTATCCCCTGCCTTATGAGGATCCCCTTACCAGTGGATTCGGCGCTTGGGAAGCTACCGATATCGTTGCCGTGGAAGGCGTTGCCAGTATCTGGACCAACAGCGCCCAGTATGGTATGATTGCCAAGGCTACCAAGGCTGCCGACAGTGAGGCTGAACTTGTGAGCCCGAACATCGACCTTACCGGAGCCAAGTCCCCTGTACTTAGCTTCGAACATGTTTCCCGTTATGCAGGCAGTGTTTACGAGGAACTCAAACTCTATGTGTCCAAGGACAATGGCGAGAACTGGACCGAGGTCCTGATTCCCAACTATTCCGATGGAAAGAGTTGGACTTATGTTCCTTCCGGGTCGATCAGCCTTGTAAACTTTACGGACAATCTCGTAAAACTCAAATTCGTCTATAAGTCCAGCACCGCACATTATGCTACATGGGAGATCAAGAACGTCAAGGTTGTGGATGAGGCCCTGTCGGTAAAGAACATCGCCGAAATCAACAACTTTGCCGCCGCTGCCGAGGCGGAGTGGTCCGGAGAATTCACTGACGCTGTAGTAAGTTACGTCAACGGCGGAAATGCATTCATCGAAGATGCTACCGGCGGTATCCAGCTTTACAAGAACGGCCATGGACTCACCGTCGGTCAGAAGATCAGCGGCACCGTTACCGGTAAAGTAAAGCTTTATAATAGTTATGCCGAGCTTACCGACCTTAATGTAGCTTCTGCTACCGTTACCGACGGCGAGGCTCCTGCCGCTACCGTACTTACCATTGACGAGCTTCTTGGCGGATATCTGCGTTATCAGAACTGCAAGGTACAGCTTAAGGGTGTCACCCTCAATCCCGCCCTTACCACTTCAAACCGCAACACTACCGTGAAGCAGGGTGAAAGTACCATTGCAGGCTATGCACAGGTGAAGAATACTATTGAAATCGCCGCTGACACTGCCGGAAATCTCGTTTGCTGGCCTACCCGTTACAATGCCAATCTCCAGGTTGGTATCTGGGAAGCCGCTCACTTTACTACAGCCTCAGAGTAATTCTGCGACATAATCCGAATGAAGCGCGACCCTCACGGCCGCGCTTTTTGTTTTATTGAAAACAAAATCGTATTATTGTATCAATGAAACGATTCGCAATAATTGCCCTGATGATGGCCTGCACGTGGCAGGCGGGGGCGCAGAACAGCACGACGCTCGAGGGCGTGGCGAAACTGCTGAAAGGTTTTATCTCCGCGCAGGCGGCCACACAGGAGGATACCGCTTCGGTGCGTATGCTGGGCAGGGCCCTTGACGCCCTTGCCGAAGGAGATTTGGACGGAGTCCTCTCACAGGCGAAGGAAGCCGCGGGGCTGAATGGACGGACTCCCGCAGACATGGATCTTCCCGCCGGAACCGACAGGAAATTCATCTCCGCCTGGAACCCCCGGAAGTTCTTCCTGAATCTTCCCGCCGCCAACTACAGCGGCATCACCGCCCTTTCCGTCAGCGGGCTCGAAGGCGATTTCCTGCTGATAGACGACAAGTCCGACACCGAAGGATTCCGGAAAGTGCACCTCACTTTTGATGCCGACGGACAGATAACCGCCCTTCGCGACGACGGCTTCGTGCGTGCATCCACCGGAGCTAAAGCCATCGACGGGGAAGGAATCGCGTACGACCCCCGTCGCGGCACCGTGCTCATGACCCGCGAGGCGACAAACGAGATACTGGAGTTCACCACTGACGGCCGCGCTACGGGCAAGTCTCTCAAAACCAAGAAGTTCTTCCCTGTGAACGGCAATGCCGGCCTGGAATCCCTGAGCTGCAACGCCGCAACCGGAGAGGTCTGGACCATGCCGGAAAATGCCTCTGACGGCGACCTCCGCATCCAGAGATATTCCCCTTCGCTGAGGCCCGACGGAAACTGGAACTACAGGCTCGACATCCCTGCAGTGAAGGACAAGGGCGCCATTTACGTTTTCGGCGTGAGCGAGATATGCGCCATGGAAGACGGATCCCTGCTCGTGCTTGAGCGCGAGGCCAACATCCCCGGCACATCGGTCACCGAAGCCGCAGGCGCGGGCGTCCGCTGCAAACTCTACAGGGTGGACCCGTCATCGGCCAAAAAGGGCAGCGTGCTTAAAAAGCATCTCCTGCTGGATTTCAAGACCTACGCGGTGGATCTTTCCTTCGCCAATTATGAAGGAATGTGCCTCGGACCTGTCCTTCCCGACGGGCGCAGGGTGCTCGTGCTGATAGCGGATTCGCAGAAGGGATACAAAGGGGTGCTCCGCGACTGGATGCAGACTATAGTTCTGAACTGAGTTTTTGCTTTATTCCGAAGGAATAACTATCTTTGAAAACTTTTGCGAATAATTTTAACAAGTAATAACCATTCTATGAAATTCAAAGCGATTCTTGCTATTGCGGCGACTGCCGCTTTGGCGCTTACGGCCTGCGAACAGAAGGAAGAAGATCTCGGTGCAGCCGCCATATCATTAAATCCCACAGAACTCTCGTTTGAGGCGGGAAGCGATTCGAAGAGCGTGGCACTCATCGCCACCCGTGACTGGACCCTTGTGGAGTCATCCCTCCCCGAATGGGCCGCAGTTGACAAAAAGAACGGTTCTGCATCTACAAAAGAGCAGACCGTGACAGTCTCGGTCGATGAGAACAAGGGCAACGACCGCGTGGCCGAGCTGCAGTTCACCATAGGTTTCGCCAAGGCCACCCTTACAGTCAACCAGAAAGGTGAGCAGGGCGAGCTCAAGATGGGAAGCGGTACCGTCGACGACCCTTATACCGTTGCGGGTGTCATCGAATATCTGGGTACCCTCGGAGCTGATGTTACAAGTCCCGATGTCGTTTACGTGAAAGGAAAGGTTTCCGAAGTCGCCGTAGACAATGCCGGTGTCGAGCAATACTTCTCCAATACAGGGACCTACGGAAATGCCACCTTCTTCATTTCCGACGACGGTACTGCCGTTAACCAGTTTGAATGCTACAGGGTCAGATATCTTGGAAACAAGACTTTCCAGAAAGGCGATACCGATATAGTTCTCGGCGATGATGTCATCATCTGCGGCAAGGTAGTCAACTACAAAGGCAACACCCCCGAAACATCCCAGGGAACGGCTTTCCTTTATTCGCTCAATGGCGTGACTGACGGAGGAGGCGAAACGGTGGATTACAGCAACGCTCCTGCAAAGACCGTGGCCGAATTCATCACCGCCGCAGATAAGACCACCTACTACAAACTTACCGGCGTAGTCACCGGATTCAATCCCACCTACTGCAGCATGGACATTACCGACAATTCCGGCAGTATATATGTTTACAGCGTGGCAAACAAAGATGAGTGGTCCTCGAAGATCTCCAACGGGGGCACTGTAGTCCTTGCAGGGCAGTATGACTACTATTCCGCAAAGTCCCAGCATGAAGTCGTGAACGCATACATCCTTTCCTTCACTGAAGGCCAGGGTGGCGGAGAGGCCAAGGGCAGCGGCACTCTGGCCGATCCTTTCAATGCCGACGGTGCCGTGGCATATGTCAAGGCTAATGGCGACAAGGAAAGCACCGACGACGTCTATGTCAAGGGCAAGATTTCTTCAATCAGGAGCACCTTCGACGTGGAACATGGTACCGCTATCTTCAACATCTCCGATGATGGTTCCGCCACTGCCACCCAGTTTACAGCATACAGCGTGTATTATCTGGGCAACAGGGCATGGGAAGACGGAGATGCACAGGTTGCGGTCGGCGACGAGGTCGTACTCTGCGGAAAGGTGACATGCTATAGCGGCACCTATGAAACTTCCAGCAAGAACGCCTACATTTACTCTATCAACGGCAAGACATCCATCGAGCAGAATGCCGCCTTCGGAGTTGAAAAGACCGAAATCAGCGTAGGTGCATCGGCAACCACCGCCACCATCAACGTTACCGGAAACGTCGCCTGGACCGCTTCGGGCGATGATGTCACCGTCTCTCCCGCTTCCGGCGAAGGCAAGGGTGCAGTCACCGTGAGTTTCGCAGCCAATACCGACACCGAAAACGCCAAGACCTACAAGGTTACAGTCAGCACTACTGCCGATGTCGCAACCAAGAGTTTCGAGGTGACAATCACCCAGGCCAAGGCCGCCGCTGCAGGAACTTCCGAAGTGGTTATCTCGATTAAGGATTATGCAAGTGACAATAATTGGACGAATGGTACAAAATACACGTCCGTAGAGAAGGATGGAGTAACTCTTAACCTGGCAAGCGGTGGAGGTAATTCCGGCAAGTATTATTCCAACGGCGAAGACTGGAGGTTCTATCAGTCGGAAAACCCTGTTTTGAACCTGTCGGTTGCTGAAGGAATGACGTTCGTATCAGCCAAGATAGAATATAATATCAGCAATACCGGTGTTCTTGCGAATGCTTCGGACGGTTCGTCAATCGAATCCGGAACGGAGACCACTGCTCAATCTTACACAGTCAAAAACAGCGGATCTGCCACCAACGGCCAGGCAAGAATTACCAAAGTCACCGTTACGGTAAAATAACTTTATAAAAACCATATCTGAAAGGGCTGCCCGGCATCTCAATACCCCGAGCACCCTTTCGGGTATCAAACAGAATCAAAATGCGTTACAGACAGATTCTTGCGGCTTTGCCCTTCGTTCTTCTCGCATGCCTGCCGGTATCCTGCGGACAGACCGAGAAGGAACAGTTCGTGACCGATGCAAGCATCACTCCGCGAAGGACGGAACTGGATGCCGCCGACGGCAACATTTTCGTCGAGGTCAAATGCCCTGGCAAGTGGACCATAGAACTCAGCTACCCTTCCGGCACGGAGGAGTGGGCCACCATCGATCCGGCCTCCGGAACCGACGACAAGGCCGATGTGCGTCTGCGTTTCAGCGCGAATGATTCTGAGGAAGACAGGAAGGTTACGCTCACCCTCAAGCCTTACAATGGTATAGGCGTCTCTGCAAGCGTATTTCAGAAGGGAAAGTCCTCCGGCGTGGTTCCGCCCTCTCCTTCAGGGCATTACGGCTACGATGTATTCAATCCCGGCTGGCTGGAACTTCCCGCCACCAGGGCGGACGACGGCTGCGACGTGCTGGTGCACGACATGACAGGGAAAGCCTACATAAGCGAGGCCCGCAGCGGCGTTAGGAACTATTCCTGCGAATGGTGCTACGATGAACACCTTTCATTCTGGGTTGCATATCCGTTGAACAAGAGCCTTTCAGGGAACGGCAGCTACGAATATGTCTGGGGTTTTGACCCCTGCCTTCCCAGCAACATCCAGCCGGACATTACCATGCGTTCCTATGGCGGCCTGGGTTTTGATGGCAGGAACAACTGGAACCGCGGGCATCAGATGCCGAGGGCTGACAGGCAGACCAGCCAGGATGCGGTATCATCCACCTGTTATCCTACAAACATGACTCCCCAGGACGGCAGTTTCAACGGAAATATATGGGCAAAGCTCGAAGGAGCGGTCCGCAGTTGGGCGGGCAAGTCCGATACGACCTATGTGGTGACGGGATGCGTTCTTACGGGTTCCACCACCAAGACTTCGTCGAATTCCGGCTTCAGCGTCACTGTGCCATCGGCTTATTTCAAGGCGCTGCTGTTCCATTCCATGACGGATAACAAAGGCAACATCCTCACTCCGGACGCGGTCGCAACCAAGGGCTATCTCGCGGTCGGCTTCTACCTCCCGCACGACGCCTCGATTTCCGGAGGCTGGTACGGCGACTACATGATGTCCGTCTCCGACCTCGAAAAGAAGACGGGAATCGACTTCTTCGTCAACCTTCCCGATGTCGTCGGCGCTGACACGGCGGCCAAAATTGAGGGAGAAGTGAACAAATTCTGGAAATAACAACACCAATCAAAGATGAAGAGAATAATTTATGCAATCAGCATCGTCCTTCTTATCAGCGCGCAGTTCGGATGCAGCGCCCAGAAGAAGCACGCCGGCTATGTGGTCGGATTCTACAACCTTGAGAATCTCTTCGACACCGAGCACGATCCCGGCAAGAACGATTACCAGTTCCTTCCCGACGGCCAGAACGAATGGACTGAAGCGAAGTACCTGAAGAAGCAGCACAACATGGCTACCGTAATCAGGGCCATGGCCGAGGACAACAAGTGCTGGCATGCTGTGCTCGGAGTGAGCGAGATAGAGAACCGCCATGTGCTGGAAGACCTTGTCAGCCAGCCTGAAATCGCGGACGCCAACTATCAGATAGTGCATTACGACGGCCCCGACAACCGCGGCGTCGACGTGGCCCTGCTCTACAGGCCCGAAATTTTAAAGGTAATATGCAGCGAGAGCATTCCCTTCACCTTCGAGCCTTCCTCGATTGACTGGAGCGAATGGACCGCCGAGGAGAAGAACAGGTTCCGCACCCGCGACGTGTTGATGGTGCGCGGCACAATCGAGGGCGAGATGTTCGCCTTTTTCGTGGCCCATCTTCCTTCGCGTCTGGGCGGCAAGGGCGCAGACCTCCGTCCCCGCGGAGCCGAAATCATCTACAAGCGCGCCATGGAGCTCCAGCAGGAGTTCCCCGGCATCAAGATAGTGGTGATGGGAGATATGAACGACAATCCTACCGACAGGAGCATGACCGAGTTCATGCACGGCAAGGAGAATATAAAGGAAGTGGGGAACGAGGACTTCTTCTCGCCTTTCCTCAGCATGCTCAAGGCCGGCTACAGCTCGCTGTACTATCGCGGGGAAGGCAATATCTACGACATCATCCTCGTGAACAATGCCATCGCGAACGCCCCCAAAGGCACCTTCCAGATTCAGCCCATCGTGCAGAAGAAATACTATGGCCGCGTGTTCAGCAAGCCTTTCATGACCAACCAGAGCGGGCAGTACAAAGGCACGCCCTTCCGTACTTTCAGCAACGGCGCCTTCGTGGGCGGCTACTCCGACCATTATCCTACGTATATAGTTATCAAGAAGTAATATGAAAAGAATACTACTCGCATTCGCGGCCATCCTTGCCTGCGCCGCCCTGGGCGCCCAGCCCACCGGCGGAGTGAAGGGAACGGTAATCAACCGCAACGGCAGGCAGCCCGTGGAGAACGCCAGGCTGGTGCTGATGCAGGGGGCAAGCGAGGTCGCCACGACAAGCACCGCCGAAGACGGTACCTTCTTCATCCCCGAGCTCCAGGACGGAATGTACACCCTCGTTATCGAGGCTCCGGATTTCCTGGAAACCCAGGTGCAGGTGACCGTCAACAATGGCTATGTAAAGAACATGTTCAACCTTTCCCTCACCGGAATCCAGAGGGTTGCGGAGGTGGATGACGACAGTTTCGCCCAGTTCGACATGGACGACAGCGGCTACAACGACAACCCCACCATACTCTTCGGCTCCAACGACGTGTTCAACAACATCGCCGGCTACAACTTCAGCTCCGTGCGCTTCCGTTCCCGCGGATATGCTTCCGAGAGCCAGGACGTGTATCTCGCCGGAGTGAAGATGAACGATGCCATCACCGGATATTCACCCTTCTCCCTCTGGAGCGGCCTGAATGAAGCCATGCGCTCGAATGAGACAAGCAACGGCTGCGAGGTGTCCGATTTCGCCTTCGGCGGATACAACGGAGTCACCAACATCTTCGGCAACGCCACCAACGTCCGCAAGGGCCTCCGCGGCAGCGTGCTTACGAACAGCACCCTCTACCGCCTGCGCCTCATGGGTTCCTACGCCACAGGCCCCATGGACAACGGCTGGGCCCTCGCATTCAACGTCAGCGCCCGCCTAGGCGGCAACGACTGGATAGACGGCGTCTACTACCGTTCGTTCGCTTACTATGCCGCAGCCGACAAGGTGTTCAACGACACCCACAAGATAGGATTCGTATTCTTTGCCACTCCCGGACAGCGCGGAGCGCAGAACGCTTCCACCCAGGAGGTTTACGACCTTATGGGCGACAATATGTACAACTCCAACTGGGGCTACCAGAACGGAAGGGTGCGCAACGCCCGCGTCCGCAAGACCAACGAGCCCGTCGCCATCGTGAAATACGACTTCACCCCTTCTGACAGGTTCGAGGCCCACGCCACGGCACTTTACCGTTTCGGCAAGAACGGCTACACCGCCCTTGACTGGTACGATGCGCAGGATCCCCGTCCCGACTATTACCGCAATCTCCCCAGTTACTTCCTGGATCCCAACCCCGACATGAACAGGGAGAACTATTACAAGTGGGCCTGGGCGAATGAAGTCTGGACACATGCCGACAGTTATCCGACCATCACCCACATCGACTGGGACCGCTTCTATGACGTGAACCGCGCCCAGACCGACGACATGGGGAAGAACAGGTCGAAGTATGTGCAGGAAGAGCGCCATGTCGACCAGAAGGACCTTAATCTCGCCCTCACCTTCAAGGCCCGTCCTTCCGACGCGGTGACACTTACCGGAGGACTCAACGGGCGTGTCAACCGCACCGAATACTACAAGATAGTGGCCGACCTCCTTGGCGGCGACTACTTCATCGACATCGACAACTTTGCCGAGCGGGACTTCGCAGCAACCCCCTACAAGCTCCAGAACGACCTCGACTATTATATGAAGAACGGCTCCGCCCAGGTGCTTCAGAAGGGAGACAAATACGGCTACGACTATTATGCGCAGGTGCGTAATTTCGAGGGCTGGCTGAACGGAAAGTTCACTTTCGGCAACCTCAGCGCCAATGTGGGCGGCCGCGTGGGTTATGAGTCATTCTGGCGCGACGGCCTTGTCCGCAAGGGCCTCTTCCCAGGACTCGATGCCAATGGCAACAAGCTGGTGGTGGACGGTTTGACGGTGGAACCCACCCTCGAGAGCGACGGCTCCGTGGTGACATCCTACGGAAAGAGCAAGGTGAACAAATTCCTGACCTATGCCGGAAAGGTAGGTCTCAACTACGTAATAGGAGGGAACCAGCGCGTCTACGCCAACGTGGGCTACTTCAACGATGCGCCCAAGTTCAACCAGGCCTTCCTCTCGCCCCGCACCCGCAATTCCGTCGTGGACGACCTCAAGACCATCAAGACCTTCTCGTCCGACATCAACTGGCAGTATTCGGGCAACGGCATCAATGTCCGCGCCACCGGCTACTACACGACCATCAAGGACCAGAGCAAGATAATGAGCGCCTACGACGACGTCCAGAACGCATTCTCCAACTTCGCCATCAACGGCATCGACCAGCGCCACATGGGCGTTGAGCTCGGATTCAAGGTTCCCACCTACGTGGTTCCTGACCTCGCGCTGCAGGGAGTGCTCGCGTATGGCAGGTATGAGTACACCTCGAATCCCACCCTCACCCAGACCGTGGACAACAGCGCCGAGAAGGTCCTCGACAACGTGGCGGTTCCTTACTGGAAGAGCACCCTGCTCTCCGACGGCACCACCATCAAGCACTATGTGCCTTCAACTCCGCAGCTTGCAGCCAGCCTCGGCCTCGCCTATACCCACAATTACTGGTTCATCGACGCCGACGTGGAATACTTCGGCGAGAGCTATCTCGACATGAACCCCCTGTACCGCACCGCCTCCTCGGTGGCCGGACCGGACAACATTCCCACCGACGTGGAAGTGCAGTACATGACCTCGCAGGAGAAGTTCGATCCCGCCTTCCTGCTCAACATGAGCGTGGGCAAGAGCTGGTTCATACACTACAAATATCAGCTTGGCTTCTCGTTCAACGTCAAGAACCTGCTTAACAACAGGGACGTGAAGACCGGAGGATATGAGCAGACTCGCATGGTCGACAACACCGTCAGCAAGTCGAGGTACTACCGTTTCGATTCCAAGTACTTCTACATGGCCGGAACCAATTACATGTTGAACATTTATTTCAGATTCTAAGCTTATGAAAAAGATTTTCTTTGCAATCGCGGCCCTCGCCGCCCTCGTTTCCTGCCGGAGTCTGAAAGAAGAGTGGCAGCCTGTGTTCACCTTCGGCGACAATGAACCCGCCGCCATGAAAATTTGGGCCGAAGGCGATCTCGCCAAGTATGGCTTCAACGGAAGCTTCGCCACCATCAAGGAGCTCAAGCAGCAGTACAACAAGAAGACCGATGCCGAAAAGAAGATAACTTCCGGCCACGTGATTACGGACAATATCTGGATCAGGGGCCAGGTGGTTTCCGACGACAGGACAGGCAATCTCTACCGTGAGATATATCTGCAGGACGCCACCGGAGGAATCGACCTCAAGCTCGGCAAATCCGCCCTCTACAGCGACTATAAGCTCGGACAGTGGGTGTATGTGCTTTGCAGGGATCTCTGCATAGGCGAATACAACGGAATGCCCCAGCTCGGCCTCGAACCCGACAGCACCGCATCCAACGAATACGAAACTTCCTACATCGACATCCAGGCCGTGATTGACAGCCATGTGTTCCGCGGGGAATACGATACTCCGGTATCTCCGAAAGTAGTTACCGAGGCCCAGCTCAAGGCCGCCCTCACCGAAGGCTTTACCGGCGACATCTGGGGTACCTATGTAACCCTGAGCGGCCTCAGCTATGCCGACGAAACCTTTGCGCTGCTTTATCCCCACGGCATCCTTAACCACAAGAAGGACAATCCCTACAACCGTCTTTTCCTGTCGTCGCCCCAGTCTGCAAACAACCGCGTGGCGGGCTTCGACTACACCTGGGGGATTACCACCTGGGCAATGAGCAAGTCCAAGTACATCGACTATATCAAGGCCGGGAAGTTCGACAAGGGCGTAGTCGGAAGCGGAAGCACGAAATACGGCCCCATCACCACCAGGCCCATAGACTACAAGACGTCGGCATCCGCCGCGGCGGCCAACGGAGTGCAGCCGGGCGCATCGGTGAAGACGGATTTCGACAAGCAGGGATACACCCCTTCGCTTATCCCCGAGAGTGTACTGGAAGCTTTCGGCGACGCCGACGCCAACATGACCTTCAAGGATCTTATGATCAAGTACGCCACCGCCAACTATGTGTCCCATTACTTCAATTATGGCGGCACGCAGGTGCAGGTGCGTACCAGCGGTTACGCCAAATTCGCGGACGATGAGATCGATTCCGCAATACTCGGCGGATCCAATATCGCGATTACCGGAATCCTGACCATCTACGACGGCAGCGCCCAGCTTTCGCTTATCACTTCTCCCACCGACGACAAGAATCCTTCGGTCAAGAAACTTTAGAAAGTCATGAAAAGAGTGTTTTATTGCGCCTCACTGGCTATAATAGCTATGATGTCATCCTGCAACCGAACCAATCCCTTCCTCACCGAATGGGACACCCCCTACGGAATCCCTCCTTTCGACAAGATAAAAATATCCGACTACATCCCCGCCGTCAAGGCCGGCATCGAACAGCAGGATGCGGAGATAGAGACCATCACCTCCAACCCTGAAGCCCCCACCTTCGAGAACACCATACTGCCCCTCGAACTGTCCGGCAGCATCCTTTCCAAGGTTGAGGGAGTGCTTTACAATGTGGCCGAAACCGACCGCAGCGACGCCCTCGACGCGGTGGTGGAGGAATCCATCCCCCTGTTCAGCGACCACGAGGCCAACATCTCCTTCAACAAGGCCCTCTATGAGCGCATCGCCGCCATTTACAACGGCGACCAGAGCGCACTCACCCGCGAACAGCAGATGGTGCTGAAGAAGCACTACGAGAGTTTCGAGCGCGAGGGAATAGGCCTTCCGGAGGAGAAGCAGGCGCGCCTTCGCGAGATCAACGCCGAGATAGCCGCAAAGACGCAGAAGATAGGCAACAACATCCTCGCCGAGAGCAATGCCTTCAAGGAGAAGTTCGGCTTCAGCGTGAGCGCCTATCCCGAAAAGATGACCACCACCGAGGACCGCGAATTGCGCAAGGCCTACAATGAGGCCTACACCACCCGCGGACATAACGGCAACGAAAATGACAATGCACTTCTGGTAATCGAGGTGCTGCGCCTGCGCCAGGAGAAGGCGAAACTGCTCGGATTCGGGAACTCGGCAGCCTATACCCTCGACAACAAGATGGCGAAGACTCCCGCCACGGTGGATAATTTCCTCCGCGGAATAATGCAGGCTTCCACCGCCAAGGCACGCGAGGAAATAGTTGACATGCAGAAGATTATGGACGAAGACATAGCCGCCGGCAAACTCCCTGCAGGATCGAAGATAGAGCAGTGGGACTGGTGGTACTATGCCGAGAAGGTGCGCAAGGCCAAATTCGACCTCGACGACGAGGAGGTGAGGCCTTACTTCCAGATGGATTCCGTGCGCAAGGGCGTATTCCTCGCCGCGAACAAGCTTTACGGGGTGCAGATGGAGGAGCTTAACGGAGTGCCCGCGTACAATCCCGACTGCGTGCAGACCTATAAAGTCATGGATGCCGACGGAGGGCTTCTGGGCATCTTCACCACCGACTATCTGCCCCGTGACAGCAAGCGCGGGGGAGCGTGGATGAACAATGTCCGCGAGCAGTACTTCGATGCCGACGGCAATGAGGTGCGCCCCATCATCGTGAATGTGGGCAATCTTTCCGAATATATGAACGTGGACGATGTGCAGACCGTCTTCCATGAATTCGGCCATGCCCTGCACGGACTGCTGACAAAGTGCCACTATGCTTCGGTGAGCGGCACTGCGGTCACCCGCGATTTCGTGGAGATGTTCAGCCAGTTCAACGAGAACTGGGCTTTCCAGCCTGAGCTCCTGTGCTGCTACGCCAACAATGCGGAGGGGGAGACCATTCCCGCTTCGCTCGTGGAAAAGATAAACAATTCGCTGAAATTCAATCAGGGTTTCATGACTACTGAGCTTTGCGCAGCCTCGCTGCTGGATCTCAAATGGCACGAACTCGCTGATATTCCGGAAGATATAACCACCCGCGAACAGGCTACGGCGTTCATCGACGCCTTCGAAGCGAAACTTGCCGCCGAGGTGGGGCTCAATCCCGAAATCACCTACCGCTACCGCACCACCTACTTCAACCACATCTTCTCCAGCGGCTACAATACCGGCTACTACGGCTATCTCTGGAGCGAGGTTCTGGACAAAGACGCCTTCAGCCTCTTCGAAGCTTCGGCGGACGGTCCGTTCGACCTGGCGCTTGCAAAGAAGTTCAAAGAAACCTTCCTCGAGCGCGGAGGCAGCGAGGATCCTATGACACTTTATGTGGAATTCGCCGGCCGCGAGCCGGATTCGGAGGCCTTCCTTCGCGGCCGCGGCCTGCGTTAGCTTGCGCTGCAGAAGTGCGGCGCTCTGTCGCCGCTACTTCGCCTTTCCCTGGTTTGCGACGGCCGCCTGCTTGCGGGCGAGCTCTTCGGGGTCGGCGAGGTAATAATCGCGGACAAGATTGAGATTATCG
>CAJONC010000019.1 GCA_905235675.1 uncultured Bacteroidales bacterium | reverse complement strand
ACCCAGCGCGGATATGGAGATTTTAAGGATTGGTGGGAATTCCCGGGCGGAAAAATGGAAGAAGGGGAGACTCCTGAGGAAGCATTGAAGCGGGAAATACGTGAAGAACTTTCGGCTGACATTCATGTCGGCAAATTCCTATACACGGTAGAGTGGGATTATCCAAAATTTCATCTTACCATGCATTGTTTTATGTGCACTTTGGCAGATGAAGCCTTGCACCTGAACGAACATGAAGCGGCCCGCTGGCTGGATATTTCGTCACTGCATTCGGTTCAATGGCTGCCTGCCGATGAAATACTGCTTCCTCTCATTGAAAAAGAACTAAGTACTCTCAAATCACGTACAGCGCTACCCTGAAGGCGACGTTCGGGTGGTGGCTGCTGCCGGGGAGGGGATCGCGCAGCGCAGCGGGGGCCATGTTGCCGTCACACGCATATCCCATTATGCTGTTGCCGCCTCCGCGCATTACGTAACTTGACCCGTAACGCTCCTGAGTCCACTCCCAGTTGTTGCCGGCGACATCATAAATATTGTTGACCTTAGTCTGCTCATATATTCCCGTATATCGCGTGGAGCCGCCACGGACGAAACGGCTGTTGGCATAATTGCCCCACTCTGAGCTGTCCAGGGCGACCTCCTGCTGCGTCCTGGCCCCTGAATCGATGAACCACTGGAGCATAGTGTCCCAATTGGCGCCCCAGGGGAAAAAGCCCTGAACGGTAGGATTGTCCTTGTAGAGGTTCTCGCAGGCCTTGGTGGCATCCTGCGGCGAGAAACGAACCCAGATGCGTCCCGGCCGGTCCGAACTCACCTTCCTGCTGGCAGGATAATAGTCCGCAAGACTGCTGCCGCCCCCGAAACTCGCCTCGTAGCGCCCCATATAGAAGCCGCCGTACTTTGCGACGCTCTTCTCCATTTCGCGGTATTCCTTCAGGGACGTTTCGTCCCTGTAACCTGTAAACGAGTTCCCATAAAGGTCGCAGTGAAAATCCCTCCGCTTCAAGGCGGTCTTGTCCGTGGGAATCCACACGAACTCGCTCCCGTCCGGACCAATCACCACCAGCCCGCCGCTTATCAGCCTTTCATCTTCCTTGTCGGAAACTGTAAAACCCGCGGGAATGAAGGCCTTCTGCCCGTTAGCATCAACGAATTCGGAGATCTTCGCATCCGGAGCAACTTCAGGGAATAAAGAGGGTGTCGAGAATATAGTGCCCATAACAATCAGTGCGACAATCTTTTTCATACGTATTACTTCAGATGGAGTCCCACCCGGATGCACGCATTGGGATGGTGGTCGTTTCCGGGCAGCGGGTCACGGATGGCGGCGGGATAGCGGTTGCCGGGGCATGCACCTCCCATAAGGTTGTAGCCGCCGCTGCGCAGCACATAATTGTCACCGTAGCGTTCCTGCGTCCACTCCCAGTTGTTGCCCGCCAGGTCGTAGATATTGTTGGCCCTGGCCTGCTCCCAGACGCCGGTAAAGCTGCCATTTGCGTTGGGAGAAAAGCTGTCATCGGAGTAATTGCCCCACGGAGTGCTGTTCGAGGCCACATCCGCGTAGGTCTTGCAGCCCGAATCCACCAGCCATTGGAGGGTGGTGTCCCAGTTGGCGCCCCATACGAAGAAACCCTGCACGGTCGAATTGCCGGCATAGAGTTTGGCGCAGTTTTCCGTTGCATCCTGCGGAGAATACTGCACAGTCATCCACAGTCCGTCATTCGAAGTATGGCGTTTGCTGACGGGCGTCCTGTTGCCGTCATCGGCAACGTAGGTGGCCTCGTAGCGGCCGATGTAGAAGCCGCCGTAGGTGGCGACGCTCTTCGCCATAGCCTGATAGGCAGGCAGAGTGGTTTCATCCCTATAACTGCTCAACGAACCTCCACCTCCGAAATAACTGCCGAATTCACGCATCTTGAGTTCAGTCTTAGCCGTGGGAACCCAGACATATTCGCTGCCGTCGGGGCCGATTACGACCAGTCCGGTGCGTATGGTCTGCTCATCCTTCACATCCGACACACGGAACTGTGCGGGGATGTATGCCACATCTCCATTGTTGTCCTTGTATATGCTGACTTCCCCTGACGGGCCTGGGTTGTCCCCGCCGCCGGTTTCGTCATCATCATTCACTGGATTGAGCGGATAACTCGGCACCGGATCGGGCTCCAATTCCTGCGCGACAGGGTCGGGCACGTCAGGCGTACAGGCGTATGCCAGCACAAGCAGAAATCCCAATAAGCAAATTCTTGTCGTTTTCATCTTTTCCAGTTTAATAATTCAGCAGTTCAAAATCCTCCGTGCTTATTCCGGCAAGCCAGCCGTTGAATTCATCGTACAGTCTTTTTACATCTTCCGGACGGTCCGTACCGGGCAGGTCGTCAGATTCGGTCCCTCCCGCGGCCATACGGCTGTAGGCCAGCCAACGGTAGGACTGCCGCAGGCTAAGGGCGAGTCCGGTGTCTATATCAAGGTCGGTGCCGGGAAGGGCAGGGGAGATCTGATCGCCTTCGAACAGGGTGGCCAGTTCAAAGATGCGCCACTGCCCGCCGCGCTTTTCCACCTTGTAGAGAAGCCGCATATAGGATGTGAGTATGGCTTCGTTTTCGCCCAGCATCACGCTGCGTATGGTCGTGGACGGATATTCCACGAAAGCCCTGTCCCCGTTCAGATGGACAAGAGGGCTCGCACTGCGGTTGACGGAGAGAAGGTCGTGGCGCATTTCCACGGGCGACTTCCCCACGAAACTGTCCACGCCTCCCTTCTGCCAGCTGGTACGTATGGTGGCGTCTTCCCAGAAGCAGTCACGGTGCTGCTCTTCGCGTCCGCCGGCGCGGTACATGCGCTCTCCGACAATCAGGTTGGTGACGGTGTCATAGTCGCTGACTGTACCTGTCCGGGCGCAGGATAATGCTATAGGAAGTGTCATTATGCCTAACAGGAATTTATTCATTTTCTTTCAGTTTATATAGCTTTTCCGCGTTGCCGCGGGCAATGGCGTATTTCTGTTCGGGAGTCAAATCTGCCTTGTCCAGGAAGAAGCGGAGCTGCACATCCTTCAGGTAGGGATAATCCTCGCTCCAGATGATGTGGTCGGCGCCGACAAGCTTGATGAAGTAGTCCAGCTGCATTTCGGACATTATGCCGGAGGGCGTATACCATATGTTTTCCTTATAATAATCAGAAACTTTCTTCTTGAGTCCGGTCTTTTCCTGGTCCAGCATATAGTCCATGCGCTCCAGGAAGGCGGGGATGTCCTCGCCCCAGTGGCCGGTGACGAACTTGAGGTTCGGAAGCTTGTCGAAGATGCCGCTCAGCACCATCCTGGCAACATGTATGCCCACGTCGATGTGCCAGCCGAATCCGGCCGAACCGAGCTCCGCACCCACGATGGGACTGTAGCTGTCGGACATATAATAATAGTTGATGATATCACTGTCCACGAAATCCGGGTGCCAATACACGGGAACGTCCAGCTCTGCAGCCTTCTCGAAGATGGGGAAGAACTCGGGCTCGTCGTAAAAACGGCCTTTGCAGGTGCCTGTGAGCAGCACGCCCACGAAGCCCAGATCCTTCACGCAGCGTTCCAGCTCGGCCGCGGCAGCCTCCGGGTCGGCCATAGGCAGGGTTGCCATGGCGCGGAAGCGGTCGGGATGCGCAGCTACCTGAGCCGCGAGGATATCGTTGGCCCTGCGGGCGATGCGCACGGCCTCATCAGCGGGGACGACATCGTCGATGGGAGCGGTATAGGAGAGTAGCTGCATTCCTATGCCCAGGCTGTCCATGTGCGGCAGCCGCATCTTTTCGATGTCCGTCAGTCTCTCGCCTATGAAACGGCGGCTCCCGAAAAACTTCATCGCCTCGGCCATCCTCCCCGTGGGCTTAGGTTTCAGGTAGGCGTAGCCGGCATTGGCGTCGATAATTTCCTGGGAAGTGAAATGTTCCTCAATGGTAATCAGAGGCAAAGTGTTGAAATCCATGTTGTCAGTGTTGTTTTGCCTGCAGGAGGCGGTCAACAGTACCGCCAGCGCTGCAATCAGTTTCATATTCGTTTTCATCCGGTGATACAGGGGACGTAATTATCTTTCGTTCCGTTATTTGCAAAGATAAAATTTTTGCAGAAAAAATAATTCTTAAAATTTTTCAAAAAATTTTTAAAAAATATTTGGAAATTAAAAAAGTATTTATACCTTTGCATTCGGGTTGAGTAAGTGAGAGTTCTTCCCCTTCAACCTATTGGTTATTAGTTTTAGTGTTATTAATTATGTGGTTAGATGAGTTGTTGCCCGTGAGGGTCACAGCTCATTTTTTTTATGTATCTTCGCATGTAATTTCATTTATGCTATGAACGACAACAACGAAAAGAAGATGAACATCAATCTGGACCCCCAGATTGCAGGCGGTTCCTACTCGAACCTTGCCATCATTTCCCATTCCGAAAGCGAATTCGTCATCGATTTTGCCAGCAACCTTCCCGGACTTCCCGGCCCTAAGGTCAACAACCGCATAATCATGACTCCCGAGCACGCAAAACGGCTTCTGGCAGCCTTGAACGACAATATCAGCAAGTATGAGGCCCAGTTCGGCACCATTTCGCTCAATGATGCGGGGAAAGGTGGCGCCACCCTGAATCTCGCCGACCTGATGCAAGGAGGAGGAGCCAAGTCGTAATGACCGCCTGGGAAGATATCAAGGCCATCACGATGGATGTGGATGGCGTGATGACGGACGGCGGCCTGCTGGCTTTCGACAGCCACGAAATGGTGCGTGTCTTCAATGCAAAGGACAGTTTCGCCATCAGGGTAGCCCTGATGCGGGGATACCATGTCGGAGTGTTCACGGGAGGGGAGACCGAGGGTGTCCGCAACCGTTTCACCACCTGCGGAATGGCTCCGGAGGATATCTATATGCAATGCAGGGGCAAAATCAAGGCCCTGGAGGATTTTTGCTCCAGGCACGGCCTGAAAGCTTCCGAGGTCCTGTTCATCGGCGACGATATTCCCGACCTGCCTGTAATCAGGGCCGCAGGGATAGGTGCGGCGCCTGCCGACGCAGCTGCCGATGTTGTGGAAGCGGCGGATTACGTGTGCGCGCTGCCGGGCGGAAAAGGCTGCCTTCGCGAGCTTATAGAGAAGGTGCTAAGGGCCAGGGGGGACTGGTATTTCGGGGAAGAGGATTTTGGCAGGATATTCTGAGATGGACCTTAAAGGAAAGAAAGTGATTCTCGCGAGCAATTCTCCAAGACGGAAAGAGTTGCTCGCGGGTCTTAATATTGATTTTGAAATAGATACACGCAACAGCTTCGAGGAAGGCTTCGGTGCGGACGTGCCGCATTGCAAGGTGCCTGCGCTGATGTCGGAAGGGAAGTCGTACGGATTTCACAGGCCTTTGGAGAAGGATGAAATTCTCATTACATCCGACACCATGGTGCTGCTGGACGGCCTTATAATGGGCAAACCCCACAGCAGGGAAGAGGCTGTAAGCATGCTGGAAACCCTGTCCGGACGCACCCACGAGGTGATTACCGCGGTGACGGTAAGGGATGTATCACACTGCGAAACCGTCTCCGACTCCACCCTGGTGCACTTCCGCGCACTGAAGCCGGAAGAGATAGACTATTACGTGGACAAATTCAAGCCTTACGACAAGGCTGGGGCCTACGGAATCCAGGAATGGATAGGTTACGCCGCCATTACGGGCATAGAAGGCTCTTTTTACAATGTTATGGGCTTCCCTGTGCATCTTGTTTACGAGGAATTGATTAAATTTGCAACTTATGGAACTGACAGCGAAATATAATCCCTCCGAAGTGGAGGACAAATGGTATGCATATTGGATTGAAAACAAGTGCTTCCATTCCGAACCCGACAACCGGGAACCCTATACCGTTGTGATACCCCCGCCCAATGTGACGGGCATCCTGCACATGGGCCACGTGCTGAACAACACCCTGAACGACGTGTTGGTACGCAAGGCCCGCATGGACGGCAAGAACGCCTGCTGGGTGCCGGGGACCGACCACGCCTCCATCGCAACTGAAAGCAAGGTGGTGGCAAAGCTCAGGGAGCAGGGCATCTCGAAAGAGGACCTCACCCGCGAGGAGTTCCTGAAGTATGCCTGGGAATGGAAGGAAGAACACGGGGGAATCATACTCAAACAGCTCCGCAAGCTGGGCGCCTCCTGCGACTGGGACCGCACCAAGTTCACTATGGATCCCGAACTTTCGCAGGCCGTAATCAACACCTTCGTGTATTTTTACAAGAAAGGGATGATTTACAGGGGTGTGCGCATGGTGAACTGGGATCCCGAAGGGCTTACCGCTGTGAGCGACGAAGAGGTAATCCACCGCGACACCAAGAGTCATTTCTATCACCTTAAATATTATATCTCCGACGGGCAGGGGAATCCCACCGACGACTATCTCGTGATAGCCACCACCCGTCCCGAAACCATCATGGCGGATGCCGCCATCTGCGTCAACCCCAAAGACGAAAGGCACTTCCGCCTGCACGGGAAGAAGGTACTCATCCCCTTGATAAACAGGGAGATACCTGTAATCGAAGACGATTACGTGGAGATGGACTTCGGAACCGGCTGCCTGAAGGTGACGCCGGCCCACGACGCCCACGACTACGAGATAGGCCTGAGGCACAACCTGCCGGTGCTCGACATCATCGACGACCACGGACGCCTGAACGAGAAGGCCCTGATACTCGTAGGACAGGACCGCTTCGAGGCCCGAAAGAACATAGTCAGGATGCTGGAAGAATCCGGCAATCTTGTCAAGGTGGAGGAATACACCTCGCCCGTGGGTTACTCAGAGCGCACGAATGCGGTGATAGAGCCCAGACTATCCGCACAGTGGTTCCTCAAGATGGATGAACTTGCCGCCCGCGCACTCGAATCCGTCGAAAGCGGAAAAATCAAGCTCATCCCCGACAAATACCGCAACACCTACCGCCACTGGATGGAGAACGTGCACGACTGGTGCATCTCCCGCCAGCTCTGGTGGGGCCAGCAAATCCCCGCATACTATCTTCCCGACGGCCGGATAGTGGTGGAAGCCACTCCGGAAGAGGCCCTGAAGGCCGCACAGGCCATCAATCCCGCCTATACCGCGGCCGACCTGCGCCAGGACGAGGATGTGCTCGACACCTGGTTCAGCAGCTGGCTCTGGCCCATGAGCGTATTCGATCCCGAAAGGCCGGGGAATCCCGACCACAAGCCCAACCGCGACCTCAGCTACTACTATCCCACCAACGACCTCGTCACCGGACCCGACATCCTCTTCTTCTGGGTGGCGCGCATGATTATGGCCGGAAACGAGTTCATGGACGACATACCTTTCCGCAACGTTTACCTCACGGGTATCGTGCGCGACAAACTCGGCCGCAAGATGAGCAAGACCCTGGGCAACAGCCCCGATCCGCTCGACCTCATAGCCAAATACGGCGCCGACGCCGTGCGCATAGGTATGCTGCTCTGCTCTTCGGCAGGGAACGACATCTTCTACGACGAAGCCCAGGTGGAGCAGGGACGCAACTTCTGCGGCAAGATATGGAACGCATGGCGACTGATAAACAGCTGGAACATAGACACAAAGGCCGAGCAGCCCGCATACGCTCTCGAGGCGGTGAAATGGTTTGACAATCTCCTCAGCCGCACCATAAACGAAGTGGAGGACCACTATTCCAAGTTCCGCATTTCGGATGCCCTAATGGCAATTTACAAGCTGTTCTGGGACGACTTCTGCAGCTGGTATCTCGAGATAGTGAAACCCTCGTTCGGAGGGGCCGTGGACGGCATCACCTACGAAGCCACAGTCAACTTCTTCGACAAACTGATAAAACTCATCCATCCCGTAATGCCCTTCATTACCGAAGAAATATGGCAGGCTATGGACAAGAGGCTTCCCGGCGAAACCATCATGTACCAACGTACCCCTGTTGCAGGGCCGTACAGTGCGGAATTCCTCGCCGGCTTCGCACAACTGCAGGAGACGGTGGCTAATATCCGAGCAATCCGCGCCCAGAAGGGGATTCCCGCCAGGGACACCCTCGACCTGTATGTGGGTGACGATTCCCTCTGCGAGCTTTATCCCGTGCTTGTGAAACTGGCCAACGTGAACGTCAAGGCCGGAGAGGCCGGAGGCGCCGCCGTGTCGTTCATTGTTGGCACGATTAAGATGAGCATTCCCCTCGCCGATTATGTGAATGTGGACGAGGAGCGCGAAAAGCTGAAGGCGGAACTTGCATACCAGCAGAAGTTCCTTGCCGGAGTGAAGGCGAAACTCTCCAACGAGCGTTTCGTGGCCAATGCTCCCGAGGCCGTGGTGGCTAACGAGCGCAAGAAAGAGGCCGACAGCGCGCAGCGCATCGAGGCTATACTGGAATCACTCAAAGCCCTTGGTGAATGATAGAGTTCGAGACACATATTCCTGTCCGTTACTATGAGGCCGACCCCATGGGGATAGTGCATCACAGCAACTATATACGTTACTTCGAATGCGCCCGCGACGAGATGATTGCATCGTGGGGATACGGCATAGAGAAGTGCGCCGAAGATGGCATTACCTTCCCCGTAGTATCGCTTCAGGTAAAATATCATAACCCCGCAAGAATAGGGGACATACTCAGGGTGACAGCACAGATAGACAGCATCCCTCTCGCAAAACTTACCGTAAGGCAGGCCGTTTACAACCAGGACGGTCTGCTGTGCGCGGAAGGCACCGTGATACTCGGGTTCCTCAATTCGGAGACAGGCCGCATAATGCCCTGCCCGGAAAAGTTCCGCAGCATCATGGAGAAGTACGACAAATGATTTCCGTCAATAATCTTACCGTAAACTTCGGCAGCTACTGCCTGCTCGACCATATCAATTTCCATATCAGCGAGTCCGACAAAATCGGGCTCGTGGGAAAGAACGGCGCGGGCAAGAGTACGCTGATGAAGATTATCTGCGGCGAGATGAACCCGACTACGGGGAGCGTCGACAAGCCCCAGCACGTCAGCATAGGCTATCTTCCCCAGATTATGGAGCATCATCGCGGCAGGACAGTGATGGAAGAGACGCTGACAGCCTTCGACGAGACCAACGAGGCGGAGCGCAAGGTGGAGGAGATAACCCGCCTGCTCGCCCAGAGAAGCGATTATGAATCAAAGGAATACTCCCTTCTCATAGAGCAGCTGAACGAGCTCAACGACCATCTTGCCGTATGGCATTCCGAACCTCCGAAGGTGCAGGCGGAAAGGACACTGCGCGGCCTCGGCTTCCTCCCTTCCGAACTCGACCGTCTCACCGAGACCTTCAGCCAGGGCTGGAACATGCGCATCGAGCTTGCCAAGATTCTCCTGAAGCACCCCGACCTGCTGCTGCTGGACGAGCCCACCAACCACCTCGACATCGAGTCCATAGAATGGCTGGAAAGCTATCTGAAAGACTACAACGGCGCGGTGATGCTGGTATCGCACGACCGCAAGTTCCTGGATACCGTAACCAGGCGCACGGTGGAGATTATGCTCGCGCACGCATACGACTACAAAGTGCCCTATACGCGCTACACCGAGCTCAGGGCGGAACGCATCGCCCAGCAGACCGCCGCGTACGAGAACCAGCAGCGCATGATAGAGAAGACAGAGGACTTCATCCGCACCTTCCGCTACAAGCCCACCAAGTCCAACCAGGTGCAGAGCCGCATAAAAGCCCTCGAAAAGCTGGACCGGATAGAGATAGACGAGACCGACAACGCCACGCTCACGGTAAAGTTCCCGCCTGCGCCCCGTTCCGGAGACATAGTTTACAAATGCAGCGATCTGTGCGTAGCTTATCCCCAGAAAGTGGTTTTCACCGAAGCGAACTTGGAGATAAAGAGGGGAGAGAAGGTGGCGTTCGTGGGTCGCAACGGCGAAGGAAAGACCACGATGATGCGGGTGATTGCAGGAGAGCTTGAGCCCATTTCAGGGGAATCCAGGCAGGGCCATAACGTCGACATAGGCTATTTCGCCCAGAATCAGGAAGATGTACTCGACAGGAACGATACCGTGTTCAGCACCCTGGACAGGATTGCAGTGGGTGAAATACGTTCCAGGCTGCGCGATATCCTTGCCCAGTTCCTGTTCCGCGGCGAAGATATAGACAAGCGCGTTTCGGTGCTCAGCGGAGGGGAGAGGGCCCGGCTCGGAATGGCAAAGCTGATGCTCCAGAGCCACAACCTTCTTGCGCTCGACGAGCCGACCAACCACATGGACATCAAGAGCAAGGATATACTCAAGCAGGCCCTGAAGTCCTACGACGGCACACTTGTGATAGTGTCGCACGACCGCGACTTCCTGGACGGCCTCGTGGACAAGATATACGAGTTCCGGGACGGGAAGGTGCGGGAGCATCTCGGGGGTGTGAACGAATTCCTTGAAAGGCGGCGCATCGAGTCCCTCAGGGAACTGGAGAGGAAAGATGATTCCGGTCAGACGCCTTCCTCCAGGACCGCTCCTGTCCGCTATGCGGAATCTAAGGAGAAGAGCCGGGAGGAGAGGAAGAGACGCAACCGTATCGAGCAGCTTGAGGCCGGGATCTCGACGCTCGAAAAAGAGCTCAAGGAGATAGAAAGCACACTCTGCGACCCGTCCGAAAACGACGACATAATGGCGCTTACCGCGAAGTATCTGCAGGTAAAAGAGGAACTTGATGCCAAAACTGAAGAATGGTGCGAGATTTCAGACTAAATCGGCCCTGGAGAGCCCTCCAAGGCCGATAATCAATAAAATATAAATTCTGATTATAGTTTATATTTGTAAATGTAACAACATTGTTATAGACTTAAACAAATATGTTACATTTATTTATTATCAATTATTTATCGTTTTCTACTATATATAAACGAAGTGAATTGATAGCAGAGGCCGCAAAGCGCTCAATGTTGCGTTTCCGGTCGGATTTATAGTTGAATCGGACGCTCTTCGTACCGGCCGGACCGGAGATTCCAACCCATACGGTACCCGCCGGTTCATGCTCGTCGCCATAGGAATCAGCCCATCCGGTAGTGGCTACCGAATAAGTGCTTCCGGTCAGCTTCCGGACACCATCCGCCATGGCCTCGGCGACGGCGCTGCTGACTATTCCGTTGTATTCGATGGTGGTCGCCTTTACTCCGAGCACGGACTTTTTGACCTCGGGGGAATAGGATGTAACCGAGCCCAGGAAATACTCCGAAGATCCGGGTACAGTGGTAATCAGATGGGCGATCTCTCCTCCGGTGCAGGATTCCGCACAGCTCAAGCTTTTGCCTGTGCCCCGCAGCAGGCGTCCTATGGTGCCCTCGAGAGTATCATCCGACTCCGCATACATTATATTGCCAAGTATGGGTTTCAGGGCCTCTATCTGCGATTCCGCCTGTGCAGCCATTTCGGAGGCGTTCCCTCCGTACACGGACAGCCTGAGCCTGACGCCTGTAAGGGGATTGGGCAGATAGGCAAGGTGCATATAGTCCGGCAGGGCATTTTCCCAATCGGATATCAATTTGGCAAGAGCAGATTCTGCAAGACCATAAGTCATTACAGTTTTATGATATATATCTTCCAGTTTAAAGTGAGACTTTATATCTTTGACAACGTCCCCCACAGCTGCTTCGGTCTCATAGGGGACTCCGGGCATTGCGTAAAGCACGGCTTCGTGGCCGAATCTTTCCCTGCCGAAGCGGAAGACCATGATCGGGGCCGTGCCCAGGCGGTTCACTATAACCTCGCAGGAATCAGGGACCATGGCCTGCTGAAGGTTGCTATCCAGCACATCCAGGCCCCTGGAACTCAGAATTCTGTGGATAACTTTCTGCTGCTCTTCATTCTTCACATAACCGCTGCTGCCGCTAAGGGCGGCGAGGGCATCCTTGGTAATGTCATCTTTGGTAGGGCCGAGGCCACCGGTACAAACGACAATCTGATTGGTTTTCAGTTCTTTACGAAGATTTGATATTATCTCCCTGCGGCTGTCGCCTATAGAAAGCATACGGGTGGTTTTAACACCTATTTCACCCAACGCCCGGGAAATAAAGGAAGAATTGGTGTCTATGATCTGGCCGATGAGTATTTCATCGCCTATCGTACATATCGAAGCTGTAGTCATTTTCATACAGCTAAGATACCAAAAATATCGCTTACTTCACTAACTCTTCAAAGGTTCCGTCGTTGTAAAAAACGAGCACCTTTGAAATAGATTTCTTATTATCAATAGCTTTATTACTTCTATCTAAAGTATTGCTTTTAGTCTCGCGACGTAGGGGAGCAGGGGAGGGAACACTGTCGAGTTCTTCATCGCCATCAAATAGACCTACTTCTTCCACAGTATCGAAGACAGAGGGTTCGGCAACGCTATTGCTTTGAATTTCAGCGCTTTCTGCCTGCAATGTAGCGTTTTTATACATGCGGCCCCTGCCTGTAATAAACCATTCAAGGTTCAGGGAAGGGTAGAACCTTGCCAGTTTCTCCAAAAAATCGAAGCCTGGTTTGTTGCGTCCGGAGACAATGTGGGACACGCTGGCACGTGCGACCCCGAGGGTATCCGCAAAATCTGCCTGAGTAAGGTTCTCCGCGTTCAAAAACTGTTCAAGACGACTGTTCATTTTTGTAATGTTAATTTTTACAAATGTAAAGATATTATTTTAAATATGCAAATTGAATTTATGTAAACAAATGGAACATCATGCTGTCGAAGGCTTGAAAATACTACCAAGCATTAGTTTAGATAAGAATGTATTTATAACTGATTTTCAAATAATAAAGTTAAATTTTTGGCTCTTATTTCACCATTGTTCCGGCTCAAGTCCGATTATTGGCAAATAAATCTATATTTTAGCATTAGTTATTTATATTTATAATACTGATTATAAACTATTTAATCTAATGACAAAAGGTATATAAATTTTTCTTATATAGACTATGTAAACAATGTTTGAATTTACGCTCAAAACATTTGTAAATTTACAATAATTATACGGCTTATTTGAAATTGTGAACGTAAAAAACAGTATCCGCCTATGGTTCCGGCGTCATTATGAAAGATAAGAATTCCTATTTTTGTGTTATAAATGATTCAGAAGAATGATTCCGCAAATAAGAATCGAAGATTATAACTACCCTCTCCCCGACGACAGGATTGCAAAATATCCTCTCCCTGAGCGGGATGCATCCAAACTCCTTGTCTACAGGGACGGAGATGTCTGCGAAAAGGTATTCCGCGATCTGCCGGGACTCTTGCCGGAGGACGCCCTTATGGTATTCAACGATACCAAGGTCGTACCCGCGCGCATGCATTTCAAGCGCACAAGCGGCGCACATATAGAAATATTCTGCCTGGAACCAGTGTTCCCCGTTGAATACAATACGAATTTCGCTTCGGTTGAGAGTTGCCGATGGAAGTGTGTAATCGGCAATTCAAAGCGCTGGAAAGGCGATATTCTCCAGTACGACTGTCCTGAAGATTCCACCCTTGCCGCCATGCATCTGGAAGCGTCCCTGATTGAAAGGGACGGACAGACGGGCACGGTGGAGTTCAGGTGGAAGGGAGGCGCGCCTTTCTCCAAAGTGCTGGAAGAATGCGGGCAGGTTCCCATCCCTCCGTACCTCAACAGGGAAACCGAGGCCATTGATATCGACCGTTACCAAACTACTTACGCCCATATCAGGGGATCGGTAGCAGCCCCCACAGCCGGCCTGCATTTTACTCAGGCAACGCTTGAGGCAATAAGGGGCAAGTCCATTGATATTCAAAACGTTTGTTTGCACGTAGGTGCAGGAACATTCCTGCCTGTGAAGAGTTCCCTCGTATCGGAACACCCCATGCACAGGGAGCCCTTCAGCGTCTCCCTTTCCCTGCTTCGCAAGCTGCGCGAAGGCGGCCGACCGGTGATAGCCGTGGGCACCACTTCAGTCCGCACCCTCGAATCCCTATACTACGCAGGCGTGTCCATCATCGAGGATGGCGAAGCGCACGACATAGGCCAGTGGGATCCGTATGAAAAAGAACTGCCTTACACGACCGAAGAGGCACTCGACGCCATTATAGGCTATCTGGAGAAGAACAGGCTTGAAGAACTCAGGCTCGGAACACGCATTATCATAGTCCCCGGCTTCCGTTTCCGCCTCGTGGACATGATGGTAACCAACTTTCATCAGCCGGAAAGTACTCTAATACTGCTGATTTCCGCTTTTGTAGGCGGAGATTGGCGAACTATTTATAACTTTGCCCTTGAGAACGGTTTCCGTTTCCTGAGTTACGGCGACAGTTCCCTTTTATACAGACGCGATTAACTTTTATGGAAGATCTCGAAGACATCAGACCCTACAACGACGAAGAAGTAGTGGCTTCCCTGCGCAAGCTTGCCAGGCATCCTGCATTGCCCGTAATCAGCAAATATATTTTTCCCGAATTCCCTGCAAACACCCTCAGGGAGATGCTCTGCAAAATCAAAGGGGTGGAGGACTTCCAGTACACCATAGTTGCCAAGGCCGTTGCGGTAGTGCTCGGACGTTCGTCTTCCGGTTTCACATACGACGGAGTGGAGAATCTCCGCAAAATTCCCGGCAACGGCAAGTTCCTCGCGGTCTCCAATCACCGCGACATAGTGCTCGATCCCGCCCTGACGCAATGGATGCTGATCCTGAACAATATTCCTCTCACCGAAATCTGCGTGGGAAGCAACCTGCTGTCCGACGAGGTGGTGGAAACCCTGCTTCGCTCCAACCGAATGATTACGGTAATCCGCGGCATCTCCGCAAGGGAGATGTACCTGTCGAGCCAGATTCTTTCCAAATTCATGCGCTCGGAAATCGTCTCCGGCAAGAGTTCGGTATGGATTGCCCAGCGCGAGGGCCGCACCAAGAACGGACTGGACAGCACCGAGCAGGGGCTGCTCAAGATGTTCGACATGAGCGGCGAAGGCGACTTCTGCAGCAACTTCGAGGAGCTGCACATTGTTCCCATGTCGATATCGTACGAGTATGAACCCTGCGATTTCCGCAAGGCGCGCGAACTCTACATAAAGAAAGTGACAGGGGAGTATCACAAGAAAAAGAATGAAGACACCCACAGCATTCTAACCGGCATACGTCAGTGGAAGGGCGACATACATCTGTCGGTCGGCGAGCCTCTCACGCACGAGGAGATTGCCGAAGCGGCGTCATACGGCAAAAACGAACGCTACCAGGCCATACGCCGCATTCTGGACGAAAGGATTATCAGCAGGTACAGACTGTGGAAGACCAATTACATGGGCTACGACCTCATGACCGGCGGCAGCAGATATGCCGACAAATACAGCGCGGAAGAGCTTGAACAGTTCAAGGAATACACGGAGCATAAGCTTTCTAAGGCCGAGAAGAAAATAGACCGTGACGAGCTGCGTGACATTTTCTGGCACATCTACGGCAATCCCGTCATTGCAAAAAATGGCGAAACTGAATGATTTTTAGCGCATTTAAAAAAACTTTCCTATATTTGTAGATATAATAGGGAATTATTGCAAATTTATCTTGATATGAAAAAACCGTTTTTCGTAGCAGTTGCCGCATTCATGGCACTGTCCGTTTCTCTTTCAGCAGGAGAAGTCCAGGGGGACAAAAAACCTGCGAAGGCAAAGAAAGAAAAAGCCGCTCTCACTTATAAAGTATTCAACCATATGGGAATAGGCGTATCCGTCGGCACCATGCAGGGTGCCAGCGCCCAGATTGCCTTTCCCGTCACCCCCTATCTCCAGCTTCGCGGAGGTTACGGCCTGACAAATTTCTTCTACTCCTACGAGACCAACTTCGACCTCGGTAAAATAGATGTTACTGACAAGCGCACCCTCGACCTTACCAATGTTCCGGTCAAGCTTTCGCTGACTCCCTCATACTACGGGCTGGTGGACCTCTATTTTACCAAGAAGGCCTCTTTCCACCTTACTGCCGGAATCGTGGGCAGCAACAATGGCGACATCTTCAATGCATCCATAAACCTCAGCGGCCCGAACATGCTTAAACCTGAAGAATACGGCAACCTCACCATTACATATACTAATGAAGATGAAAGTGCCACCATTTCAGTATCTTCCGATGACAAAGGCTTTGTCAACGCCGGCGTGAGGGCCAAAAATGCCATCCATCCTTACTTTGGCCTCGGCTGGGGACGCGGCGCCAACATCAAGCACCGCGTAAGCTGCAGCCTGGATCTCGGCTTCCAGTATACAGGGGGCACGAGCGTTTTCGTAAACGACTGGAAAAACAGCACTGACCACCTTGTAACCAGTGCCCTTGTCGACCACAAAGACAGTTTCGACGGAAGCGATCTTCCCTTAGTCGGTTCAAAGATAGGAAAGGTTGACGACGCCATTGACAAGGCTGCCAATGGAGACCTTCCCTTCAAGGTCGGAGGATGGATGCCGGTCATCAAGTTCGGCATCAACATCAGGTTGTTCTAATTGATAAAATCATACTTAAATACAATACCATGAAATCTATTTTCAAAATTTCAATGATTGCCGCCCTTTGCGCTTCTCTTGCACTCATTTCCTGCAATAAAGACGACAAGGACGAGAAAGAAGTAACTCTTGAAACTCCCGAGAACGTGGAGAATGCCAAGAAAGTAGTCTTTACTGAGGAGCTCGTACTTCCCAATGATACAGAAACAGCTGTTTCTTCCATTGAATTCACCGAGACCAACCGTGCCATCATCGTCAAAAAGAAACTAATCGCAAAAGCTGATACGGAAGACGGAACTGAGGTAGTGGTAACCACTTACACTTTCTCCGGCGGCGTTTACAATGTAGTCGGCTTCGGCACCGTGACCATCAGCGGAGGCAACGTTACAGTCAAGACCACCGGTACTTCCGATAGCGTCACCGCACCCGCAACTGTCACTTCCGGCACTGTTTCCGGCAACAACGACCTTTTCCGTGCATGGAAGGTTGCCAACATTGGTGTAAAAGTAACCGGACAGTCTAACGATAAGAGTAAAACTGTGAACTTTAGCATGGACTGGGCTCACGGGAACCTTGACGAAATTGCCGCATACATCAACGAAAATGTCGTAAGTATTCCTGAAGAAATCAAGGGATACAATGTAAAGGAAATCCAGTTCACCAAGAACGGTACGTTTGTCATCACCTTCAGCGGTGCCGACATGGAGAATTCAATCTTTCCGGCCAGAGTTTCAACTATGAACTCGAATTCGGCAACTCCATGATTAACGCCAAGGCAAACGGTTCTCTGAAAGTTGAAAACGGCAAGGCGATTCTTGCCATTAACGGCGAATTAAGCAATTCTGACGGTAACTTCAGCAGTGTAATTACCATTACCCTCGTAGATGCCAAGTAATCTTTGAACTGCATACTTTGAAAGGCGGGCATTCAGTTGTCCGCCTTTTTTTGTAATTTTGCACCATGGCTTACAAAGAAATAGAACAGTACGACGAAGACACCACCGCAAAGATTGCTTCACACGTCAGGGAAATCCTTGCGCTCCTTGGCGAGGACAGTTCCCGCGAAGGGCTGCTGAAAACCCCCGAGAGGGTTGCAAAGGCTTTGCAGTTCAATACCAAAGGCTACTCCGAAAACGGCGCCCAAATCATTGAATCCGCCCTGTTTGAAGAAGAATACAAGCACATGGTAGTTGTGAAGGACATAGAGTTGTATTCGCTCTGTGAGCATCACATGATGCCGTTCATAGGCAAGGCCCACGTAGCCTATATTCCCAACGGAAAGATAACCGGCCTCAGCAAGATAGCCAGGGTGGTGGAGGCCTATTCCAGGCGCCTTCAGGTGCAGGAAAGGCTTACCGAGCAGATTCGCGACTGCATACAGGAATCGCTGCATCCGCTGGGTGTCGCCGTAGTAATCGAAGCCATGCACACCTGCATGAGCATGAGGGGAGTGCAAAAGGCGAATGCCATTACCACGACATCCGCCTTTTCCGGTGCGTTCCTGGAGTCCGACAAGACCCGGAACGAGTTTATAAACCTTATCTCAAAACCTTAATTCCTATAGCGCAGCAGCGCCTCCAGGAAATAATAGTCGGCATAGGTGACAGGGACATCCACTTCGGAATTCCCCGGCTTGTGTCCTACGCTGTGCTTGAGGAGGAAGCCCCCGTTGGTACCTGCTTCGGCAAGATACTCGGGCGAGGCAAGGGTGCGCAGCTGCTTTTCAGCCATCTGCCGGCATTCCTTTGAAAGGACTGAGTCCCTGGTGAGGCCTGCGAGTTCAATGAATGCGGAAGCCATTATGGCCCCTGCGGAAGCGTCGCGCTCTTCGCCCACGCGGGAGAAATCCCAGTAGGGGATACCGTCCTCCGGAAGCCTCGGCAGGAGCATCCCGGCAATTTTTTCGGCCTGTTCGCGGAATTCGGGAAGACCGGTCTCACGGGCCATCATCGTGTAGCCGTAAAGGCCCCAGGCCTGGCCTCTCGCCCAGGCGGATCCGTCCTCGGCACCCTGCACGGTCTGCTTTTTGATAACGCTGCCGTCGGCGGCATAATCCACAAGGTGGAAAGTGGTGTAGTCATCCCTGAAGTGCTCCACAGCGGTCTTGCGTGCGTGTGCTATCGCTACATCCTTGTCGCCGTATTCGGTGAGCAGCTCAAGGTTCATCATGTTGTCTATGATGACGGGATAATTCCATTTGTCATTGTCCCAACTCTTGATGAGACCTATGTTGGTATCGAATCTTCCGGCAAGTTTATCCGCTCCGGCCCTGAGAATGGACAGGCAGGTGGTGTCGCCGGTGAGCCTGTAGGCATTGCCGTAGCTGCACATCAGCTGGAATCCTATGTCGTGATGTGTCTTGCGGCTGACAAGATTCTGCAGCTTGCGCGTCTCTTTCCAGGCGGCCTGCTTCACGGCCTCGTCGCCGGTATACTCGTAGGTGAGCCAGAGGGAGCCGGGTAGGAATCCGCTTACCCAGTAGGTAATCCCTGTAGTAACGAGGGTATCTCCTTCGAATGTACGTCCTATATGTGTATCATCGAGTTGTGAACTCTGCCAGGGGAGCTGGACGGAAGCAAGCTTGAAAACCCTTTCGGTAAGCTGGGGCATGCTTTCCTGCTTTCCGCAGGCGACTGCCGCCATGAGTGCAACTGCAAGAACGGGAAACCTTTTCATCAGCTGTTCTTTACGTTTACATTCAACTGAGGGAAACTGAAGGAGATTCCGTTTTCGGGCAGCTGCTTGTAGAAGTTCTCGGTAAGCCAGAAATAGACATCCCAGTATTTGGCGGAAGTGGTCCAGCTGCGGGTAACAAACTCTACGGTGCTGTCTTTAAGCTGAAGGACTGCAACGAACGGGTCGGCGGCACCTTCCGTAGAGGCGTCGATGACGTCGGGATTAGACTTGATAATGCCGAGAAGCACTTCCTTGGCCTTTTCCACATCGGTGCCGTATGCAACGTTGACATTGATGTCGACACGGCGCAGAGGCTTGACTGAGAAGTTGTTGATATTGCCGCTGGAAAGGGCTCCGTTGGGGATGAAAACCACACGGTTGTCGAGGGTTACAAGCTTGGTGCTGGTAATGTTAATCTCGCTAACAGTTCCCGTAAATCCTTGTGCTTCAATGAAATCGCCAGCCTTGATGGGCTTGAACACAAGCAGCATGATGCCGCCGGCGAAATTCTGTACGGTTCCGCTCAGGGCCATGCCTATTGCCATGCCGCCGGCAGCAAGAAGGGCTGCGAGGGAAGTGGTGTTGACGCCAAGGGCTCCTACGGTAAGTATAATGAGCAATACCCAGAGGGTGATGGATACCAGGCTCTTAACGAACGAGGTCAATGCCGCATCGGAATTCCGGCGCTGCATGGCGCGGGCGGTCATCTTGTTTATCTTCTTGATAATCCATGCACCAACAATATAAATTGCGAGGGCGGCCAGGACCTTGAGGCCGAAATGGACGGCCTGGTCGAGCAGATTCCTGACAATTACATCGGAATCGGTAGCCTTGAGCGTTTCGACTGCCGCGGCGGTTTTAGCTTGAATTGAATCTGCGGTGAACTTTTCGACCGCAACTTCAGCCTGGAGGAGTGTTGCAATGTTCATGTTAACATAATATAAATTGTGTAGCAGAGCGCAGTATCGCGCGGAACTACTTGTTTATGTACTTGAGGATAAGTTCTACAGCCTCTTCTTCAGTCATCGCATCCATGTTTATCACAAGGTCGTAATTGCGAAGATCGTAACGGCTGACGCCGGCATAATGCTCGACATAAATCTCACGGGCCTTGTCGACCTTGTCGATAATTTTGCCGGCTTCCTTCTCGGTAAGATTCTGGCGGCCCATTATCCTTTGGATGCGGTGCTCACGCGACGCTCCTATATAAACGTCCAGTTTGTTGGGATGGTCCTTCAGTACAAAGAATCCCGAACGTCCGGCGATTACGCACGACTCGTCCTCCGCAAGTTCCTTGAGGATAGCGCTTTCGCAGAAGAAAATCTCGTCGGAGCTGGGATAATAGCTTTCATACTGCAATGGAGAACTTGCAATGAAGGCCTCGGGGCGCAGGGTCGGAGCCACCCGGGCGAACATGTCCAGAAGCCAGTTGCTCTTCTGCGACTTGATACGCTCTATTTCCTGAGTGCTGAGATTGAACTCCTTTGTAAGTTCATCGATGAGGGCCTTGTCGCAATAACGCACACCGAGTTTTTCGGAAAGCAAGCGACCTACCGTACGTCCGCCGGAACCGACTTCACGGCTGATGGTGACAACAAATTTTTCGTTTACGTTCATTGTATTTGGTAATTATAGTTTTTCTTTTACAAAAATATGCATTTTTCCGACAAAACCAATGCCATTTCACTCTGTAAGCCTCCTGCAGCACTCATGCACAGCCTCAAAGCCGAAGGAAGATACCGTATCGTTGAAACGTTTGGTTATCAGGTCATTGCACAAGTTGCCAAGAGAGCCTTCGTGAGTATGGTGCAACTCCCCTTCATAGCGGAACTCCCCTGCCAGTATCTCCTCCCCTACCTGCCTGTAGGCATCGCGGAAAGGCACTCCTTCAGCCACGCGGCGGTTCACTTCCTCCACGCTGAAGGCGTACTGATAGCGGGAATCTGACATAATATCCTTATTTACAGTCATTTCCCTGATTGCGTAGGCCGCAATGTCAAGACAGTCGTCCAATTCGGCGAAAAGCGGCAGATAGACTTCTTTAACCATCTGCATATCGCGGAAATACCCCGAAGGAAGGTTTGCACAGATGCTGCGTATCTGCTCCGGAGCGGCTGCAATACGGTTGCAATGCGCACGGACAAGTTCAAATACGTCCGGATTCTTCTTGTGGGGCATGATGCTGGAACCTGTAGTAAGTTCGTCGGGCAGCTTTATGAATGCAAAATTCTGGCTGTTGAAAAGGCAGCAGTCATACGCGAGGCGGCCGAGGGTTTCGGCGACGGATGCAAGCGCCGAAGCCACTATGCGTTCGGTCTTTCCCCTGCTCATCTGGGCATATACTACATTATAGTCAAGTCCCTCAAATCCAAGCAGTTCCGTAGTTCTCCGCCTGTTCAAGGGCGCGGATGAACCATAACCGGCGGCGGAACCGAGAGGATTGCGGTTAACTACCTTCCATGCTCCGCGCAGCACTTCGAGGTCGTTGCACAGGCTCTCGGCATAAGCCCCGAACCAGAGGCCGAACGACGAAGGCATTGCAACCTGCAGATGGGTATATCCCGGCATAAGAATGTCTTTGCACTCTTCGCTGCGCTCCTGCAGGGCCTCGAACAGCGCCTGCAGTTTCAGCACGGTCTTTTCCAGCTCCGCGCGCGAGAAAAGTTTCAGGTCAACGAGCACCTGGTCGTTGCGGGAACGGCCGGTATGCACCTTCTTGCCAAGATCTCCAAGTTTTTCAGTGAGAAGGAATTCCACCTGGGAATGCACATCCTCCACCCCATCCTCAATGATGAACTCCCCTGCCTCTGCCTTGGCATAAAGTTTCCTGAGCTCAGGAAGAATCAAGGCCAGATCTTCCTTCGGGAGCAGGCCGACCTCCGAAAGCATGGTGGTATGGGCAATGGTTCCGAGAATGTCGTAGGGAGCCAGCAGCAAATCCAATTCGCGGTCCTTCCCTACCGTAAATTTCTCGATTCTGGAATCGGTCGAAAAACCCTTATCCCAAAGTTTCATAAGCAGAATCCGTCTAAAAGTTTAATGTAAGTATCTATGGCTGAGCGAATTTCGCTGATGCACACAAATTCGTCGGCTCCATGCGAACGGGAAGACTCCCCCGGCCCCAGCTTTACCGCAGGAAAAGAGGCCAGAGCCCAGTTGCTGAGCGTGGGAGAACCGAAGCACTCCAGGCCTTCCGCCACAGCCTTCCTGACGAAAGGATGGCTGCCTTCTATGTGGGAACTGAGCCTGCGCATCGACCGCGGGACCACTTCGCAGGAAACGTGAGCCTTTATATAATCCAGGATGAACGCATTGTCATACAGGCCGTTGGGTCTGACATCCACCACGAACTTACAGGCATCCGGCACAACATTGTGCTGGGTTCCGGCCGAAATCATGGTGACGGTCATTTTGACAGGCCCAAGATAATCCGAGACCTTGGGGAACTGATAGCTGCGGAACCATTCAATGTCGGCAAGTGCCTTGTAGATTGCATTTTCACCCTCGTTCCTCGCAGCGTGCCCGCTCTTTCCGCAGGAAGTACAGTCCAGCACCATCAATCCCCTTTCGGCTACCGCAAGGCGCATTCCCGTGGGTTCTCCGAATATGCCGAAATCTATCTTCCCCAGTTCCGGAAAAATGAGTTCAACCCCCTGCGTTCCGCTGTTCTCCTCTTCGGCCGTGGCACTCCATACCAGCCTGTAGGGCTGCGGGCGTGACACCAGTTCGCGGAAGGCAGCAAGCAGGGCTATCACCGACGCACCGTCGTCGTTGCTCCCCAGGCCGTATATCCTGTCACCTTCGACCGAGGCTTCGAAAGGGTCGCGGGTGTAGGAAGATGCGGGTTTGACGGTATCGATATGGGCGTTCAGGAGTATCACAGGACCGTCGCAAGGCCGGATATCGGCAGAATCCAGCCAGATGTTGTTCCCCTTCCTGTGCACGGTGAAGCCTTCTGCCTCCAGGGTGCGCTGCAGCAGGTCGGCCACCTCCGCTTCGGAAGTGCTGACGGAAGGAATTGAAATCATCTGCCTAAGCAGCCCTATATGTTCTTCAAAACTCATAGGTTTCAAATATACGCATTTTTCAGGCACAAATCAGCGTACTTCCTATATAGACTTCATTTACGCCCTCGGAAATCGATGCAAGGGCATTCTCTATCTTGGGAATCATGCCTCCGGAAACCGTTCCGCAGGACTTCATCCGCGCGAAAGCGGCGGCGTTTATCCGAGGTATCACCCTGCCTTCAGTATCCAGCACTCCTTCCTTCTCGAAGCAGTACCTGAGGCTCACTTCGTAGGAGCCTGCCATGGCGGATGCAATCGATGCGGCGATGGTATCCGCATTGGTGTTGAGAAGGGTGGTTCCGTCGAAGCTCAGAGGGGCGAAAACCGGAACGATTCCATCTTCCAGCAGCTTTGCAATACTATCCGCAGCAACGCCCGTGACATCTCCCACGAAACCATAATCTATCTCCCCCGCAGGGCGCTTCACAGCCCGTACGCTCGCAAGGTCGGCGCCGGTCAGCCCGAGTGCGTCCACCCCGCGCGCCTGCAGCTGAGCCACTATATTCTTGTTCACAAGGCCGCCATAGACCATGGTTACCACCTCCAGCATCGAAGCGTCGGTAATCCTCCTCCCCTCAACCATCTTCACCTCAAGCCCGAGCTTTCCTGCAAGGGCGGTGGCGCTGCGCCCTCCCCCATGCACCAGAATTTTCAGGCCCTGCGACGCACAGAAGCCGTCCAAAAAAACCGACAGCGCCGCAGTGTCTTCCACTACGGCCCCGCCAACTTTCACTATTTCAAGCTTTTTCATAAAGATTCAAGCATACGTTTCATTACCACCTGCGCCGAAAACACCCTGTTGGCTGCTTCCGGAATCACCAGGCTGCGCGGGGAATCTATCACCTCGTCGCTGACAATCACATTACGCCTCACAGGCAGGCAGTGCATGAAGTAAGCATCGTTCGTGACAGCCATGTGGGCAGCATCGACCGTCCAGGAAGTATCCTTGCAAAGCACTTTGCCATAGTCTTTTACCGAAGACCAGTTCTTTGCATACACGAAATCCGCGCCTTCCAGGGCCTTCATCTGGTCGTATTCAATCCTGGCGTTACCCGCGAACTGCGGATCGAGTTCGTAACCCTCGGGCTGGGCAATCACCAGGTCCACGTCCGCAGCATTCATCCATTCCGCGAAAGAGTTGGGAACAGCCTGCGGAAGGGCGCGGGGATGGGGTGCCCAGGTCAGAACCACCTTGGGGCGCTTCGTCCTGCGGTATTCCTCGATGGTGATAAGGTCAGCGAAGGCCTGGCAGGGATGCACAGTGGCGGATTCCAGGCTTATCACCGGCTTGCCGGAGTACTCCACGAACTGCTGAAGAACGGTTTCGGCATAGTCGAATTCCTTGTCGGTGAGCCCCGCGAAAGAGCGCACGCCTATAATGTCGCAATAGCTTCCTATAACCGGTATGGCCTCGCGGAGATGTTCGCTCCTGTCGCCGTCCATGACGACACCGAGCTCCGTTTCGAGCTTCCAGCTGTCGCCGTTGACGTTGAGCACTATGGGGTTCATGCCGAGGTTAAGGGCGGCTTTCTGGCTGCTCAGGCGCGTACGCAGGCTGCTGTTGAAGAATACGAGGATAATGGTCTTGTTCTCCCCCAAGTGCTTCCATCCAAAGGGGTTGGCCTTCACTTCGAGGGCTTCTTTCAGGGCTGCGTCGAGGGGGCCTATGTCGCTGACGTGGAAAAATGATTTCATATCAGTTCTTTCAATGCATTTATGAATATCCCCGCTTCCTCCTTGCTGAGGCAGAGGGGCGCCAGAAGGCGTATGATGGTCTTTCCGGCAACTCCAGTGAAAATGTGCCTGTCGTAGAGCAGGCTCCTGCGGATGAGGGAGATGTCGCAGTTGAATTCGATACCGAGCATCAGTCCCCTTCCGCGGACTTCCTTTATCAGGGGAGAAGAGGGAATGTTGCTGCGGAGATACTCCCCTGTCTCGAAGGCGTTCTGCACCAGATTTTCCTCTTCTATGATATCGAGCACGGCATTTGCCGCGGCCATTGCAAGGTAATTTCCGCCGAAAGTGGTGCCAAGCCTGCCTTTTACCGCTTCAAATTCTGGAGAAAGCAGGATTCCTCCGCAGGGGAAACCGTTGGCTATGCCCTTTCCCATAGTGATGATGTCGGGACGTATGCCTGTCCACTGGTGGGCGAAGAATCTGCCCGTGCGCCCGTATCCGCTCTGCACCTCGTCGAGAATCAGCACGGCGCCATAGCAGCTGCACAGGGCGCGGAGGTCCTTCATGAACTCCTCCGAAGGAATGTTGATGCCTCCGCATCCCTGGATTCCTTCGATTATAACTCCCGCCACGTCGCCTTTGGCGAGTTCTTCCTCAACTCCTTCAGCATCGTTCAGATCGCAGAAAGTAACCTTGTGCACGGCGTTGAAGGGAGATACTATGGAGGGATTGTCGGTGGCCGCCACTGCACCGGAAGTGCGCCCGTGAAAACTCTTGCGGAAAGCGATAATACGGTCTTTTCCGGTATGGAAAGACGCCATCTTTAGGGCGTTCTCGTTGGACTCGGCCCCTGAATTGTCCAGGAAGAGGAAATAATCGTCGTAGCCGGACGCCTTGCCGAGCTTGTGCGCAAGTTCCACCTGGAGCGGATTTTTCACAGAGTTGGAGTAGAATCCAATTTTGCCCGCCTGTTCGGTAAGCGCGGCCACGTATTTCGGATGGCAGTGCCCCACGGATATCACCGCGTGCCCGCCGTAAAGGTCAAGGTACTGAGTGCCTTTGTCGTCCCATACAGTGCAGCCGGAGGCCTTTACCGGGGTTACGTCAAAAAGGGAATATACGTCGAAAAGTTCCATAATTTACCATCTGTCCGCCTTCAGCCTGAGTCCCGTATCCTCGGGGAGGCCGAAGAGTATGTTCATATTCTGCACCGCCTGGCCGGAAGCCCCTTTGATGAGATTGTCTATGATGCTCACCACATGCACTTTGCTTCCGTATTTGCGGACGCTCAGCAGGGCTTTGTTGGTGCCTACGGCCATCTTGAGGTCGGGATTGCCGTCATATACGAAGGTGAACGGCTCATCCTTGTAGTAATCTTTATAAAGCTGCACGACAGCCTCTTCATCCACAGGGCAGTCGAAATACACCGAAGCCAGGATTCCGCGGGTGAAGTCTCCCCTCACCGGAACGAAGTTGATGCCTCCTTCCCAAGAAGGGGCAAGGCTATGCAGGGTTTCGCATATCTCGCCCAGGTGCTGGTGCGTGAAGGGTTTATAAACGGAAAGGTTGTCCGCCCTCCAGCTGAAGTGCGTGGTTTCGGAGGGCTTCTGTCCGGCTCCGGTGGAACCGGTTATGCCGGTTACGTGAATTTCGGAGAGCAGGTCGGCCTTTGCCGCGGGAAGCAGGGCAAGCTGGATGGCGGTTGCGAAGCATCCTGGGTTGGCAAGATGCCTGGCGCCCCTGATCCTGCTGCGGAAGGCCTCCGGAAGGGCATACACAAAGTCTCCGGCGTCCGCAGCAAGGCGGAAATCGTTGCTGAGGTCTATTATGCAGCCATCGTAGCCTTCAGGGAAGGATGCGAGGACTTCCCTGGATTTTCCGTGTCCGGAGCACAGGAACACCACGTCGGCATCGTTCACCGGAGAATCCTCGCTGAAGCGGAGCTCCGTATCTCCGAAAAGGTCGGCATGTGCCGTCCATACAGGTTCTCCCGCATGGCTTGCACTCTGCGCGAACACGATTTCAGCCTCGGGATGGTTGACAAGAATCCTTATCAGCTCCCCTGCCGTATATCCGGCTGCACCTATTATTCCTACCCTTATCATATTTCCTTCTCGAGTTCTTCGGCTTCTTCCGGATGGGCAAGGTAATACGCGCGCAAAGGCGTCGAAGTCACCTTGATAAAGCCCTTGGCATCTTCCGAAGTCCAGCCTTTCTGCATCTCTCCGTACTCGCCCAGCTTGTTCTTCACAAGGTCGTTGGGGCTGTCGACACCTATGGTCTCGAAGCCGTAGGGACGCAGCAGCATTGTGACGGTTCCGGTAACGTTGCGCTGGCTGCTTTCGAGCATGGCCTCTATGTCGCGCATCACGGGCTCGAGATACTGGCTCTCGTGCAGGAACATCCCGTACCAGTTTGCCACCTGGTCTTTCCAGTACTGCTGCCACTTGCTGAGGGTGAATTTCTCAAGGAACTTGTGCGCGGCTATGATTAGCATGGGAGCGGCGGCTTCGAAGCCTACCCTTCCCTTGATGCCTATGATGGTGTCGCCCACGTGCATGTCGCGTCCTATTCCGTAGGCCGAAGCTATCTCCTCAACCTTGCGGACGGCGGCGGGGCCGTCAGTGAATTTCTCTCCGTTCACGCCGTCGAGCACGCCCTTTTCGAAGTGCAGGGAGATGGTCTCGCTCCCCTCCTTCACCACCTGCTTGAGGTAGGCGCTTTCGGGCAGGCCCCGGGTTGAATCCAGGATCTCGCCTCCGCAGATGGAGGTGCCCCAGAGGCCTATATTATAGGAATACTTGAGTTTCTTGAAGTCGGCGGGGAAGCCGTGGTTGTTCAGGTAATCCACCTCGAATTCACGGCTGAGAGCCAGGTCGCGGGTAAGCGTGATGATTTCTATGCCGGGGGCCGCCACGAGGAAGGTCATGTCGAAGCGCACCTGGTCGTTGCCGGCGCCGGTGGATCCGTGGGCGATAGCATCCGCCCCTATCTTCTTGGCGTAGCGGGCGATCGCGAGGGCCTGGAAGATGCGTTCGGACGAGACGGAGATGGGATAAGTGCCATTGCGGAGCACATTTCCGTACACCATGTACCTGATGCTCTTTTCGTAATACTCCTCAGTGACGTCGAGGGTCACGTATTTGACTGCGCCCAGCTTGTAGGCGTTCTCCTCGTTGGTCTTCAGCTGCTCTTCGGAGAAACCTCCTGTATTGGCGCAGGCGGCATACACTTCATAGCCCTGGCGGGTAAGGTACATTACGGTAAAGGAAGTGTCCAGGCCGCCGCTGAATGCCACTACGACCTTCTTCTTCTTGCCGTCCGCAGTCTTTGCGTCCGTACCGTGCTTCGCGGGGTCGTAGAGCATTCCGGTGCAGAGGCAGCGGGTGAAATTGTTGCGGCAGAGTATGTCGTAGTTCACGCAGCTCTCGCAGCCCTTCCAGAACTTGGGGTCGGTGGTAAGGTCGGCGAAGGTGACGGGATGGTATCCGAGTTCGGTATTTATCTTCATCACCGCGGCTCCGGTGGTAAGGCCGAAAATCTTCGCACCGGGGAATTTCTGTTCCGAAAGTTCGAAAGCAGCCTTCTTGATGCGTTTGGCTATACCCTGTCCGCGGTATTCCTCCTTTACTATAAGGCCGGAATTAGCCACGAAACTCTCATTCTCCCAGCATTCTATGTAGCAGAAACCCACGAACTTGTCGCCGTCCATGGCGATGATGGCTTTCCCTTCCTTGATCTTGCTTTCCACATATTCGCTGCGGCGGCGGGCTATACCCGTTCCGCGGACGCGGGCGGCATCTTCAATGGTTTTCAGAATCTCTTCTACATACTTGAGGTGTTCTTCGGTAGCTACCGAAACTGTAACATTATTCATATCTTTATTCCAAAACTTTGACTTCAATATCGGGAATTACGGATGCAAGGCTGTGCAGCACCCCTGCTTTTTTGTACGACGGACGCAGCATCAGGAGAACCGTGTCGTCGCCCGCGATGGTTCCGGCGACTTCCCTGAGGGCGGCAGCATCAATCTGCGACGCGACGGCGCCCGCATAACCGGGAATTGTGCGGATGACGGCCTGGGTGCCGAGAAATTCTATGCTTACCACCCCCGAAACGCCTCCGGTTCCGCCGTTGTTCACACTTTTGTTCAATACATATTTATAGCCCGTTCCTGGCAGATGCTGCTTGGTAACCCCAAGTTCCTTGAGGTCCCGCGACAGTGTTGCCTGGGTGGCGGCAACGCCAAAGGAGGCAACCCTTGCCTGGAGTTCTTCCTGACTCTGGATTGCTTCCTTCGAGATGACGTCACGGATTATCCGCTGTCTTGATTTTTTATCCATTATCTAATAACTAACGATGCAAAGTAATTAATAATTATTCAAAAATGCAAATATTTCTGAATAATTATACATGTCAGTATTCGTCCCAGGACTTTATCTCAAGCTCTGAACGGTCCAGGGAGCATAATGAACGTATGAATGCAGATGCAAGCCTGATGTCGGTAAACAGGGGTACATTGCTGTCTACGGCCGTACGGCGGATGATATATCCGGCCTTGAGTTCCTGCTCGGAGAAGTTCTTCGGGATATTGATAACCATATCCACTTCGTGTGAACGGATAAGGTCGAGGGCCTGGGGGAAGGTCCCCAACATCACTTTGTTTTCGTTTTCCGAAGGCCACAGGGCCATCTTTGTGGCTATTCCGTTTTCGTACAGATACCTCCAGCTGCCTTCGGTCGCATAAATCTCATATCCGTTCTCAGCAAGAAGCCGGCAGGCAGGCAGCAGTTCCGCCTTCTGTATGGCGTTGCCGGACGATATCAGCACTTTCCTGCCCTTCACTTCATTTCCCACCGCCTCAAGAGCCTTCAGCACCGCATCGTCCACCTCCGTCGCCAGGCATGCGGCCTCTCCGGTCGAAGCCATGTCCACTCCGTGCAGGGGATCCGCCCCCTGGAGCCTTGCAAACGAGAACTGCGAAGCCTTCACCCCTACATAGGGAAGGTCGAACAGGTCCACCTGCGGGGCACTTGGATGAAGTCCGAGCATAGCCCTTGTGGCAAGCTCTATAAAGTTGATTTTAAGCACTTTGGACACGAAGGGGAAGCTTCGCGATGCACGCAGGTTGCACTCTATGACCTTCACCGCATTTTCCTTGGCGAGGAACTGGATGTTGAAGGGACCGGTTATATGAAGCTCCGCCGCGACTTTTTCCGCGGACTTTTTGATCCTGCGCACCGTCTCGACGTAGAGTTTCTGGGCGGGGAACACTATCGTGGCATCCCCGGAATGCACCCCCGCGAATTCCACATGCTCCGAGATTGCATAGGCCAGGATCTTTCCTCCGTCAGCAACTGCGTCGAATTCCACCTCCTTGCACTTGGAGATGAATTTGCTCAGCACTACGGGATGCTCCTGCGACACTTCAGCCGCCTTGGAAAGCACTTCTTCAAGCTTGCTGCTGTCGTAGCATACATTCATTGCGGCGCCGGAAAGCACATAGGAAGGCCTGACGAGCACCGGATAGCCCACCCTGTCGATAAATTCCTCAACTCCCGCCAGATCGGTGACTTCAGTCCATTCAGGCTGGTCCACCCCGAGGGCGTCCACGACAGCCGAGAACTTGTGACGGTCTTCCGCCCTGTCTATATCTATGGCAGAGGTGCCGAGTATGGGAATTCTGTTTTCGTGCAGGCGGAGGGCGAGATTGTTGGGAATCTGCCCGCCTACGGAAACTATCACTCCGTGAGGATTCTCCACATCGATGATATCCATCACCCTTTCGAAACTGAGTTCCTCGAAATAGAGGCGGTCGCAGCTGTCATAGTCGGTGGAAACGGTTTCCGGATTGTAATTTATCATCACTCCCCTCCAGCCGTTGCGCTTCACTTCATTCAGCGAAGTCACTGAACACCAGTCGAATTCCACGGAACTGCCTATGCGGTAGGCACCCGATCCGAGCACGATCACCGATTTGCCGTCCGACTGTGAAGGAATGTCATTTTCGCTGCCGTTATAAGTCAGATAAAGGTAATTCGTCACTGCGGGGAATTCCGCCGCGAGGGTATCTATCTGCTTTACTACCGGCCTGATGCCCAATGACTTGCGGTACGCCCTTACAGCATCCTCGCTGCTTCCGGTAGCCTCCGCTATCTGAAGGTCGGAGAATCCCTGGCGTTTCGCCTTGAGCAGCAGTTCGGGGTCCGGAGCAGCCGGAGACTTCACCGCAGAGAGTTCCTTTGCGGTCTCGCAAATACCCGCAAGTTTGTCGAGGAACCAGAGGTCGATTCCGGTATGGGCGTGAATTTCTTCGGTGCTCATCCCCCTCTGCAAGGCGTCCGCGACTATGAAGATGCGCCTGTCGGTCGGCTCTTCAAGCGCACTTACTATATCTCCTTCATAGGGTGCATTTCCGATGAAGCCCTTGCTTCCCTGGCCTATCATGCGCAGGCCCTTCTGTATGGCTTCCTCGAAACTGCGTCCTATCGCCATCACTTCACCCACCGACTTCATTCCGGTACCTATCTTGTGCGACACGCCGGTGAATTTGCCCAGATCCCAGCGGGGAATCTTGCATACGATGTAGTCGAGTGCGGGTTCAAAGAAGGCAGGGGTGCTGCCGGTCACAGGGTTGGTAAGGTCGAAGAGGCCGTAACCCAGGCTGAGCTTGGCCGCCACTGCGGCGAGAGGATATCCGGTAGCCTTGGATGCAAGGGCCGAAGAACGGCTCAGGCGGGCGTTCACCTCTATCACGCGGTAGTCGGTGGAATCGGGGTCGTAGGCATACTGGACATTGCATTCTCCCACTATTCCGAGATGTCCCACGATGCGAAGCGACAGCTCGCGCAGATAATGGTAATCCTTGTTGGAGAGCGTCTGCGAAGGGGCCACAACTATGCTTTCGCCGGTATGTATCCCGAGAGGGTCGAAATTTTCCATATTGCAGATGGTGACGCTGTTGCCATAGCAGTCGCGCACCACCTCGTATTCTATTTCCTTCCATCCCTTCAGGCTCTTCTCCACCAGTACCTGCGGGGAGAAGGAGAAGGCTTTGTCGCAGAGCTCTGACAGTTCTTCGTCGTTGGACGCAAAACCGGAACCGAGTCCTCCGAGTGCATAGGCGGCACGGACTATCACAGGATAACCCAGGCTGTTTGCCGCCGCCAGGGCTTCAGCCTTGTCGGAGGCGGGATGGGAACTGATGGTCTTCACCCCTATCTCGTCCAGACGGGCCACGAAACGCTCGCGGTCTTCGGTATCTTCTATGGTCCGGACAGGGGTTCCGAGCACCTGCACGCCGTATTTGTCCAATACTCCGCTGCGGTAGAGCTCAACGCCGCAATTCAGCGCAGTCTGGCCTCCGAACGAAAGGAGTATACCATCGGGACGCTCTTTTTCTATCACCCTGGTGGCGTATTCCGGCGTCACGGGAAGGAAGTAAATTTTGTCGGCAGAGCCTTCCGAGGTCTGCACGGTGGCGATATTGGGATTTAGCAGCACCGTCTCCACGCCCTCTTCCCTGAGGGCTTTGAGGGCCTGGCTGCCGCTATAGTCAAATTCTCCGGCCTGTCCTATCTTGAGAGCTCCGGATCCGAGGAGCAGAACTTTTTTCATAGCAAAGATTTGAATTCGTCAAACAGATAACGTGTGTCGGTGGGGCCGCTGGAAGCCTCGGGATGGAACTGCACCGAGAAGAAAGGCTTGCTGCGGTGGCGTATGCCTTCGTTGGAGCCGTCGTTCATATTCACGAACCAGGCATCCCAGTCGGGGCCGAGAGTCTTGTCGTCGACGGCGTAGCCGTGGTTCTGGGAGGTGACGAAACAGCGCTTGCTTCCCACCATCCTCACCGGCTGGTTGTGCCCGCGGTGACCGTATTTAAGTTTATATGTGGAAGCCCCCGCGGCACGGGCGAGGAGCTGGTTTCCCATACATATCCCGAAGATGGGCCTGTCCTCCCCCATCGCCTCGCGTATATGCGCTATGGCGGGGCCGCAGAGTTCGGGGTTTCCGGGTCCGTTGGAGATGAAGAGTCCGTCGTAGTCGACAGTGCTGAAATCATAATCCCAGGGTACGCGGACCACCCTTACGCCAAGCCCGAGCAGACAGCGGAGTATGTTGTGCTTTACGCCGCAGTCGACCAGGACGACGGTCTTGGATCCGTCCCCGTAAAATATGGGTTCCCTGCAGGACACTATCTCCAGCTGGTTTTCCACTCCGGGATCGTAGAGTACGGACTGCGCGCCCGCACCTTCCGGGATTATCTGTCCGAGCATTGAACCTTTTTCGCGCAGAAGCTTGGTAAGCGCCCTGGTATCTATGCCATAGATGCCGGGAATTTTCTGCTCCTTCAGCCAGGCGTCCAGGCTGCGAACTGCATCCCAATGGCTGAAACTTGCCGAATAATCGCTGATTATAAGCCCCTTTACCCAGATTTTCTCAGATTCGAACGCCCTGGAAATTCCGTTTTCGTCCTGCTCGTCGGCAGGCACCCCGTAATTTCCTATCAGGGGATAACTTGCGCAGAGTATCTGTCCGCTGTAAGAAGGATCGGTAAGGCTTTCGGGATAACCCACCATTGCGGTGGAAAACACCACCTCGCCCGAACAGGCATCGTTCCAACCGAAGGAATATCCCTCAAAAACACTTCCGTCGGAAAGGGCAAGAATGGCTTTTTTGGATTTTTCTGACATACACTACCCTGTATTGTTTTACAAAATTATACAAAATTCCAGAATATTCAACTGAATATTTATACTATTTGATTTTCTGTTTCGCGCATACTTGCAAAATCCGTCAATTATGACTATAATTGCAGGGATAAAGCTGACACATTTTTAATTCTAATACAATTACAGATTATGAAAAAAATTTTAGCTTTTGCACTTTGTGGAGCAGTTATCTTCTCCAGTTGCTCTTCTCTTAACAACGCCGTCAAGGGAACTGCCATCGGAGCTTCCGGCGGAGCCATCGCAGGCGCTGCCCTCGGTTATCTGATCGGTGGCGATGTCAAGTCAGCCGCCATCGGAGCGGCAGCAGGTACCGCTGTAGGCGGAACCACCGGCGCCATCATCGGCAACAAGATGGACAAGAAGGCCGAAGAACTTGCCGCCCTCGAAGCCGCCAAGGTTGAAACCTTCGAAATCAACGGACTCCAGGCCATCCGCGTCACCTTCGAGAACGGAATCCTCTTCAACACCAACAGCACCACCATCAGCCCCGATGCACAGAAATCCCTCCAGCAGTTTGCGGAAGCCATGACTGACCTCCCCGACACCGACATCACCATCTGGGGCCACGCCGACAAGACCGGCACCGCCGAATACAACCAGAAAATTTCCCAGCAGCGCGCGGACGCGGTCGAAAAGACCCTCAAGGCTGCAGGCCTCAAGAACAAAATCGTTGCCGAAGGCAAGTCCTTCGACCTTCCCATCGCAAGCAACGAAACTGTTGAAGGACGCGCCCAGAACCGCCGCGTGGAGGTTTATGTGACCGCCAACGAGAACATGATCAAGGCTGCCGAAGCCGGCACGCTCAAATAGTTTTCCCTTGCCTGAAAGGCAATATATCAAGCTTATACTCCCACTCCGCCTGGAGTGGGAGCCTTGTTATTATATCCCTGAAGGAGGCGGGAGCGTCCGCGAGGGCGATCGAGTGGAGGTAAAATTCGCCGGCCGCAGGCTTATAGGCGTAGTGAGCGATGCCGATGCCGCCCCCGAAATAGAAGCTTCCAGGATTCTTCCCGTCGAAAGCATTTATTCGGGGCTCCCTGCCATAACGGCGGAAGAAATTGAACTCTGGAAATTCATTTCCAAATATTACCTGTGCACAGTCGGGGAAGTGTACAAGGCGGCTTATCCAAGCCTTAAAACCGCCTCGGAAGAAAGCGAAGCCAAGTCGCGCCGGCGCAGGGAACTGCTTCAGGAGCGCACCATCTCACTCTGGCAGTCCAAAGTTGAAAAGCTTTCAGGGAGGTTGGAGGCGAAGGATGCCGAACTTGCAGGCAGGCATTCCGAAAGCGTGATGCAGCGCCTTTCGGAGCAGAGGGCGAAGATTGCGGAAGAACTTGAAGCCGCAAGTCTCCGCCTTGCTTCCCTTTCAGAAGACGGCCTCGCTTTGCCGGACTGGTCGAAGCTGCTGCAGGATATTCCCGCAGTTTCAGGCCCTGTGCTGACGAATCAGGGCAAACCGGTGCTGCTGAAAGGCAGGGAAAGGAATACTTATTATATGGATGCCGTGGCGCAGACGCTGCGAAGCGGGAGAAACGTCTTCATCCTCGTGAACGAGACCGATCTTGTTCCGGCACTGCGGAAAGAGCTCGAAGCGGCATTCGGAGGGCTTCTCCTCGTGCACCATTCGCAGATTACGCAGGCGGCAAGGCGCAGGATTGCCGACGACATACGTTCCGGCAGGCCTTACGTACTGATAGGGACGCGTTCTTCCATCTTCCTGCCCCACAGGGACCTGGGCCTGATAATAGTGGACAACGAGCAGTCCCCCTTCTACAAGCAGGGCGACACCGCACCCCGCTACAATGCCCGCGACTGCGCGGTAAAGATGTCGGTGATACATTCCTGCCCCGTCATTCTCGGCACGGACTCCCCTTCGCTGGAAAGCCTTTACAATGAGCAGACCGGCAGATATTTCGGAATCAGCACGGCTCCCGCACAGGGCCGTCATCAGGAGATTTTCGTGGACATGAAGGCCGAAAAACGCAAGAACGGCGTGATTGGTCCGTTCTCACGCAAACTGTTGCAGGCCATACCCAAAGACGGGAAGACTGCGATAATCCGCGGCTTTGAAAAGGAGGAAGATGTCGTCTCCGCCCTTGCAGGGCTCGGGATGGAAGGCGTCAGCATTTTCACAATTCCGTCCGCAGCCAAAACCGATCTCGGCAGTTTCGACCTGATTGCAATGCTCAGCGCGGACGCCCTATTCGATGCCGGCGATTTCCGTTCCGACGAAAGGGCCTTCCAGTATCTGGAAAGGCTCAGGGGCTGTCCTGCAAAGCTGGTAATACAGAGTTACCAGGCTTCGCATCAGGTATTTTCATTAAAGGATGCAAGCCCTCTGATGGGCGAAAGAAAACAGTTCAACCTTCCGCCATTTTCCAGGCTGACCGATATACACTTCGCGTCCGGAATCATCTCGCAGGAACTTGAAGGAAGCCTGCAGAGGAATGGTTTCCATCCCAGCGAACTCGGCGGCACGATACGCATCACCCTGCCCCGCGACCGCAGCCACATGGCCCGCAAGGCCACCCTCGCCGGAATTCTTTCCGAATTCCGCGCCCGCAACCCCCGCGAGCACTTCACCGTCGATTCCGATCCCGCATAGAGCCTCCCTGCAGGCCTTCAGGTTCGACAACCTGCCACCCCCGGCTTAGGGGGAGGGTGCCCTTTAGGGAGGGGGTTGGAGATACCTGAAGGCCTGCAGGGAGGCCGGGACACGAAACGGAAAAAGGCCACCTTTGCGGGCGGCCTTTACTGTTGTATGTCGCAGAATTAGTTTGCGAGAACGAATACGACGGGGAAGGTGTAGCTGACATCCACAGGAGATTCACCATTCTGGCCGGGAACCCATGCGGGTGAGTTGGAAATAACGCGGACAGCTTCGGCGTCAAGGGCGGGATTGACACTCTTGATAACCTTGACATCCTTCACGCTGCCATCCTTGGCGACGACGAACTTGGTGATAACCTTACCGGAAATGCCGGCTTCCTTGGCGGATTCAGGATAGTTGATGTTCTGGCCTACCCACTTCGAGAATTCCTTTGCAGGATCGCCTCCGTTGAACACGGGCTTCTTCTCAACAAGGATGAAGGGAACCTCTTCCTCGACATCTTCTACAACTTCTTCAGCAACTTCGACTGCATCTGCAGCGGCAGCCTTGATGGCGTCAACTGCCTCAGTTGCAGCGGTTTCAGCGTTTTCTACAGCTTCTTCTGCAGCTTCTGCAAGCTCATCTGTCTTCTCTTCAGCCTCGGCGACAACCTCGGGAGCCTCAACCTTCTTGATTACGGGAATCTCAATGCCCCTCTTCTTGAGGACGGCCTTGATATCATCCTCGTCAACACCATTTTCAGCGAGGGTGTCGTCGAAGGTAACATTGTAGAGATCCTGAAGATCGCTGTACTTCTCATCGGAAATGCCAAGGGCATCGAAAGCGCCCACTTTGGTAACGAGGGCTGCCTTGATGGCATCAGAATCACCTGCGACAACGGCCTCCACGAGGGCGGTTGCATCCTTTACGGCCGCTGCGGAAACTTCGTCAGCCGTGGGTTTGTTCTGATTGCAGGAAACAGCGAATACGAGTGCTGCTGCAGCTGCAAGAATTGAAAATGCTTTTTTCATGATTTGATTTGTTATTTGGTTTGGTTTTTTATTCAATAATTCGCTTTATCGTGCAAATGTATAAATTTATTTTATTATTTGAGCCTTACGGGCGGATCATCGTACAAAAGATAACGCTTTGCCTTGCGAATCCAGCGCTGTTCTTCGCTCTTTACATGCTCTTCCACTATGTCGAAAGTGATATTTCCGCGAAGGTATTCCGCCATTACTGGGTCAGCGAGCCGTCCGTAAAGGCTGTCCGAGATATGGAAACTGGAGTAATGCTCACTGAGATAGCGCATTACCTGCACGGTATGCAGCAGGGAATGGTATTTGGTGCCGGCTGTGAGTATGAACTGCCAGCCGAAACAGCGCTCCCCTTCGTACAGTCCAGCCATGGGTACGAAGGAGCAGGGACGGGCAAGGACTCCTTCGGGCACGGGAATCTGTCCTCCGTCGGGCTTGATGAAAGGGGCGCCTATCATCTCGTAGGGCCTGACCGTTCCCAGCCCCGGTGTCACGTTGGTCTCCGTCCAAAGCTTTCCGCCGCAATAGAAATAGGGAGTGAACACCCCTGCGAAGTCGGATGCAGGAGGAATAGTCCAGGGCATAAGGCTGCGCGGGGACGAGGCCAGACCGGCCGAAATCACGTGCAGGGCTATCTGCGCCCCCGTTTCTCCCACATACATCTGGGCGAGTTCCCCAAGGGTAAGTCCGTGCCTGTGTACGCATGCGGGGGTCCAGACATCGGTCTCCCCCGCAGGCAGCGTTCCTTCCACCTCCCTGCCCGCAGGATTGGGATGGTCCACTATGTAGAGTGCGGGCGGATTTTCCATCACCGAAAGGGCTGAGATAAGCCTGAGTACATCTATGGTAAAGGGAAAGTAACGCGATCCTCCGTCCTGAATCTCGACCGCCACCGCATCCAGGCCCGCAAGTTCATCAGGGCTGAAGTCTATGTGGGCGTTACCCGGAATGGCTTCTTCGCCTGGCAGGAAAATCGCAGCAAGATTCCCCCTCGTACGGAAAAGGTCGTAGAGATAGCTGCCGCTGGCGGCATCCCAGCATGCAGGCGTGCAGAAAACACCTACCTTCCCATCCAGAAGGGCCCTGTCGAGCTGGTCGGCAATGGGAGTCGTGCGGAACGAGAACATATCAGGCTTCGATTATCTTCTTTGCAAGGTCTACGACCTCGTTTCCAAGCGCAACCGCCCTTTCTTCGCTTGGAGCCTCGGAATAGACTCGTATTATGGGTTCGGTGTTGGAACGGCGCAGATGCACCCATTCTCGGGCGGACTCGAAATCGACCTTCACCCCGTCTATGGTGTTCACCTTCTCGTTTTTGAAGTTTTCCTTCATTGTCTCCAGTATCCTGTCGATAAGGGCGCTGTCGGAAAGGTCTATGCGGTTCTTGGCAATGAAATACTGGGGAAGAGTCTGCTTGTATTCGCTGACTTTCAGGCCTTTATGTGCAAGATTGCTGAGGAACAGCGCTACTCCGACCATGGCATCGCGGCCGCAGTGCGAGGCGGGATAGATTACCCCTCCGTTGCCTTCGCCCCCTATCAGGGCGTTCACCTCGTGCATTTTGGTGGTGACGTTCACTTCTCCCACGGCCGCGGCATAATAGGTGCCGCCGTGGGCCTCGGTGACGTCGCGCAGGGCGCGGCTGGAAGACAGATTGGAAACGGTGGCAAGATTCTTTTCCCCCTTCTTCACGGCTTCGTCCAGGAGATAATCGGCAACCGCCACGAGGGTATATTCTTCGACGAAAGGCTCGCCGTTTTCGCAGATGAAGGCAAGGCGGTCCACGTCGGGATCCACGCTGATTCCAAGGTCAGCCTTCTCGCGGACCACTGTTTCACTGAGTTCGACGAGGTTTTTCGGAAGGGGCTCCGGATTGTGGGCGAAGTCGCCGGTAGGCTCTCCGTTAAGCGTGATGCACTCGACTCCAAGCCTTTCCAGCAGGCGGGGCATAATGATTCCGCCTACCGAATTGATGGAATCCAGCACTACCTTGAAGCCTGCCTTGCGGACAGCCTCGGCATCAACCGCCTCAAGGGCCAGCACCGCATCTATGTGTTCATCGGTAAAATCGTGTTCGGTAATCGTGCCGAGGGCGTCAACTTCGGCAAAGTCGAATTCTCCCCTTTCGGCGCAGTCCAGGATGGCCTGGCCCTGGGCGGCAGTGAGGAATTCCCCGTTTTCGTTCAAAAGTTTGAGCGCATTCCACTGGCGGGGATTGTGCGAGGCGGTGATGATGATGCCGCCGTCCGCCCCTGCAAACCTTACGGCAAGTTCCGTAGTGGGAGTGGATGCAAATCCGCATTTCACCACATCCACGCCGCAGGAAACCAGGGTGCCGCAGACAAGATCCTCGACCATACGGCCGCTGATGCGGGCGTCGCGCCCTACGACTACTTTATATTTTGCGGCATTGGGCTGCCTGCGCCTGCGAAGTTCACTGCAATACGCATAGGTGAATTTTACTATATCTACAGGGGTGAGCGCCTCTCCGGGTGCTCCGCCTATCGTTCCCCTGATTCCGGAAATTGATTTTATAAGTGTCATATTGTCGCAAATATAATAAAAAAGCAGCGACCTTGTCGCTGCCTTCTTTTATCCTGTAAAGAATTACTTCTTTCTTGACTTGTACCTCTGATAGAACATATCAACACGGCCGGCGGTATCGACGATTTTGGTTTTGCCGGTGTAGAAGGGGTGAGACGTATTGGAAATCTCAACCTTTACGAGGGGATATTCAACTCCGTCAACGGTGATGGTCTCCTTGGTGGTGGCGCAACTTCTGGTGATGAAGATGTCCTCGTTTGACATATCCTTGAAAACTACAAGACGGTAGGATTCGGGATGGATTCCTTGTTTCATTTTACTTTTAAGTTTTAGAATCTTGTAGTGGGTAGGAGAATCGAACTCCTATTGCGAGATTGAGAATCTCGAGTACTAACCGTTATACGAACCCACCGTTAGCCTTTTGGGACTGCAAAGATAGGCATTTTTAGTTTTACTGCAAATTTTTTTATTAATTTTGTAAGGATGAAAACAATAATAATTCTGGCAGCCCTGCTGCAGGTATTTGCCGCCCGTCCGGCACAACCCGAGGGCAGGAAACTCACGATGAACGACGCCGTGCTCGGCGGCAGCCTCTACCCTGCCGTAAAGTCCTGGTACTGGGAAGGGAACGAACTTAAAGAAGGCCGCGCTCCGCTGCAGCGCCGGAACTGGCTTCTTCCGAGGAAGATGGCGAAGGAATAGTGATCGGGGAAAGCGTCTCCCGCAACGAATTCGGCATAAACAAAGGCGTATTCCCCTCTCCTTCAGGCAAATATCTCGCCGTATACAGGAAGGACGAAAGCGCCGTGACGCAGTTCCCCCTGCTCGACATCACCACCCGCACCGGCAGCCTCGAGCAGATACGCTACCCCATGAACGGGATGCCCTCCGAGCACATCTCCCTGCTGGTATGCGACACCCTCGGCAACGTACTTTCCACCATAGTCCCCACGGAATTCACCGACGAGCGCTATCTCACCTGCGTCAGCTGGGGTCCGGACGACAAAAACATCTTCATACAGGTGCTCGACCGCGAACAGCACCACATGGTCCTGAACCAGTACAGGGCGGCTGACGGTTCCTTCGTACGCACCATACTTTCGGAGGAGAACAGCGCCTGGGTTGAGCCACAGGAGCCCCTGCACTTCATAAAAGGGCGCTACGAGTTCCTCTACGACACCGACAACCGCGACGGCTTCCGCAACCTCTATCTCTGCGACACCCTCGGCACAGTCCGCAGGCTCCCCACTGCAAGCGCCGACATTCAATATGCGGGCAACGACGGACGCTGGGTATACTACACTTCGGCGGAGGTCTCCCCCATAGAGAATCATCTCTTCCGCATCGACCTCGGCAAAGACCGTACGGTGAAGAAAGTTAAGTTCGGGAAACCCCAGCGTCTGACCTTCGAGGAAGGCTGGCACAGGGTGAGCCTCTCCCCCGACTGCAAGCGTTTCATCGACAGCTGGAGCGCCTTCAGCACCCCATGGAAAGTTGCGGTCCGCACTGTCGACGGAAAGAGCTCAGAAGTGCTCTATGAGGCCCCGGACCCCCTCGCGGACTACGCCACCTGCGAAGTCGAGATCGGCACAACCCCTTCCGCGGACGGGCGGTTCCTCAACTACTACAGGCTCTACAAGCCTCTCGGATTCGATCCTTCAAAGAAGTATCCCGTAGTGGTTTACGTGTATGGAGGTCCCCATTCGCAGATGGTGCAGGACACATGGATAGGAGGAGTACGCATGTGGGAGATGCTGATGGCACAGAAGGGATACATAGTATATGTGCAGGACAACAGGGGCACTTCCAACAGGGGCGCCGCATTCGAAAAAGCCATCAACAGGCAGTGCGGACAGGCGGAAATGGCCGACCAGGTGGCGGGGCTGCGCGAGCTTATGAAACAGCCCTGGGTGGACTGCGACAGGATAGGCGTTCACGGATGGAGCTATGGCGGATTCATGACCATCTCCCTGATGACCAACTATCCCGAAATATTCAAGGTAGGCGTGGCGGGAGGCCCAGTAATCGACTGGAAATGGTACGAGGTGATGTACGGTGAACGCTATATGGACACCCAGGCCGCGAACCCCGAAGGCTTTGCAAAAACTTCCCTTATCAACAAGGCTTCCGGACTTCAGGGCAAACTGCTTATCTGCCAGGGAGCCATAGACAACACCGTAGTCTGGCAGCACAGCCTGAGTTTCGTGCAGGAATGCATTGTGAACGGCATACAGCTGGACTATTTCCCCTACCCCCGTTCCGAGCACAACGTGCGCGGGATATGGAGGGTGCATCTGATGGACAAGGTAACAAACTATTTCGACCTATATTTATGAAAGAATACATTGAACAGAACAAGGAACGCTTCTTCGCGGAGCTGTTTTCCGTATTGAGGATCCCTTCCATAAGCGCTAAAGCCGCCAACAAGGATGATATGCGCCGCTGCGCCGAGAAACTTGCCATACTGCTGGTGGAGGCAGGGGCGGATGAAGCCCAGGTACTTTCCACCGACGGCAATCCCGTGGTTTTCGGAAGCAAGATTATCGACCCCAAGGCAAAGACCGTGCTTGTTTACGGGCATTACGACGTTCAGCCGCCGGAGCCCCTTGAACTCTGGCGCACCGATCCCTTCGATCCGGTAATCGCGCCCGACCCCGCCACCGGAGCCGACGCTATATGGGGACGCGGGGCCAACGATGACAAAGGCCAGCTGTTCATGCACATAAAAGCCTTCGAGTATCTGCTTGCAGGCGGAAAGCTGCGCCACAACGTAAAGTTCCTCTTCGAAGGAGAAGAAGAGATAGGATCCCCTTCCCTGCCCGCCTGGATGGAAGAAAACAAGGACATGCTCAAGGCGGACATTTGTCTGGTCTCCGACACCACCATGATTTCCGACAAGGTGCCCTCGATCAACTGCGGCATGCGCGGACTCAGCTATCTGGAAGTTAAGGTGACCGGCCCCAACAAGGACCTGCACTCAGGTCACTACGGCGGCGCCGTGGCAAACCCCATTACCACCCTGTGCGAGATGATAGCTTCGCTGCACGATGCCGACGGCCGCGTGGCGGTACCCGGATTCTACGACAAAGTGGTGGAACTCAGCGCCGAAGACCGTGCCCAGCTCGCGCGCGCTCCTTTTGATCTCAAAGAATACAAGGAGTTCCTCGATATAGCCGAGGTTAAAGGGGAGAAGGGGTACACCACCCTCGAACGCACCGGAATCCGCCCCTGCCTCGACGTCTGCGGCATCTGGGGAGGATATACCGGCGAAGGAGCCAAGACCGTGCTGCCTTCCGAGGCCCATGCCAAAATTTCGATGCGCCTGGTGCCTAACCAGCGCAGTTCCGAGATAACCGGACTCTTTGCGGAGCATTTCAAGGCCATCGCTCCCCCGTATGTGAAGGTGGAGGTGAAGGAATGCGAGGGCGGAGACGGATTCCTGATCCCCATCAGTTCCGACGCCTACAAGGCCGCATCCCGCGCCATGGCCGAGGTTTATGGAATCGAGCCTGTGCCGGCACGCGGAGGCGGCAGCATTGCCGTGCTCGCGGAGATGCAGAAGATTCTTGGGATAGATCCGCTCCTGATGGGCTTCGGCCTGGAGCGCGACACCATCCACTCCCCCAACGAAAGCTACCTGCTGAGCCAGTTCTTTGCGGGAATGGAATCTATTGCGAAGTTCTATGAGTATTACGGACAGTAGCGTCCGTAAGAGTTTCAGATTCTCTTGAGTATCTCTTCGGTCTGCGCCTCGTAACCGGGCTTGCGCAGCAGGGCGAACATGTTCTTCTTGTAGGCCTCCACGCCGGGCTGGTTGAAAGGATTGACTCCGAGCAGATAGGCGGAAACTCCGCAGGCGAACTCGAAGAAGTAGAAGATTGCACCGAGATTGTATTCGTCTATCTTCTCTATTGATATTTCTATCTGGGGTACTCCTCCGTCGATATGGGCGAGCTTGGTTCCGAGGGCGGCCATTGCGTTGCAGTGCTCCACATGCTTGCCGGCGAGATAGTTGAGCTGGTCGAGGTTCTGCGCGTCGCTGCCTATCACCACGCTGCGCTGCGCTTTTTCCACATTTACAACCGTCTCGAACATCACGCGGTCACCCTCCTGGATGAACTGTCCCACGGAATGCAGGTCGGTGGTGAAGTTGACGGATGCAGGGAAGATACCCTTCTGGTCCTTTCCTTCCGACTCGCCGTAGAGCTGCTTCCACCATTCGCCGAGATACTGGAATTTCGGGTTGTAGTTCACCAGCACCTCAACCTTCTTTCCCTGCTCGGAATAAAGGAGATTGCGCATTGCGGCATACTTCACGGCGGCGTTCTCCTCCCCTTTCACGAGGAGTTCGGCACGCTCGTCTGCGGCGCCCTTCAGCATTGCGCGCATGTCGAAACCTGCGAGCACGATGGGAAGGATTCCCACGGGGGTGAGCACTGAATAACGGCCTCCCACGTTGTCGGGAACCACGAAAGTGCGGTAGCCTTCCTGGGTTGCAAGGGTTTTGAGGGCACCCCTCTTCGCATCGGTAATCGCCACTGTGCGCACGGCGGCTTCGGACTTGCCGTATTTGTTTTCGAGGTATTCCTTTACTATACGGAAAGCAACTGCGGGCTCGGTGGTAGTGCCGGACTTGGAGATTACCACGCAGGCTACATTGCTCCGTTCAACGAGGTCCATGAGTTCGGCAAGATAATCTTCGCTGAGATTGTTGCCTGCAAAAACTACTTGTATTGACCCTTCGGGGCGTACGAACTGATGCGAGAGGGCCTCGATTGCGCAACGGGCGCCGAGATAGCTTCCGCCAATGCCGATCACTACCGCAAGGTCCACTCCGCGGGCCTTCCAGTCGTCGCGTATGGCTTCGGAGTCGGATATCAGGGAATCCGGAGTATCCACAGGAAGGCTTTTCCAACCGAGAAAATCATTTCCTGCGCCGTTTTCGGCCTGCAAGGTATCAAATGCATCGAGGGCTTTGCCCACATAGTTTTTGTATTCTGCTTCATTTACGAAGGTGCTGCAGCCCTTCAAGTCTACTTTAACCATAATTCATGAATTTTGAGTCGCAAATTTACTAAAAACTTCCTATATTTGTAACAATTATGACACTGAAAAACATTTCCGTCATCGCAGCAGCAGCTCTGCTTGCCATGACAGCCTGCGCCGGCAAGCAGTCCGGCTTTCCGAAAATAGACCAGAAAGGCAAAACCGCCATCGTTGCACACCGGGGATACTGGAAATGCGAAGAAGCGGGATTTGCCGAGAACTCCATCGCGTCCCTGAAGGCCGCCCAGGACAACGGATTCTGGGGCAGCGAATTCGACGTGCACATCACTACCGACGACGTAGTCCTCGTTTATCACAACAATGACATTGAAGGCGTGCGCATCGACACCAGCGAATCTTCCGCATTCGCGGATCACCGCCTCGCCAACGGCGAGCCCGTCCCCACCCTGGACGACTATCTCACCCAGGGCGAAAAATGCGACGGGACCGTACTCGTCCTAGAACTGAAGGAAGAAATTACCAAGGAGCGTGAAGACGCCCTGCTGGAAAAGAGTATCGAAGCCCTTGAGGCCCACGGACTTCTCGACCCTTCAAGGGTGGTATTCATCAGCTTCAGCAAATATCTCTGCGACCGCATTGCAGCCGAATACCCCGAGTTCGTCAACCAGTACCTGGAGGGAGACTTCACTCCGGAGGAACTTGCCGAATGCGGAATCAACGGCTTCGATTACGAACAAAAGAAGGTGCTGAAGGATTCCACCATGGTTGAGCGCGCCCACGCCCTCGGAATGTCCACCAACGTCTGGACGGTCAACAAGCCTGAAAGAATGAAGAAATTCGTGGAGCTCGGAGTGGACGCAATCACCACCAACGAACCCGCAGTGCTTCGCGAGTTGCTCGGCGACAAAGAATTCAGACTCAAATAATTACAAAGGGATTTATCTAAAGCCCTCAAGCCACTTTCCTATAAGTTCAACTCTCCCGGCCATCACCGTATAGTCGAGGGAGTTGAATGTATCTGACTCCCTGTTGGTCGACATGGTGATTCCGGAGGTGAACATAAGCACCGGCACTCCCCTTCCGAGAAAGACCTTGTGGTCGCTGACCTTGCGGTAGAAAAGGTCGGTAAAGCCCCTGCTGCCGTAGTAATCGTAATAAAGGTGGAGGTCTATACCGTAATTCAGGTTCGTGAAGGCGCGGCTGTAGCGTTCTCCTCCGAGTATAATCAGATAGTCTTTCCAGTATTTGTCCGGAGGAGCAAGGGTACTGCCCAGTATGTCGAAGTTCGCTACCAGCTTCAAGGGCTGCCGCGAAAGGGACGCCGCAAGCGCCTCGGCACCTGCCAGATTGGCATTGTGTGCGTCCACGAAGGCGATTATCACATCTCCCCTGCCTTTCAGCCTTTCCGCGACGGACAGCAGGGCCGCCACACCGGAAGCGTTTGCGTCCGCGCAGGGATAGAATTTGTCCCCTATGCTTCCGAGCCCGTCATAGTAGGCCATCAGCAGAACGGCCGGCCTGCCCAATACGGCCTTCCCGCTTCCAAGTTCAGGTGCCAAGGTTCCGGATACAGCCACTATATTGCGTCCTATTGCGTCGGAGGCGGTACGGAAAGTCTGCAGCGAACAGGAGTATCCCATTCCGTTCAGGCGCCTTATAATGTAGAATGCGGCTTCCGAAGCACCGGCGGAACCTGTCTTGCGCCCTTCACAGAGGCTGTCGGAAAGAAACTCCACGTCGCGCCGCAAGGCCGACTGCAGGCTGTCCCTGCCGTCGGATGCAGATGCATAAAAAAACTGCAAAATCATCACGGCTGCAGAAAGAAATTTTACCGTCCGGGCTGAAACAGGCATAATAAATGTTATATTTGCTTTTTCGACAAGCGACACAAAAATAGTGAAAAAGTTCGTGCTGGCAATACTCTTTTTCATCTGTCTGGCCACAGGCCCGGCAGCAAGGCTTTCTGCGCAGTACGACAAGGACGTTTTCATGATGCGCGGCAGGCAGGCGCTCTCCGACGGAAAATACGCCCTCGCCATCGAGAATTTCAACATTCTCGCCCGCCTCGACACCGCCGACTACTGGAACATGTTTTTCCGCGGCATCGCAAAATACAATCTCGGCGACATACGAGGGGCCCAGCAGGACTTCGACCGTTCGGTAAAGCTAAATCCTATCTTCACAAACGGATATCACTACCGCGCCATCACCAAGAGCCGCCAGGGCCAGTATGAGGAAGGGCTGGAAGACTTGGAAAAGGCCCTCGAACTCCGCCCTGGAACGCCTGGCATCTATTACAGCCGCGGAGTGACATACTTCCTCGCCCAGCGTTTCGACGAAGCCCTGGACGATTTCAACCGCTATATCAAACAGGACCCGAAAGACCCGGGGGCATATCTGAACAGGGGTGCCTGCCATCTATACCTCAAAGACACCACAAAGGCCCTGACAGACTACAACAAGGCCATCAAACTCGACCGCTACGACCCTGAAGGATACATACGCCGCGGACGGCTCTATGCCGAACAGGGGAAGCTGGACAAGGCGATAGCGGATCTCGACCAGGCTATTCTGCTCGACCCCCACAACAGCTTTGCGTACTTCAACAGGGCCCTAATGCACACCGAAAACAATGACCTCAACGCCGCCATGGCCGACCTCAACAAGGTTCTGGAAGAAGATCCGGGGAACGCCCTCACCCTCTACAACCGAAGCCTGCTGAGCGCACGGGTGGGCAATTTCGAGGATGCCCTCGACGACATGGACAGGGTTATAAACATCAACCAGGGGAACGTGCTGGCATATTTCAACAGGGCCGGGTACTTCGTGGAGATGGGCCGCTGGCAGGATGCCCTGGAGGATTACAATATGGCAATCGCCCTCTATCCCGACTTTGCAAAGGCCTACATGAACAGGGCCTATGTCGAGAACATGATGGGCCGTACCAAGGCTTCCAAGGCCGATTACGAAATTGCCCGGAAGAAAGTTGCCGAATACGAGAGCAAAAATGCCCGGGGTGAAGCCAATTTTGCAGATACCACACGCAAATACTCCTCGCTGCTCGCCTTCGACGCCGATTTTGCAAAGAAAGATTTCGACAACGAACTGCTCCAGCACCGTGATATCGACATTCGCCTGAAACCCCTGTATAAATTCAAACTGTCCTCCGGCGACGAAGAGTATGCCGCACTCAGCCGCAGGTTCGAGAATCCCCTTATAGAGCGCTTCGAGGGATCCATCCCCATTCCCGTCGACATCAGCAACGAAGACCTGGGTCCCGTAATCCTCAGCCGCAGCCTCGAAAGCCTGCTCGCGGGCGACAGCAGCACGGGGGCCGGAAACAGCAGGCTCACACCTTCGGAAATAAGCTTCATACACGGCATCCACGAAGTGCAGAACAAGCAGTACAATTCCGCACTCGCATACTTCGACAAAGCTGCGAAGCAGGCCGACAGCGACGTTGTCCGCGACCGCTATTCCAGGTTCTACAAGGCCTTCTACCTGATGAACAGGGGTGTGCTGCGTGCCGAGATGATAGACTTCATCGCCAGCATGGAAAGCAATGTGCAGACGCTTACCATGGACGACCAGGGATCCATACGCGCAAGGGTGAGCGACAGGGTTGACCGCACTTACGACTATTCCGAGGCCATTGCGGACATGCAGGAAGCCATACGCATACTGCCCGACATCCCCTATCTCTACTTCAATCTCGGCAACCTGATGTGCCTGTCGGGACAGATGGTGGATGCAATAGACAGCTATGAAAGGGCCATCAGCCTCTATCCATACATGGGAGACGCATATTATAACCGCGGACTTGCCCTTATCTTCCTCAAAGACAAGGAGAAAGGCTGCATAGATCTCTCCCGTGCCGGCGAACTCGGAGTCGCCGACGCTTACAGTGTCATCTCCAAATACTGCGAGGCTGATGATGTCAGATAAAATTGTATTCCAGTCTTTTTCGAGCGGAAGCTGCGGAAACTGCTATTTCCTTCACGCCGATGACATAAACGGCGGAGCCGGAATCCTGATAGATGCAGGGGTGAGCATGCGCAGGCTCAGGCAGGAGCTGATGCGCAACGCCTTCAGCTTCGACAACGTGGACGGCATACTCATCACCCACGACCACATGGACCACATCCACAATCTCGGCCCTTACTGCAAGCGGCTGCTGAAGCCGGTCTGGATGACGGACAAGCTTCGCGGCTCACTTGCAACACACTGGATGACAGGGCCTTATCTCTCAGGAGTGGTTCACCTGCTGAACAAGGATGACTGGTCGGAGATAGTACCGGGAAGCATACGCGCCAAATATTTCCAGGTTCCCCACGACGCCACCCAGACAGTAGGATACTGCATCGACATCGACGGCTGTCTTTTTACCATCATGACCGACATAGGCCGGATGACGGACGAGGCACTGGAATACGCCTCGCACTCCTCCACCGTGGTGATTGAAGCCAACTACGACCTCGGAATGCTTCGCAACGGCAGCTATCCCAAAGAACTGCAGGACCGCATCTGCGGCGGGCACGGACACCTGTCCAATGAAGAATGCGCCGATGCCATACGCAAATTCCTCCACCCCGGCCTGAAAAACGTATTCCTCTGCCATCTCAGCGAGCACAACAACACCCCCATGAAGGCTCTGGAAGCCTGCAAGCCCGCCCTCGAAGGGAGTTCCGTCCGCCTCGTGGCACTGCCCCGCGAGACCGCATCACCTCTTTTTATTCTATAAATTTATTATATTTGTAGAATAATATGAAATCGTTCTGGAACATGCTGCGGCGCTATGTTTCGCCGTACGGAAAATACCTTTGGGGCTCGGTGATACTCAACATTCTGAGCGCCATTTTCAATATCTTTTCATTCGCCATCATGATTCCCGTCCTGAAGATTATTTTCAGGATGGACGAAACCATGTACGAATTCATTCCATGGAGTACAGCCAATCTGAAGTCTTTCTTCCATGTGCTGATGAACAACTTCTACTGGTCTGTAAACGAGTCCATAATCACGCACGGCGCCGTTATGACGCTGATACTGCTGTCGCTGATGATGATTTTCCTCACCTTGCTCAAGACAAGCTGCTATTTCGGCTCGGCAGCAGTGATGGTGCCCATACGCACAGGCATAGTCAGGGACATGAGGATGGAAATCTACAACAAGATTCTTGACCTGCCGCTGGGCTTCTTCTCCGAGGAGCGCAAGGGCGACATTATCGCGCGCATGAGCGGAGACGTGCAGGAAGTGGAGAATTCCATCACGGGTTCGCTTGACATGCTGATAAAGAACCCCATCCTGATAATATTCTACATCGGTACGCTTATTTTCATCTCCTGGAAACTCACCCTCTTTGTACTGCTCTTCGCACCGCTGATGACCTGGCTGATGGGCGTGGTGGGACGCAACCTTAAGAGGAAATCCACCGAGGCCCAGGCACTCTGGAGCGATACCATGAGCCAGGTGGAGGAGACTCTCGGCGGCCTGCGCGTCATCAAGGCCTTCCTCGCCGAGAAAGCGATGAGCGTCCGTTTCGGGAAGGTGACCGACGCAATGAGGCGCAAGAATGCGAGGGTGGCGACAAGGCAGTCCCTCGCGCATCCCGTGAGCGAATTCCTCGGGACGGTGATGATTTGCATAGTGCTCTGCTTCGGAGGCGCCCTTATCGTCTCCGAAAAGAGCACCATAGACGCCCCCACCTTCATCTTCTTCATGACCATACTCTATAGCGTGATCCAGCCTATAAAGGACCTTTCCAGGGCGGCATACAACATCCCCAAGGGCATGGCCTCCATGGACCGCATCGACCGTATCCTGAACGCCGAAAATCCCATAAGGGAGAGCGAAGGGGCAAAGAGCATTACCGAATTCAACGACCGCATCTCCTTCCGCAATGTCAGTTTCAGCTACGAAGACGGAAGGGAGGTGCTACATGACATCAGCCTGGACATTCCCAAGGGCAAAACCGTCGCCCTCGTGGGGGCTTCGGGCGGAGGAAAGACCACGCTGGTGGACCTCATCCCCAGATTTTACGACGCAAACAGCGGAAATATCTCCATCGACGGGGTTCCGATACGCGACCTTACCATAGGCAGCCTGCGTTCCCTGATGGGCAATGTCAACCAGGATCCCATCCTCTTCAACGATACCATCTTCAACAATATAGCCTTCGGAGTGGAAGGCGCGTCCGAAGAACAGGTTATAGAGGCCGCCAGGATTGCAAACGCCCACGAATTCATAATGGACAAGGAAGAAGGATACAGTACCAACGTAGGCGACAGGGGATGCAAACTCAGCGGAGGGCAGAGACAGCGCATCAGCATAGCACGTGCAGTACTCAAGAATCCTCCCATCCTGATACTCGATGAAGCCACCGCGGCACTCGACACCGAGAGCGAGAGATCCGTGCAGGAAGCCCTCGAGAGGCTTATGCACAACCGCACCACCATAGCCATCGCCCACAGGCTCAGCACCATAAAGGACGCGGACGAGATTATAGTAATCGACCAGGGCCGCATTGTTGAGCGCGGCACTCACGACGAACTTATAGCCAAGGGCGGGTATTACCGGAAACTTCACGACATGCAGGCACTCTGATATGACTACCCCCAAGACAATACTTGCAAGAATCCTCTTCGTGCTATATATTGCGGCCGTGGCCTTCCTCTGCTTCATGCACGTGGACAAACTCCCTGAAATGCAGAACTTTATATTCGGCATCCCGACCGACAAGGTGGCGCATTTCCTGATGTTCCTTCCGTTTCCCATTCTCGCATACCTGGCTTACGACCACATCACCAACAAGTTCTGGAGCGCACTGATCTTCGCCGTACTTACCTTCGTCGTCGGCAGCCTGCTTGCCTATGCCACCGAGTTCATTCAGGGGAAACTCCCCTACCGTTCCATGGACATTACCGACCTCAGGGCCGACATGCTTGCCATGCTGCTGAGCTGCATCTTCGTATTCATCATAGACGTTACCCACCTGAAAGTAAGGAAGAACTGATATGCGTAGGGTTCTCACAGCCATTCTGTTTATGTTTTTGGGCACGGGTCTCTTCGCCCAGAGGGCCATGCTCGAATCTTTCAAGCCCGTATGCGACTCGATAAGCGTTCTCGCGACTGAGCATTTCAACGTCCGGTCCTCCTTCAAGCTTACCAGGGCGATGAAGCGCGATGGCGTGCTGGACCTGTATTTCAGCAAGGAACTTTCGGATTTTCCCTGGCAGGACAAGGATATCAGATGGTTCAGGGACCAACTTCGCAACCAATGGCCGGAACCGTCGTACGGCCTTGGGAAGATATTCTGCGAAAGCACAGCATTCGAAGACCTTTCCGACCCCGCAATGCGTCATGACGGCCATCCTGCCAAATACAAATACTCCGTCAAGGCCCCTGCGCGGACGCAGTTCGTGGAGGCCGTCGGGAGTCCGGAAGCGGAACTCGGGCTCGGGGGCAGAACCATAGCCCTCTGGCAGAGCCACGGGCGATACTACGACAACGGTTCGGAGATGTGGACCTGGCAGCGATCCCCCAACTGGAGCACCACCGAAGACCTTTTCACCCAGAGTTTCGTACTGCCATTCCTGATTCCCATGCTGGAACGGGCAGGAGCGTATGTGATTACTCCCCGCGAGCGCGATACCAGTTCAATGGAAATTATCTGCGACAACGATCCCCATTTCCGTTCCCCCGGATTTCCGGTCAGGCTTCACGGAGAGTACAGCGAAAAAGGCGGTTGGAGCAATGCAGGAACCGGTTTTGCCGACAAGAAAGAAAATTATGTAAAGGACGACAATCCTTTTACCATGGGAAATGCCCGAAAGGCGTCGGTCGTCCAGAGCAAGCCCGGTGCAAGCGCCATCTGGCGCCCTAATCTCGACTGCAATGCCAGGCTGGCGGTGTATGTTTCGTACAAGAGCCTGCCGGAAAGCAGCGCAAACGCCCATTATACGGTATACCACAGGGGCGGACAGAGCGAATTTATTGTAGACCAGCGCATTGGAGGAGGCACATGGATTTACCTCGGCACCTTCGATCTCGGGCCCGAATCATACATAATGCTTGACAATTCCACCCCCAAGGGGCGCAAGTACAAGGCAGGCAGCGTGGTAACCGCCGATGCCGTGAAAATAGGCGGCGGTATAGGGAAAATAGCCCGCGGACAGGGTTCCGATGTATCGGAATGGGAGATTTCGGACGTGCCGAGCTATCTTGAAGGTGCCATGTACTGGGAGCAGTGGGCAGGAATGCCCTATGACAGGATAAACCAGTGGGACAGGGATTATACCAATGATTACGCCTCCAGGGGCGAGTGGGTGAAGATGATGAAGGATGACATGAAAATCCCCATAAACCTGTCGCTGGCCTTCCATACCGATGCAGGAGTGACCCCTGACGATGCAATAGTGGGTACCCTGTCGATATATACCCTGATGGCGGACGGAAGCCGGAAATTTCACGACAAAGCGGATGACAGGATGAGCTGCCGGCTGCTTGCGGATTACGTCCAGACCCAGGTGGTGGAGGATTTGAGGGCCGACTACGATTCGCTGTGGAGGCGCAGGCAGCTTTGGAACAGGTCTTATTCGGAATCCCGCACCACGGATGTCCCCGGAATGCTACTTGAACTGCTTGCACACCAGAACTTTGCAGACATGAAGTTCGGGTTGGACCCGTCCTTCCGTTTCGACGCATGCAGGGCCGTTTACAAGGGTATGCTCAAGTTCCTCTCCACTTATTATGGAGAGAATTATGTGGTGGCTCCCCTGCCAGTAAACTCCTTCTCCGCCCTGCTTGACGACTCCGGCAACGCCGTACTGCGCTGGGAGCCTTCCGTCGACGGCAAAGAACCCACGGCAAAGGCTGAAAGCTACATTCTATATACCCGCATTGATGACGGCGCGTTTGACACCGGAACAAGGGTGAAGTCGCCGTTCATTACAGTCCCTGTCGAAAAAGGGCATGTATATTCATTCATGGTGGAGGCCGTGAACAAAGGCGGCAGAAGTTTCCCTTCCGAGATCCTAAGCGTGGGCATTGCCCCTGACGAAAAAGGCAAAGTACTGATAGTAAATAATTTCGACCGTATCAGCGCTCCTTCATGGTTCGATTCTCCCCAATATGCCGGATTCGATTTCAGGCGCGACAGCGGAGTTCCTTATATCAAAGACATCACTTACGCCGGAGAAAGCTACGAATACCGCAGGGACCGCGCATACATAAACAATTCCGCACCGGGCCATGGAGCCTGCGACACCGATATGGCCGGATTCCAGGCCGCCGGCAACAGTTTCGACTATCCCGCCGTGCACGGCAGGCATCTGATAGGTCTGGGCTACAGTTTCTGCTCCCAAAGCCGGAAAGCATACGAAAGCTCGCCTGCTGAAAAATACTTTGCAATAGACCTTGTCTGCGGAAAACAGATAAGCACCCTTGTGGGAAATGCCCGCAGGCCCGCCAGGTTCCAGGTCTTCCCCGCCTCGCTGAGGGGGGCTCTCAAAGCCTCTGCAAGCGCAGGAGTAAACATCTTACTTTCAGGCGCTTACATTGCTACTGACGCCTGGGATGAAGTATATCCCATCGGCGACAATGCCTACCAGCAGGATGCCCGTCAGTTCATCGAAGAAGTGCTTGGCTACAGGTGGGTGAGTTCCCGCGGGTCGGTGAACGGCCGTGCAGACTTTGACGGACGCCCCATACGCTACAACAACAGCCTGAACGAAGCTATATACAGCGTAGAAACCGCAGGGGCCATACGTCCCACGACCGGAGGCCGCACGATAGCCAGATTCAGCAACCGCAGCGGAGCCGCCGTATTCCATCCTTTCGACGGCTATAAAGTGCTTGCGATAAGCTTCCCCATAGAGACAGTCCTGGACGGCGAAGACATGAAGTCAATTCTTGACAAGTCATTGCAACTGTTTGAATAACAGCTCAGTGCCCTTCCCTATTTCCGTTTAAGGCGCTGGTATTCTTCCTGCGCCTTTTTTATTTCCTCAGGGATTGTACGGCCGGTGATCTTTTCAATCGAGGCGAAACTGCCCAGATCATCCCAGGGCCAGTCCGCAGGGATGCACCATACATGGGAGGATTTCTCCATCACTGCATAATCTATGGAAATCTTCTCGCATGTAGGGAAAAGTTCCGCGAGCGCAGCCTCTTCGGAAGGGGTATAGAAAGAGGGTTCGAGGGCGTCCATCACTGCCGCTATCTGCGGGGCATGAGCCCTGATTTCCGATTCGACCGTGAGGGTATTCCAGACAAAAATACCGGCATTCCAGAAGTAATTTCCAGCCTCAAGATAACGTTTCGCCGTCTCGAGGTCAGGTTTTTCCCTGAAGGACTTGACTTTTATTATATCTGTCTTATTATCAACTGTTTGCATTTCGTCAAGTGACGAAATTTCGATATATCCATAGCCCGTATTAGGGTTGGAGGGCTTGATGCCGACGCATACGACAGACGGTTCTCCGGAGTCTGTAAATTCCAAAGCCTTATTTATCGTAACTGCAAATAAATCAATGGATGAAACAAATGCGTCAGAGGGGCTAACAACTATGTTACATTGCCCAAATCCGGCCTTTATCTTCCAAATTGCATAAGAAATGCACGGAGCGGTGTTCCTGGGCACCGGTTCAGCGAGAATCCGCTCGTCCGGAACAGAGGGCAGCTGCTCCTTTACCCAGTGAATATACTCTTTCGAAGTAACCACCCAGACATAAGCCTCGGGGTCGACAGCCTTGAAGCGTTCATAGGTCATCTGTATAAGTGTCTTCCCCGTTCCCAGAAGGTCAAGGAACTGCTTGGGTTTCTCGGCAGTGCTCAAAGGATAAAGTCTGGTACCCTGCCCCCCTGCCATTATTACGAAATGATTGGTCATATCCTTTATTGTTTGTTGTGCTAATATACGCATCTTTTTCCAAACTGTCGTTTGAAATGCTTCAGAGCGAAAAAAATAAAAAAATATTTGGATAATTAAAGCTAAAGTTATACCTTTGCAATCCCAATTCGGAGACTCGTTAGCTCAGTTGGTAGAGCACAACACTTTTAATGTTGGGGTCTCGGGTTCGAGCCCCGAACGGGTCACAGAACTTTGAAAATAATGCACCCTTAGCTCAGCTGGTAGAGCAATTGACTCTTAATCAATGGGTCCAGGGTTCGAGCCCCTGAGGGTGTACAAAAAAGCCGGACAATAATGACATTGCCCGGCTTTTTTTGTCATTTCAGGTTGACGCCGCGAAAATGTTACATGATCCATAGTTCAGAGGACGCATCCGACGGCATCCTCCAGTCTCCCCTCGGCGACAAAGACACGCTTCCCACCTTGGGACCGTCGGGAAGGCAGCTGCGCTTGAACTGCTGGCTGAAGAAACGGCGGTAGAACACCCGCATCCACTTGCATATAGTCCCTCCGTCGTAGAGGCCTTCAAATGCCTTGCAGGCAAGGAAAAGCACCTTTTCGGGAGAGAAACCCCAGCGCATTACATTGTAGAGGAAAAAGTCGTGAAGTTCGTAAGGCCCTACGAGGTCTTCCGTCTTCTGGGAAATGCTGCCGTCTGCCGCCGCAGGAAGAAGCTCAGGCGAAATTGGAGTGTCCACGATATCGGACAGCACGTCCTGCGCGTCTTCGAAATGTTCTGCCGCTGCATAAGCCACCAGGGTGCGTACCAGAGTCTTGGGCACGGAGGCATTCACCCCGTACATTGACATGTGGTCGGCATTGTAGGTACACCAGCCCAGGGCAAGTTCGGAGAGGTCGCCTGTTCCGATGACAATTCCGCCCTCCTGCCCCGCCAGGTCCATAAGAATCTGGGTACGCTCGCGCGCCTGGGCATTTTCGTATGTAACATCCGTATTTTCAATGGGATGGCCTATGTCTTCAAGATGCTGTGCGGTGGCCGCTACAATGGAGATTTCACGCCGGCTGACTTCCAGCCTGTCCATCAGGATTTCCGCATTGCCCCTGGTCCGATTCGTAGTGCCGAATCCGGGCATGCTCACGCCTATGATGCGGCTGCGGTCCAATCCCAGCTTGTCGAAGGCGAGAACCGTCACCAGCAGGGCAAGAGTCGAATCCAGGCCTCCGGAAACCCCGATAACGGCTGACTTGCAATTAATCTTCTGCAAACGTGTGCAAAGCCCGAGAACCTGAATGGAAAGTATCTCCTTGCAGCGGGCGGAAAGTTCAGGACCGGAAGGGACGAAGGGATGTGCATCCACTTTCTTGAGAAGTTCGCGTTCAAAGTCGGTCGCGACCGCCGCTCCGGCGTCCATGCGGGAATAATCCGCCGGAACCATCCCGAAGGCATCCCTGAAGTTGGGGCTCTTGGCCCTCACGCCGTCCAGGCGTTCGACGTCGATATCTGCATAGATTGCAGTTGAACCAATGGAAAAACGCTCATTCTCCGCAAGCAGCGCCCCGTTTTCATAGATCATGGACGATCCCGCCCACACGAGGTCCTGGGTGGATTCCCCGAATCCGCAGCTGCAATACACATAGCCTGCAATCAGGCGGGCGGAAGTGGATCCCACCAGAAGTTTTCGGTAGTCATTCTTGCAGAGAGCCTCGTTGGAGGCGGAAAGATTGACTATAAGGTTGGCCCCTGCGAGAGCGGCCGCAGTACAGGGAGGGACGGGAACCCAGAGGTCCTGGCAGATTTCGACGCCTACCACAGCCTTTCCTATGGCAAACAACTGCTTGACACTCAACCTGCAGGACTGTCCCGCATAAAGTATTTCAGCATCCACGTGCGCCCCGGTCTCGAACCAGCGCATTTCATAGAACTCCGCCGAATTCGGAAGATAGGTCTTGGGGACTATGCCCAGTATTTTGCCGGAACGGATCACTGCGGCGCAATTGTAAAGCCTGCCGGCATGGCGCAGCGGAACGCCGACGACCAGCATGGAAGCCATGTCCTCCGATGCGGCCGCAATATCCGCGACCGCACGCTCGGCGGCATCCAGAAGGGTCTGCTGGGCAAAAAGGTCGGCACAGGTGTAGCCGGTAACGCACAGTTCCGGAAAAACAATCACCGAAGCTTCCCTGGAGGCCGCTTCCGATGCAAGACGCACTATTTCTTCGGCATTGCGGGCGGGATCCGCAAGATAAACCCTGGGGGTGACGGCCGCCACCCTGATGAAGCCATAATCGCTCTGAGTTGAAGTCTCTGCCATATTATTTAAAATTTAGCAAGCATGCAAATATAGGAATAGGGCATAAAATTTGCAAGAAAAGCGGCGTACTAAAGTTAAGTTATGATGAACAGAGAAGAAATACAGAAGATTATCCCGCACAGGCCCCCGATGCTTCTGGTCGATGAAAGCGAACTTAAGGAAGATGGTCACGTGGAATCATCCTACACTATTCCTCAGGACGCATTTTTCGTACAGGGGCACTTCCCAGGCTATCCCGTCGTACCCGGCGTAATCCTTTGTGAAATAATGGCCCAGGGCAGCGTGCTGCTCATTCCCCGCGAATATCTCGAAAAGAACACCGCAATGTACGCAGGGCTGGACGACATCAAGTTCAAGAACTCCGTTTTCCCCGGGGACAGAGTGGAAGTGAACTCAAAACGCGTGGAGATTCACCCTCCTCTCGTGATTGTGGACGCCCAGGCCAAGGTGAACGGAACACTGTGTGCGAAGGGTATTCTCAAATTCTTCCTTGTTCCCAAAGAAAAACTTAAAGGGATAGAATAATGCCTGTTCCTATAGTAGAAGAACGTTTCAGGATTCAGAGCTATGAGACCGATGCATCTGCCCGCATCAAGGCCTCATTCCTGCAGAATCACCTTCAGGAGATAGCATATCAGGGATCGGAATTCTGCAATTGCAGTTATGAGCAGCTGCGGGAGCGCAATCTCTTCTGGGCCCTCAACCGTATTCATTTCCAGATTGACGACTGCCCTGTCTGGGGCGACGATGTAATACTCCAGACCTGGTCCAGGGGCCAGGCAGGGCTGCTTTGGCACAGGAACTTCCGTATGTTCAAGGCAGACGACCCGGCCACGCCCATACTTCTCGGCACCTCGGCATGGACGCTTCTCGACCTCAAAGAGCACAGCCTCTTCCGCGGCGAAACCGGATTTGACGAGAGCCTGCATTACAGCGAGGACACCCTCCCCTTCTGCACCAAGATAATAGTTCCCAGGGAGCTGGAACAGCAGGATGCCGGCAGCCATACCGTAATGTATTCCGACCTGGACACCAACGGACATGCCAACAACTGCCAGTACACGCAGTGGGCGTTCGACATTCTTCCCTTCGATTATCTGAAAGACAGGAAGTTATACGACGTCCAGGTGTGCTACTACCACGAGATACAATATGGCGAAACCGTGCATTTCAGCATCGCCCGCGATACCGACACCTGGTACGTGTCCGGCAAGGTGGGAGACACGCTCTGTTTCGTGGAAAAGATGGAATTCGCCGAAGCTTAGGCTTCCAGCGCCTTTGCAAATATCTCAATCGGATTGAGCACGGTCCTGCCCGTGCTCATTTCTATCTGCCACTTGCAGGTTTCGCAGTCGGTGGACACAATTGCGTCGGGAATGGCGAGAATATCGTCGAAGAGTTTCGAGCCTATTGCCTGGGAGAAAGGATAATTCTCTTTCTTGAAACCGAAAGTGCCCGCAATTCCGCAGCAGTTCTGGTCGAGGACTGTTAGTTCCACGCCGGGAATCATCTTCAGCAGTTCAATTGAATAGAACTGCCATCCCATCTTCTGAATATGACAGGACGTATGATATACTACCTTCATTTTAAAGTCTTTGCGGAACTTGAACCGAAGTTCTCCTGAAGATATTTTGCCATAGAGCCAGCGGGTGGCGAGCATCAGAGAGTCGCGCACGTCGGAATTCTCCAGTCCGAGCACGTGGGGATATTCGTCCCTCATGGTAAAGGTGCAGGTGGAGGAGGTGGTAAGAACAGGCTCTCCCGCAGCGGCCGCCTTGCGTATGGATGCGAGATTGATTTCCCCCTGCTTTCGCGCCTGGGAGGCAAAGCCGTTGCTCATCAGGGCCACGCCGCAGCATTTCTCCTTCTCGAGAAGATGCACCCCATAGCCTGCGGCATTCATTATGCGGACGAAATCCTTGCCGAGTTCCGGATAGTTGTAATTGACATAGCAGCCATGGAAGTAGGTCACGAACCTGTCGAAGCCCGACTGGTCCTGTCCACGGAACCATTTCACGAATTTCTGATGGGTGTAAGCAGGGAAAGTGCGATGCTTGTCTACTGCAATCGTGCTGTGCATCAGCGCCTTTACGGGCTTGGTTTTAAGCACTCCATTAACTATGGGGGCAAACGGGGTGGAGAGGCTTCCAACCAGGTCGGTGGAGGCAAGGGTCCAGTCGCGCAGGCCTTTCATGCCCCTTCTTTTACCCTGTGAGCCATAGTTTATGCGGGCGAGCTGTATCATGTCGCCGACATGCACGTCCGACGGGCAGGCCACCTCGCAACGCTTGCAGTTAAGACAGTATTTCAGGGCATAGTCGTAGAATGCAGGATCCTTGAGCCGGTAGCGTTCGCCGTCGGGGCCGGCTTTCTTGGGGCCCGGATAATCCGGATTCACCTCCATCATAGGACAGGCAAGAGTGCAGAGATTGCACTTCAGGCAACTTTCCAGTTTCGTAATTTCCTGCATGGCAACTATGATTTATCCGTACTTAAAGAAACACATCCATCCGCCACTATATCTCCGGCGGCATATAGGTTGGCAACAGCCTTCCCTCCTTTCATCACGCGGGCGGAGTCGTCGGTCAGCACACCATAAGCCATGAAAGGCTGGGGCGCGCCGAATTCGGGCGAGTACCATTCCGTGCGCACCAAAGGCGCATTCAGGTCGGCGCCGAACACCGGTTCCCAGATATGATCCCTGTCGGAACAAAGCCCGCAGGAGAAGAATTTCCCGCTTGCAAGGATGTAATTTGCCGCACGCAAAGGGGTTTCAGCGCCAAGATTCCTGGTCGTAAGGGATACCAGCCTCCCATCTTCGAAAATACCTGCGACGGCCCTGTCGCCGCGAAGGACGGTCACGCCCTTCCGCTGCAAAGCAGCCAGCCGTGCGTAGGGCTTTTCAGCCCCGCTCACGGCGAGCGACAGGCCCTCGGAGACCACGCAGACGCGAAGTCCGGCATCCGAAAGCTTCTCGGCAACGCTGCAGCCGGCCCATCCGCCGCCTATAATCACGACATCGAAAGGCAGCTTCTCATCACGGGAGAACTCCGGCTTTACCGTATGCCGCCCTGCGACGGCAAACTCCGAATTGGCCCTTATCATATATTCCGCTTCACGGAGGGTATTCCCCCACATTACGGGAGTAATTCCCTTCCAGCGTTCATTCATATATCCGGCGACAAGTTCCTCCGCCGTAACATCCTTGAGGATTTCCGCCAGGACAGCTGCCACCTTCTTTGCACAAAGCGAACTCTGGCATGTGCCCATGCCCACACGAGTGTGCCGCCTCAGATCCGGCAGATTCCTCACTCCGAAATTTTCCACGGCATAAATGATTTCGGCCTTTGTCACCGATTCGCACTCGCATATCACCTCGCTGCCTTCGGCAAAGTTCATCTTTGAAACCTCGCCGCCATGCCTTCCTATCGCCGCCTTCTGGAAAGACGGGTCCCCGTATTCCGGCTTGCGCCCTTCCGAGCCCGGAAGCTTGCGCACGGCAGTTTCGCATTTTGCGCTCACCCCGAGTTTGCTGCACACGAGGTCGGTTGCCATTTCGGCCATCAGGCGGGCCGTGGTGAGCTTTCCTCCCGTTATGGTAATAAGTCCGGCAATGCCGTCGCGCTCTTCATGGTCGAGCAGCACTATGCCGCGGCTGACATTGCGTCCGTCACCTGAAGGGTCGGCCACCACAAGTGGACGCACTCCGGCATAGGCCCTGATTATCCTGGTATTGGCAAGAGCAGGAACCAGCTGTATGCCTTCCTTCAGCAGCAGGTCGGCCTCGTCGGGAGTACAGCGCATGTCGTCTATGGTATCCATAGGGACCTTGTCCGAAGTGGTTCCGAGCACGCTCACCACATCGCCGGGCACGAGAATATCGGCATTGGCAGGCTTGCGGCAACGGTTTATCACCATATTCGCCACCCTGTGGCCGAAAATTATAAGGGATCCCTTGCTGGGCATCATCTCTATATGTGCACCGGCCTCACGGGCTATGTCCGCAGTCCAGATTCCGGCGGCGAGCACCACCATGTCAGCATGGATTGTTTCTCCGGAAGAAGTTTTCACGCCCACTACCCTCGACCCGTCCTTCACGAGCGAAGTCACCGCTGTAAACTTCAACACGTCGGCCCCATGCCTCGTCGCATCAAGAATATTCGCGTCCACGAGCCGGAACGGATCCACGGATGCATCCGGCACCTTTACTGCGCCTATGATGGAAGGATTCACCGCAGGTTCCAGCCTCAAGGCCTCCTTCGGGTCCATTGCCTCGGCATTTATGCCGGCTTCGCGGCATTTGGATATGAAATTGGCCTGATAGTCCAGGCCGTCTTCCGGCAGGCTTATGAACAGGCCTTCCGTCTGCTCGACGCAGTTGGAAGCGATTTTCCGGAGTATCCTGTTTTCGATTATGCATTCCATCGCGCCTTCGCGGTCGGTCACCGCATATCTGGCGCCGCTGTGAAGCAGGCCGTGATTGCGGCCGGAAGCTCCGTCGCAGATGTCCCCGCGTTCAACCAGCAGGGTCCTGAGCCCCCTCAGGGCACAGTCGCGGGCGGTAGCGGCTCCTGTAACCCCGCCTCCCACTATTATGACATTGTATTCCTTTACGGACACAGGATAATCAGGAATTAATGTTTGTCGAGTATAGTATAAACTGAATTATTGCTGACGTATTCAGGAACGATCTCCTTCATCTTGGCGACGGTCTTCATAGGATCGTAGGTTTTCGCGATTGCAAGAAGCTCATCCATCTGCACGCGTATGGTTTCGAAATCATATTCGCGGACCTGAGCAATACGTATCTTTTCGTGGAACGAAGGAAGGGTGTCCTCCTTGTCGCTGAGCACCTCCTCGTAGAGTTTTTCGCCGTCCCTCAGGCCGGTGTAGACTATCTCCACGTTTTCGGCGCCGGAAAGCTTTATCATGCGTCTGGCAAGGTCGGATATCTTCACCGGCTCTCCCATGTCGAACACCAGAATCTGCCCTCCATCCCCATGAGTGCCGGCCTCCAGCACCAGCTTGCAGGCCTCGGGAATCAGCATGAAGAAGCGCACGATGTTGGGATCCGTCACAGTGACGGGGCCGCCATTCCGTATCTGCTCCTCGAACAGGGGAATCACAGAACCGTTGGATCCCAGCACATTGCCGAAGCGTGTGGTTACGAACTCGGTGCTCCCCTCCACCTTTCCGGCACGTTCGGCCGAGTTGAGCGCCTGCACGTAAATCTCGCAGAGACGCTTTGAACAGCCCATCACATTGGTGGGATTCACAGCCTTGTCGGTGGAAATCATCACGAATTTGCGCACGCCGTACTTCACGGAAAGGTCGGCAAGCACCTTGGTACCGTATACATTGTTGAGCACGGCCTCCGGAGGATTGTCCTCCATCATGGGAACATGCTTGTATGCAGCAGCATGGAACACATAATCGGGGCGGAATGCATTGAAGATGGCGTCCATCCTGCTCGAATGGCATACGGATGTCACTATTGCAGAGGCTTTTATGTCGGGGAAATCCCTCGCCATCATAATGCGTATGTCGTGCTGGGGAGTCTCCGCCTGGTCGAGCAGCATCATCTCGGCAGGGCCGAAGGATGCCACCTGGCGCACTATTTCGCTCCCTATGGAACCCGCGGAACCGGTGACCAGCACCCTGGATCCCTTGAGCATGGCGCCTATCGAATCCATATCCACGGATATCTGCTCGCGCGGAAGAAGGTCGCTGATATTCACAGGGCTCAGTACTGGCGCCTTTCCGGGCTCCCATTCATCAGGCTTGTGGGCCATGTAGATTTTGGCTCCGGAAGCGATAATAAGGTCCTGAAGCTTCTGGTCGCGGCGGAAAACTTCGTTGCGGTTCGGCGCCACCAGCACGGCGCTTATATTATTCTTTACAAGTACCTCGGTAAGATTGTCGTCTACCGGATAGACCTTCTCTCCGAGGAGATGGGCATATCCCATCTGGGGATCGTGGGTTATGAATCCCTTGATGCTGAACCTCGAAGGTTTTTCGTTGCGTATGCTCTTGGCAAGGCCCACGCCTCCGTCGTAAACCCCATAGATGAAAGCCTTCGGGGCATCCTCGGCCTTGTACACCATATCGTACAGCGACTTCACGATCACCCTCATGAGTATCATTATTACAGCTGCGACGACGGAACTTACCAGAATGCTGGCGATTCGCACGTCCGCAAAGAAATCACCCGGCAGCAGACTGAGCAGCCAGTTGAACACAAGGGCTAAGACGCAGCCGAAAATCATTGCATAGCATACCTGAAGTATGTCGATGAATGAAGAATACCTGACAAGAGTGGTATAGGTATGGAAAATCCTGAATCCTATCACGTACGGTACAGCCAGTACGATGAAAGTCATCAGGAGGGAAAAAGCCTCGCTGCGGACCGTTCCGAAGCCGACGAAGAATCCGTAGACCACGAACGATGACAACAGGAGTATCAGCAGGTCCATGAAGACGACCAGCCAATATGGAGCAACCCTCTTGCTGAAATACCAGTCCACATACTTGTGGATTCTACCAGAAAGCCGCTTATTTTTCATATCGGTTTCCATTTTTAGCGTTTAGCTTCTGCCCCCCCCCATTATACATTTCCTCATAATATTTCAGGTAATCGCCGCTCGTCACATTGTCGAGCCAGTCCTGATTTTCGAGGTACCAGCGGACAGTCTTTTCAATGCCTTCTTCGAACTGCAGAGACGGCTCCCATCCGAGTTCTTTCTGGAGTTTGCTGGAGTCTATCGCATAGCGCAGGTCATGTCCGGCGCGGTCGGTCACATAGGTTATGAGGTCCATGTCTTCGCCGTCGGCGCGCCCCAGGAGACGGTCGGTGGTCGAGATGAGGACTTTGATTATATCAATATTCTTCCACTCGTTGAAACCTCCGATATTGTAGGTCTCTCCTGTTTTTCCTTCATGGAAGATGAGGTCGATTGCACGCGCGTGGTCCTCGACATAAAGCCAGTCGCGCACGTTCTCGCCCTTTCCGTAAACCGGCAGCGGCTTGCGATGGCGGATGTTGTTGATGAACAGCGGAATGAGCTTCTCGGGGAACTGGTAGGGCCCGTAGTTGTTGGAGCAGTTCGTGACAATGGTCGGCAGCCCGTAGGTGTCGTGGAAAGCGCGCACGAAATGGTCGCTGGAGGCCTTAGCGGCGCTGTAAGGACTGTGGGGCTGATACTTGAGGTCTTCGGTGAAGAACTTCTCGCCATACGCGAGATGATGCTTTTCGGAAGACGCCTTTGTGGAGAAAGGAGGCTCGACCCCTTCGGGATGAGTCATCTCGAGGGCTCCGTAAACCTCGTCGGTAGAGATGTGGTAGAAGCGCTTGCCCTCGAATTTCTCCGGCAGGCTCTCCCAATAAAGCTTCGCCGCCTGAAGCAGGCTGAGAGTACCCATCACATTGGTCTGTGCAAAGGTGAAAGGGTCCTTGATGGAACGGTCCACATGGCTTTCCGCAGCCAGGTGTATGATGCCGTCTACCTTCTCTTCCTGCATCAGACTGTATATAGTGTCGAAGTCGCAGATATCGGCTTTGACGAACTTGTAATTGGGTTTGTTTTCAATATCCTTCAAATTGGCAAGATTGCCCGCGTAGGTAAGCTTGTCGACATTGATAATCCTGCACTGGGGATACTTGTTCACGAACAGCCGTACCACATGGCTTCCGATAAAACCTGCTCCCCCTGTTATAATTATTGTTCTATGAGCCATTTGCACACATAAGGGTATTAGTCCCACAAATTTAGGAAATAAAAACCACACTTCAAAACTTACGAGGCCTTTTCGGACTCGCTTTGATACAACTCATAGGAATTCACGAGGTTATGCCAGATAGCATAGAGGCCGCCTGCGACAGAGGTCACAGGTGTCATGTAGCTGAGTCCCAGCCAGATGATGAAGCCCGTATTCTTCTGCCCTAGAGACTGCCCCGCGCTGAGGGAATCAACCCTTCCGTAACCCTTCGCGACACGCCTTCCGAACCAGAACTGGAAGAGACAGCAGGCAAGCGACACCAGGCCTATGGAGATGGTAAGAAGCAGCCCGATTCCGCTTTCCACAAGGGCTGAAGTTGCCAGGGAAAGGGCGAATATCAAGCCTATAGACCAGGCATAGAAAGCCCAACCCACTATCTTCTCCAGCTTCTTCTGCACCGAAGGGAACACGTAACGTATGAACCATGCTATCAGGGTGGGAAGCACGAGTATCGAGAACACTTCCTTTATCACCCCCCAGAAAGTCACGAAGAATCCCACGCTTTCGGACGGATTGACGTATGGAACCATCAGCGGTATGAGTATAGCCGCCATGGTGTCGGAAAGGACCGTATACGTGAGCACGGCCGGCAGGTCTCCCCCGATTTTCGAGGTGATGACACCCGCCGCGGCAGCCGTAGGGCAGACAAAGCATAGCATAGCCGATTCCAGAAGTATGCGGGCGCCGACCCCTTCCGCCCTTGTCACAAGGAAGGTGAAGACGGAGAACAGCACGGCCTGCACTGCAAGCAGGCGGAAATGCCAGCGGCGGAACCGCAGATCCGAGGGAGCCACCACGTTCAGCTGCAGAAAAAGCATGATGCCTATAAGAATGGGCTGCCACTTCCTCGCAAAAGAAATATAAGCGGCCTCGCTGAAGGAAGGCACATAATGCAGCACCAGATATATCGTTACCCCGGCTGTCATTGCGAGGGGCAGCATCCATCTCCTTAGAAAAGCCGAAAACTTCTTCCACATAACGGCGCAAATTTACACAAAAAAAGCCATCTTTGCAGTCTAATAATTTTCAGCATGAAAAAAGAAGCAAAGAGCATATTCGTTTCCCTTATAATAATACTTGCAGGATATACGGAGGCATACGCGCAGCACCGCATCACCGGCCGCATAGTCGACGCGCAGGGCAAAGAGCCTGAAATCGGGGCGGTTGTGCAGGTCTTTGCGGACGAAGCCATCCCTCAGAATCTCGAAGCCTATGCCATCAGCGACTCCCTCGGGAACTTCACCGTGGAACTCAGGCGGCCCCGCGAAGCAGCGAATCATCTGCTGCACATCAGCAACCTCGGCCGCAAGACCGTCACAATGCCCATCTCACCGGACTCTCCCCTGCTGGATCTCGGCACAATAGAAATTGAAGACGACGCCCAAACCCTCAGCAGCGCGAAGGTTTCCGCCGCAAGGCCGCTGATTAAAATGGATGCCGACAAGATATCGTACGATGTGCAGGGCGACGTGGATTCCAAGGCCAGCACGGTGCTGGACATGCTGCGCAAAGTGCCGATGGTTACCGTTGACGGACAGGACAATATAACCGTGAACGGTAGCAGCAGCTTCAAAGTATATGTAGACGGCAAGCCCAACCAGATGCTCAGCAGCAACCCTTCGCAGATATTCAAGAGCATGCCTGCATCGGCGGTGCAGGAAATTGAGGTAATCACCAATCCCGGAGCAAAATACGATGCCGAAGGAACCGGCGGAGTTCTTAACCTTATCACTGCACGGGGAGCAGGATCCCAGTCGGCGGTGCCCGACGGAGCGAACGGATCGCTCACGGCCGGAGTCAACAGCCAGGGCAGCCTGCAGGGAGGAGTCTACCTCAACGCAAAGAAAGGTAAACTCACCGTAGGGGCGAATCTGAATTCGGGGATGCAGAACCGGAATGGAATGACTTACGAGAACACGCAGGAGTCTTCGGACGGCCTCACAATCAAGTCATCTTCCGACAATCTCAGCCAGAACGCCCACGTGGTTTTCGGCGACTTCAATGCAAGTTACGAGCTCGACACGCTAAACCTCTTCTCCGCTTCGATCGGCCTGCAGCACTGGCAGTTCCGGCAGTTTGGCCCGACCTCCCTCCTTGCCACCTATGGAGGAGCATCCCTGTTCGGCTATGATGGAGAAGGCACTTCGGGCGGTCACCAGACAGGCCTGAATACAAGCATGGACTGGCAGCACAGTTTTGCCGGAAATAGAGAAAAGACTTTCACGCTGTCGTACCGCTTTGCCCGCGAACCCGAGTACGAAGACAACGAATCGCATTTTTCGAACATATTCGGCACCACCGTGTACGACAGAAGGACAGACGGAAGGGACTTCTCAGCAGAGCATACCGTACAGGCCGACTTCACCACGCCGGTGGCGGAAGGGCAGTCCCTCAGCACAGGGGCCAAGTATATCTACCGGCACAACAACTCCGACGACAAATTCTACCTCGACAAGGGCGCAGGATTCGTACTCGAAGATTCCGATGACAACTATCATCATTTCAACAACATAGCAGCCGCATACGCAGAGTATTCCGGTGCATTCGGAAACTTCTCCCTCAAGGGCGGACTGCGTTACGAATACACCTGGCAGACTATCAATTACACCGACGGAAGGACCTTCTCGTCCAACTACGGCAACCTTGTCCCCAATCTCACCCTGCAATACAATCTGTCGCAGATGCAGAACCTCGGCCTTACCTACAACCTGCGCATACGCCGCCCAGGCATCAGTTATCTCTGTCCCTTCATAGACAGGGCCGGAACCACCTCCATATCCTACGGAAACCCTGATATACTGCCCGAAAAAACGCACTCCGCCATGCTCAAGTACAACTTCTTCTCGCCAAAGTTCATGGGCAACTTCTCGCTCGCCTACAAATATGGCGACGGCGGCATCTCGGCTTACAGTTTCTACGGGCCCGACCCCGATGACGCTTCGGCGATGATACTTCAGAACACCTACGGCAACATAGTGCGCACCAGCACCTTGGGCTTCAACTGGTTCCTCAACTGGAACCCCGTAAAGGACACCAGGGTATACTCCAGCATGGACGCCGGCTACAGCGACTTCTACAGCAGCATGCTCGGCCAGCGCAACTCGGGATTCACCGGATTCGCGATGGTCGGGGCCCAGCAGACAATTCCGTGGGACCTCCGCCTGAGCCTCAACATTTTCGGCTCCCTGCGCCGCCACAACATCCAGGGGTGGAACAGCGGATTCAGCGGGGTATCGCTTGCAATCAGCAAACCCTTCCTCAATGAGAAACTCAACGTCAGCCTGCGCGGCTTCAGCAATCTCGGAAAGGGAGATGCCAGGTTCGAAGGCTACAGCAAAGGCTTAGGATTTGAATCCCGCAGCGTCACCACCGTTCCACTCAGCAACATAGGACTGGAAATAAGCTGGAAGTTCGGGCAGAACAGTTTCCAGGTAAAGAAGGCAAAGCACACCATCAGCAACGACGACGTGATGAATGCGGAACACGGCAATGACGCCGCATCCCAGGCCGGACAGATGCAATGATATCATGAAGAAACTTCCCATACTGTTTGTGGCCGCGGCGCTGCTCGCCGCATGCACATCCCCCATGCCCCGGGGAAACTGGAGCAAAGCACCCTACGATGCACTCTGCAAGCTTATGAAAGAGTGCAAGGCCGAAGCTGACGAAGCCGGACACAATGTCAATTACGCAGTTTTCGACTACGACAACACCACCGTGATGCAGGACGTGGAGCTGGCCGCGATGAGCTGGCAGCTGGAGAACCTGCGGCTGAGGTTCACTCCCGACGAGGTCCCGGGCATTTTCACCACGCACATCCCCGACCTGGACTCGGTGCTGGTGGAAGCTGGTGCGAAGGGCGTCACTGCCCGTATGCTGCTGTCGGACATAGATTCCGATTACCGTACGATGATGCAGTCTGCAGGGGTTTCCTGCGGTGACGAACTTTCCGCGGAACAGCTTTCAAGCCTGCAGCAGACCGACGAATACCTGGATTTCCGCGTCAAGCTTTGGGCCCTTTACGAGGGGGTTTACCACACATTCGACTACCGTGAGGGCTTTTTCACCATCGCAGCCCTCTTCCACGGATTCACCTACCCCGAAGTGGACGCCCTCGTGAAAGAAGGCGTAGCCGCCCAGGTGGCGAAGAAATGCATAAAGGACATAGTATGGGAAAGCCCCGAAATGGGACAGGCCGGAAAGGTGACCTATGTGATTCCGGACGGGCTCGCCCTCAGCGACGAGATGCGCAGTCTCTACGAAGCCCTTCCCAAAAACGGAATAGACGTGTATGTGTTCTCGGCATCGCTGGAGGCCGCAGTGGAGGCCATGGCATGCGACCCGCAGTACCTCGGGCTTGACACCGCGCAGGTCTTTGCGCTTCGCCTGCTCCGCGACTCTTCCGACATGGTACTTCAGGAATATCTTCCCGGATACATACGTCCTTACAAGGAAGGCAAGACCAGGGCGATACGCGAGTACATTACCCCCAGATACGGGCGCGACCCGGTGCTGATAGGAGGCGACAGCATAGGCGACTGGTGGATGCTGACCGAATTCCCCGATCTTCGAGTGGGACTCATCATAGACAAGAACCAGACAGGTCCGCTGGGAGAACTCAGGCAGCAGGCCCTGGATGCCGAAGCCGGAGGAGAGCCTTCGCGTTACGTGCTCCAGAGACGGGGAGATCCCAAACCTGAATTCAGCAGGAACTAATATGGAATGAGGGCGCTCAGGCGAGCGTCCTCATTGCATTCAGCACGGCGATAACCGTTACGCCCACATCGGCGAAAACCGCCAGCCACATCGGCGCAAGCCCCGTTGCGGCAAGCACGAGCACTATCAGTTTGACCGCTATCGCAAAGCAGATATTCTCACGGGCAATGCGCACCGTCCTGCGGGCTATACGGATTGCCGCCGCTATCTTTCCGGGATCATCATCCATCAGCACCACATCCGCCGCCTCAATCGCGGCATCCGAGCCAAGCGCACCCATAGCGATTCCCACGTCCGCCCTTGCGAGCACAGGGGCATCGTTGATACCGTCCCCGACGAATGCGAGAGTGGATTTCGCCGGCTTCTCCGCCAACAGTTTCTCCAGCTGTTCAAGCTTGTCTGCAGGCAGCAGCCCTGCATGATATCCGTCCAGGCCAAGATCCTCCGCAACCCTTGCGGCCACCTTTTCCGAATCCCCCGTCAGCATCACCGTATTCTGCACTCCGAGCCCTTTCAAGGCACGCACCGCAGCAGCAGCGCCTTCCTTTGGCTTGTCCGAAATAAGGATATGCCCCGCATACACTCCGTCCAGTGCCACATGCACTATGGTCCCCCTGCCTTCGCAGGAATCACAAGCAGGGATTCCTATACCCATGTCGGACATCAGCTTCGCATTGCCCGCGGCCACCTTCCTGCCGTTCACACACGCCTGCACGCCCTTCCCCGCAAGCTCCTGCACTTCAGTCACCTCGCAGTCATCCTTCTCATTTCCGTAAGCATTGCGCAGGGCCTCCGCGATGGGATGCACGGAATTGCGCTCCACATGCGCCACCATATGCAGAAGTTCCTCTTCTCCAACAAGTTCCGGGTGCACGGCTGACACCTCGAACACTCCCTGCGTGAGGGTGCCTGTCTTGTCGAAAACCACGGTCTGCAGCCTCGAAAGGGCCTCAAGCCAGTTGGATCCTTTCACCAGCACTCCGCTGCGGGAAGCGCCCCCTATGCCTCCGAAGAAGCTCAGCGGGACCGATATCACGAGCGCACACGGGCAACTCACTATAAGGAAAGTCAGCGCACGGTACAGCCAGGTGGCGAAAGAGCCCGCCCCCGCGATGGGAGGAATCAACGCCAGCAGCACTGCAGCACCCACCACTATCGGGGTATAGACCTTCGCAAAACAGGTGATGAAGGATTCGCTGCGGGACTTGCTGTCCGACGCATTCTCCACAAGGTCAAGGATTTTCGAAGCCGTGGACTCCCCTGCCGGCTTGCTTGTCTCCACCCTCAGCAGGCCGCTGAGATTGATGCAGCCGGAGAAGATCTGATCCCCTTCGCAGATGCCCCTGGGGACGCTCTCCCCCGTCAGGGCCTTGGTGTCCAGGGTGGAACTCCCTTCCAGCACCCTGCCGTCGAGAGGGACTCTCTCTCCCGGCCTTACAACTATAACGGAGCCGACCTCCACCTCCTCGGGATGCACGGTCACAAGTCCTTCCGTAGTTTCGAGATTGGCGCTGTCCGGACGAATGTCCATCAGGGCCGAGATGCTGCGGCGGCTGCGCCCCTCCGCGATGCCCTCGAAGAGTTCGCCGAGCTGGAAGAACAGCATCACGAACACCGCTTCGGGGAACTGGCTCTGCGCCCCGGGAAGGAAACCTATCGCAAGGGCCCCCACGGTGGCCACTCCCATCAGGAAGTCTTCATCCAGGGCCTCCCCTTCCAGCAGTTTCTCCGCCCCCTCCCGCAGGGTTTCCCATCCCGCTATGAGATAAGGGACAAGATAGATAAGCAGATACTGCCAGGTCTGCCAGCAGGTATGCCTCTCTATAAGGATTGCAACCACCAGCAGGACGGCGGAAAGCACGATTTTTACCATACTTTCGCGCAGTTCCCCGCCTTCGTGTTTTTCTTGGTTTTCGCTTGACATATTATCATTGAACTTAGTTTCCGGCAGCTAATTTAAGGCTTTCTTCCCACTCCGGCGCACGCTATCACCAATAATGATGAGAGCGCATTTTAAATCGTTGATAAATATATGTTTGGAATTACAAAAAAAACTCTATCTTTGCGCCGAAACAAAAACAGGACTTATTATGTTTTGGACACTTGAACTAGCCAGCAGCCTGGACGATGCTCCATGGCCGGCAACCAAAGACGAACTTATAGATTACGCAAACCGTTCCGGCGCTCCGGAAGAAGTCATAGAGAACCTCCAGGAACTTGAGGACGACGGCGAGATATACGAGACCATCGAAGACATCTGGCCCGACTACCCCACCAAAGATGATTTCTTTTTTAACGAGGAGGAGTATTGATTGAAAAATCGAGGCTTAAACCCTCGTAAGCAATTGAAAATAAGCAAGAGAGGCAGGTTTTAAATAAACTTGTCTCTCTTTATTTATAGCCATATAACGGCAAATAACCTTGTCTATTTTTTGTATATCTGCATTATCCTCCTACATACTCAAAACAATGGGAAGACATAGACGAGAATACCGTACAGATTACAACGAAGAGCCATACCCCATCAAACGAGCGTTTTCCTGTTCTAATTCACGGATGCGCGCTCGCAGGCGAAAGTTTTCGGCCAGTAGTTCTTCGTAAGTCATATGGTAATTAACTTGTTTATAGTCTGTTAAGCCATTGACATATTTGAATTGGGCTAAAACGATCCTGAAATCATCGTTTTAGCCCAATTGACTATTTGAACAAGTCAAACATAGTGATGGTACGCTTGACTGCTCCGCTATTGATTCCAGGCTTTAGTCCATACGTAGTCAGAAGAGTTGGTACAATTCCATACTTGGTACCTGTCTCCTTTCTGAACTTGGAAACTCTATTTTGGATTTTGCCTTTATCCTCTGCGGTCAATTCATATTCATCTTCAGAGGTGTATTTTACTTCGCAAAGATTAATGATTCGATCGGCCCGTTCAATGATAATATCCACCTGCACATTCCGTTCTTTTGAATCCGGATCTTTTTTCCCGCGCCAGGAATAGTATTCTGTCCGGACAGACGGCACACCAAGGGCAGACAATATCTGCGGCATGTGAGCCTGACACACTCTTTCATAAGCAAGTCCCCACCATGTGCTCTGCACCTGGGATTCCAGTGTTTTAGTCCAGTATTGTGTGTCGGTCGTTCTTGATTTTCCAAACTCATTGTAGAAAATTGAATAAAAGTCTGTCAGGCAATAAATCCCCCCGGTAGCGCTTATTTTTTTGACCTTGATATTATAGAGACGGATAAAATCACAATTCACCAAGTCTTCCAGCATATCTGTCAAATGGCCATTATTCTCTATTTTCAGTTTTTCAGCTATCTCAGACCTTGTAAGCCCTTTTCGTGTATCTGCAAGAGCCTTGATAATATCCATATATTTCTCCGGATTGG
>CAJONC010000018.1 GCA_905235675.1 uncultured Bacteroidales bacterium | reverse complement strand
TATCCCCGTAACACAAAGATAATCATTTCTAACGAATTATCAATCAATTATTTAAACTGTTTTTCAAAGAATTTTTTGGGCTTCAACGAAGCACCCTATAATAGTACCCTCAATTTTTATGCATCCTGTTGGACGACAGAGCGTTTTGCCCGGATGTTCTGATGTCCAAAAAGTCCAGGAAATTGGAAAATTTAAAATAAGTCGCTAACACTTAGCGACTTACAGAATGTCCAAAAAATGTCCAAAAACCCAAAATGACCATCTTCGCTGAAGCTGGTCGGCTCTCAGCGTATGTACTTGAATGAGGTCCAATCTCGTGGCCCATTACGGCGGCTTTTCATCCTTGACCTTCTTCATTTCATCCACCTTCCACAACTCCAGCCCCAAATCGTGCATCAGGGCCTCAACCTCGGCGTGGCTCTCCGGGGAGAGGAATCCAGCCACTTTCCTGAATTCCAGATGCCAGTGAGATCCTTCGTCGAGCTCGGGATGGCAAAGGTATATTTGAGCATCCAGTCAGCTATGTCAATGTGGGCGTCTCTGTCTTCTTGGGTGGCGTTCTGCTGGAGGATGGGCGAGATATTATTTAAATCTCCAAAAGCATTGCGATATTTGCGTTACGAAAAAATCGTCACGAAAAAATCGCAACATGGAAACATTGATAGACAATATAGCGTATTCCCTCTCAGGGCACCAGATCAGGTCAAGCGGGTGTGAAGCCAGCCAAATCTACTCCCTCTCCGAGAGCCTTTTCCAGGCGAGTTCTTCGTATCTGGTACCGGGGCGGCCGTAGTTGGCGTAGGGGTAGATGCTGATGCCGCCGCGGGGGGTGAAGATGCCTGTGACCTCGATGTAGCGGGGATCCATCAGTTTGATGAGGTCCTTCATGATGATGTTGACGCAGTCTTCGTGGAAGGCGCCTTCGCTTCGGAAACTGAAAAGATACAGCTTGAGGCTCTTGCTTTCGACCATGCGTACGTCGGGAATGTAGCTGATGCGTATCTCGGCGAAGTCCGGCTGTCCGGTGATAGGGCAGAGGCTGGTGAACTCGGGGCAGTTGAAACGCACCCAGTAGTCGTTCTCCTGATGTTTGTTCTCAAAAGTTTCGAGAACGGAAGGGTCGTAATTCTGTTTGTATTCGGTCTTGTGGCCCAGCGACTGAAGGCCTTCTTCCTTGCGTGAATCCATATTAGTTTTCGGCAGTTTTGAAAGGGTTGTACGATATGCCTTCATCGTACACGTCTATTCCTTCGGACTCTTTGACCTTACGTACGACGAGGGCGGTTACCGGCAGTATTACTATTTCGTATAGAATCTTGAAACTCACCTGATATAACATCATTGTTCCCAAGACCTTGAGCGGGGTTCCGAAGAAGGCTATGGGCATGAAAATCATGGAATCGAGAAATTCTCCGGCGACGGAGGACAGGATGGCCCTCGAACCGAAACGTTTTCCTTCATCCGCTACTTTCATCCTGCTCATTACCATGGAATTCAGCGTGGAACCTGCGAGGAAGGCAAGCAGCGATGCGAAGGTGATCCTGGGCGCCAGGGTGAACATGTAGTTGAAGTGCTCTCCGCCTTCCCAGAACGATGCCGCCGGCAGCCATGCGACCAGCTGCCCTGCAAGTACCACGAAGAGATTTGCAGCGAAGGCCGTCCAGATGACGAGGCAGGCCTTGCGGTAGCCCCAGACCTCGGTGAGGCAGTCGTTCAGTATGTATGAAATGGGGAAGATAATGACAGCTCCGGGAAGACTGACTCCTCCAAGACTGAAAATTTTTGTCGCGAATAAATTGGACGAAATGAGGCAGACGATGAACGCCACTGCCATCAGCAGGAATGTTGTAGAGTGTTTTTCTTTCATATTCGCAGTTTTTATAGTGGTGCCTGTTACACTTGTTCCTCTCGGAACTCGATGCAAAGATAGTTACAATTTTTGCAAACTCAAATTATTTGTTAAATTTGCAAAGATATATCAGGGATATAATCTAACACTAAAGTATATGAAAAGAATCCTTTTTGTCGCAGCAATGCTGCTCAGCATCTCCGCCGGAGCCCAGACGCTTGGCGAACAGATGCTTGCCAACGCCCAGGCAGGGCTTGACAAAGCTCAGGAAAAGTACAATGCCCAGGTAGAGGAAAGCAACAAGCAGATTGCCGCAAGCCAGAAGGTCATCAGCGACCTCAAACTCGTCCAGGCCAAGGATCAGGCCACGCTCGACCAGGCAAATGCTTCCATCAAGGCAAAGCAGGCCCTTCTCAAGACCAAGAACGACACTTACAAGGCCCAGAAGAAATCTTTCAAGGCTGACGGTCTCCTCGATGCCGACGAGCAGTATCAGCTTTCTCTTCTTGAAGGTGAAGCGAATGTGCTCGAATCCGAAATCAAGACCGACAAGGCTTCTGCAAAGAAGCTGCAGGCAATAGTTGACAAAGACAAAGGCCTCATCAAGGCCGAGCAGAAGAAGATAAACGACAGCAAGGATGCGGTGAAGGCAGCCAAAGATGAGGTGAACAATGCCAAGAAGGTGGTCGCTGCCAGTGAGAAGCAGATCAAGGCCGAGCAGAAGACTGCCGCCGCAGCCGCCAAGGCTGCGAGCAATCACGAGGTTGAGACCGAGATTCCCGAACCTGTCAAGGCTGAGCCTGTCAACATTCCTGCAATCGCCCCCGTCGTTGTACCTGAGGAAGAACCGGTTGCCGCTCCCGAACCCGTAAAGGTGGAAGTTCCCGAGCCCGCTGTCCCTGCTGAACCCGCAGTTCCCGAAGCGCCTGCAGCGCCTGTAGTCGCTGAGCCCGCTCCTGCAACTCCCGAGGCTCCTGCTGCACCCGTTCCCGCAACTCCCGAGGCCCCTGCTGCACCCGTTCCCGCCGTTCAGCCAGAAACTCCCGTTGCCGCATAATAATCCAAAGATATCGATTGTCGGTGCCGGTGCCGCCGGTTGCTTCTGCGCTGCGCAGTTGCACGAGGCTCTCCCCGGTGCCGACATCTGCATTTATGAGGCCGGTGAAAGGCCTATGGCGAAGCTTGCCCTGACAGGAGGCGGCCGCTGCAATATCACGAATACTTTCGAGTTCACGGCTTCCATGCAGGAGGTCTACCCCCGCGGAACCGTTTTCATGAAAAGGGCGCTTGCCGAGTTCCCTCCGTCAGCGCTCCTGGAGTGGTTCGAAAAGAGGGGAGTAAGCTTCGTGACTGAAGATGAGGGCAGGGTTTTCCCGGCATCGGGAGATGCCATGCAGATAGTGAATACCCTTCTGGACTCACTTGAAGGCGTGGAGATACGCTGCCGGACCAGGCTTGCTGAGCTTCCGGAATCCGATATAGTCATAGTCACAACAGGAGGCGGTTCAGGAATGGAAATACTGCGCGGCCTTCCTGTGGAAACCGTCCCTCCGGTTCCTTCTCTCTTTACTTTCAACATCTCCGACACCCCTTCCGGAGGCAGGTCGGAACTTGGTTCCATGATGGGAATTTCCGCCGAAGCGTCCCTGCTGATTCCGGGCACGAAGTTCCGTTCTGAAGGATCCCTGCTGATAACGGACTGGGGCCTGAGCGGACCTGCAGCCCTCCGGCTGTCATCATACTCCGCCCGCCATCTTGCGGAATGCGGATATAATTCTCCGCTGTCCGTGCGCTGGTGCGAGAATCCGGAAGAGGCCCTGCGCGCCTTGCAGGAGGATAATCCCTACAAGATGCTGAAGTCAGTTCATCCGGAAGGGGTAGCTTCCCGACTTTGGGAATACCTTCTTCATCGCAGTGGCGCCGATCCTTTGATGCCCTGGGCCGAAGCCGGCCGCAGAACGCTCAACAGGCTGGCTTCTGTTCTGCTCGGCGACGTTTATTATATCAATGGGAAAACCCGTTTCCGCGATGAATTCGTAACCTGCGGCGGAGTAAGCCTTTCGTCGCTCAATCCGGCGACTCTCGAGAGCAGGGAGCGTCCGGGCTTGTATTTTGCAGGGGAAGTGCTGGACGTGGATGCCGTCACCGGCGGATACAATCTGCAGGCTGCATGGTCGTCCGCTTATTTGGTTGCCAAATCAATTATTAAACAATATGATACGTAAAATATCCGATTCACTGACCTACATCGGAACCGATGATTTCTCCGACTCACTGTTCGAGTCCCAATACAATATTCCCGAGGGAATGTCATATAATTCCTATCTTGTCCGCGATGACAGGATTGCCATTCTGGATTCTTCGGACATACGAACCGCCGAAGAGTGGAAGGCCAATCTGCTTGAGGCCCTGGATGGCGCCATGCCCGATTATTTCGTGCTGCACCACATGGAACCCGACCATTCGGCCCTGATTCCATGGCTTGCTGGGCAGTTTCCCGAGCTTCGTTTCGTGGCGACTGCGAAGGCCCTGCAGATGATCCCCCAGTTCTATCCCGGTCTGGACCTTCAGGACCGAAGCATTGCCGTCAAGGAGGGTGATACCCTCGAACTTGGCAGCCGCAGCCTGAAGTTCTTCATGGCTCCCATGGTGCACTGGCCGGAGGTGATGATGAGTTACGAGACGGTAGGGAAGGTGCTGTTCTCGGCGGATGCGTTCGGAAAGTTCGGGGCCCTGTCCAAGTGCGGATATACTTCCTCCGAAGATGATGACTGGGCCTGCGAGGCACGCAGATACTATTTCAACATAGTAGGGAAGTATGGTGCTCCTGTGCAGACTGTGCTGAAGAAGCTGTCCGGACTGGAGATCAGCACTATCTGCCCCCTGCACGGACCTGTACTCATGAATGATCTGGGCGAATATCTCCGTCTGTATGATATCTGGAGCAGCTATGGAGTGGAGTCCGAGGGCGTTTTCGTGGCCTGCGCATCCATTCACGGCAATACTCTTCAGGTGGCGGAGAAGTTTGCGGATATGCTACGCGAAAAGGGTGTGAAGGTTGCTTTCAACGACCTTACCCGCGACGACCAGGCCGAGGCGGTGGAAGATGCATTCCGCTACGGAACCCTGGTGCTTGCAGCTTCATCCTATGATGCAGGGCTGTTTCCTCCGGCTGCGGAATTCATTTCCCACCTGCAGGACAAGGGGTGGCAGAACCGCCGTGTCGGATTGATTGAAAACGGTTCCTGGGCGCCGTCCGCAGGGCGTGTGATGAAGGAGAAGTTCGCCGCGATGAAGAATGTCACGGTGCTGGATCCTCTCGTCACCATACGCAGCGCTTACAAAGAAAGCGACCGGCCCGCCCTTGAGGCCCTTGCAGCCGCTGTCCTGGCATAGATGAACCTGCCCTTCAGGGGCAGGCTTTTTCTTACGGAGAAGGATTCTTCTTTCAGCAACCTGCCACCCCCGGCTTAGGGGGAGGGTGCCCTTTAGGGAGGGGGTTGTCTGAAAGAAGAATCCTTCTCCAGTAATATGAATCACGCGAACGCTATCAGAATCAGCAGCTGGGCGACGAGGACCCTCATGAACATCGCAAGGGGATAAACCGTCGCGTAATTCACTGAAGTATACTCACTGTCATACGCATCCTGCGCAAAGGAAAGCACGGGAGGATTGGTTGTTGAACCGGTAATCAGACCGCAGATCTGGAAGAAATTAAGCTTGCACACATAACGGCCCAGAAGCATGGTAATCAGTATGGGAACTATTGTAATCAGGGCGCCGTATAATATCCACATATAACCGCCTCCGACCAGCGAACCCACGAAATCCTCTCCGGCGCTCAGTCCGACAGCCGCGAGGAACAGGGTAATTCCTATTTCGCGTATCATCATGTTGGCGCTCAGTGTGGTGTAGGTCGTAATCCTTAGCTTGGGCCCGAAATAACCAAGCAGTATGGCTATGATGAGCGGTCCTCCGGCGAGGCCCAGTTTCACCGGTTGTGGAATTCCGGGGAAGTGAATCGGAATGCTTCCGAAAATCACGCCTATGGCTATTCCTGCAAAGATGGGCACCAGGTTGGGGTGGGAGAGAGTTTCGGGCTTGTTCCCGACCACTTTGGCAACCGCGTCGATTGATTCTTTAGTGCCTACCACCTGGATACTGTCTCCCATCTGCAGCACGAGATTGGGGCCTGCGACGAGCTCCAGGCCGGAACGCATCACACGTGTGACGGTAACGCCGTAGGTGGAACGTATATGCAGGTTCTTCAGACGCTGGCCTGTAAGGGAAGACTTGGTGATGCTGAGACGTCTTGTGACAAGATTCACGTCCATCTTCTTCCAGTCATCCAGGTGCATGGGAACCTCTTCGCCGAAGATTATGCGTATTGCGTCCACATTGTGCTGTGAAGTGACAATCAGCACCTTGTCGCCTTTCTGCAGTACGGTGTCAGGGCCCGGGATGAAGATGTTTCCGTCGCGCATCATCCTCGATACCACGAACTCGTCGGCATGTCCTTCCATTACGGACCCGAGAGTCTTTCCGAATATGGCGGGATTCTCCACCTCGCAATGCATGCGGCGGGCGGATTCAATGTCCTGGTCTTCGTTTTCCAGAATCTCCTTCTCCTTTTCCACGTCAATTTTGAAAACCACCTTGTAAAGGATGAGCATCAGGATTACTCCAAGCACGCCTATGGGGTAGGCAACTGCGTAGGAAGAGGCGAGACGGGCGGAAGACTCGGCTGCCGTGGCCGCCGAAATACCTTCGGAAACAAGCACATCGGTAAGCGTTTGCTGCGCCGCACCGAGGCCCGGGGTGTTGGTTACAGCACCGGACATCACTCCCACCATAGTATCCAGCCTTTCTCCAGACACGCAATGTATAAGCACTGCCATCCCACCGGCCATCAGCACCATTCCGAGCGCAAGCAGGTTCATGGTTACCCCTCCTTTCCTGAAAGAATGGAAGAAGCCGGGGCCGACCTGCAGACCTATCGAAAACACGAAGAGTATCAGGCCGAAATCCTTGACGAAGGCAAGCACGACAGGATCCGACCTGAATCCGAAATGGCTGACCAGGATACCTATGAACAGAATCCAGGTGGAACCTATGCTTACGCCTCTGATCTTGAAGCGTCCGAGGAAAAGCCCGAGGGCAATTATAACGGCGAACAGCAGTATCGAGTGCGCTATGCCTGTCCCTGTGAATAAATCAAGCATGATAATTTACCATTCGTATTCAAAGCGGATGTCAATGGGAATCTTCTCGAGGCGAAGATTGATAAAGTCGGCCTCAAGGTCTTTGCCTATGCTTGAATATTTGGAAATGAATTCCGAGGCAGCGGCTTCGTCGCCTTCAGCCTGAAGTTCAAGAAGTTTTCCTGCAAGGGCGGCAGGGTCGGAGAAGGCCTGCTTCTTGTAAATCTCGTCGGCCTGCATGGCGGCGAATTTATAGAGATTCAGGCATTCCTTGCCGTTGTCGGTGATGTCGGAAAGATCGGGAGCGGCTATTTTAACCACCTGATACTTGTCGAGTTCCGTGTCAAGAATGCTCTTGTGCGAGTTGTTGCATGCTACAAGTGCGCCAAGCGCGATGAGTATGCATGCCAGTTGTCTGTTTTTCACAATTTATAAGAATATTTTAGAATTGCTCTATTACGCAGTCCGCGGGAGGAAGTATGTGTTCGTCGATGGTGATTTTTCCAATTTTTCCCCCGACCTTGATATGTCCGCTGCGGGGATTCTTTATTTCGGTGATATCTCCCTTGATCGTGGCTTCAAGAATGCTGTCTTCGAAACAGCGGTCGCTGGCGGCATCGAAAGTGCAGTCTTCCAGGACCAGGCCTTTGACGTAGCAGAGGGGCTGCTCCCCGCCTATATGGCAGCGGACAAGTTTCAGGTTCTTTGAATGCCAGCCGAGATATTCCCCGTCGAGTATGCTGTCGTAGATGGTGACGTTTTCCGTTTCCCAGAAAGCATCCTTGGTGACTATCTTTGCGTTGCGTATGACAGCGTTCTTCACATACTGGAAGACATATTTGGAATCGGAATCGAGACCGTCCACATCCACGTTTTCGCAGAACATGAAGGGGTAGGTCCCCTCGCGCAGCGTAAGGTCGCGGACTTTCAGGTTGCGGACCTTCCAGAAGGTTTCGTCGGCGTCGTTGATGCGCACTCTCCCAATGTCCAGTCCGTCCATCTCTCGGAAGAATTTGGGCCCGTCTATTATGCAGTCGCGCATCGTCATTGCGTCGCTGTACCAGATGGCGGAACGCGATCCCGCCGCAAAATAGGAATTCGTTATCAGCGACTTGTTTACATGCCACAGGGGATATTTGCCGTAAAAATGACATCCGTCCACCTCGATATTATCGCAGAACTTTACTCCGGACTCTCCGTCGGTAATGGTTACGTTCTCGAGCCTGGTATTTTTTTCGGCGAACAAAGGCCTCTCGCCTCCGAAGGATTTATCTTTGATTAATTTCATTATATTTGTATTCCGTTTAGGTTTTGCAAAGATAGTAAAAACAAATCTTATTGTATAATGGTTTTGAGTATCCTGGATACGGACTTGTACAAGTTTTCAACATCCAACGCGTATTTTCAGTTATATCCTCTTGCTGAGGGAACATTCAAGTTCAATGACAGGGACGCGGAGTCTTATGGTCCTGATTTTATTGCAAGCCTCAAGGCGGAATTCGAAGCGATGGGCAGCTTGACGCTGGATGATGATGAATTTGCCTATGTTACGTCAAAGATACGCTATATTCCACGCAATTACTGGGAATGGCTTCGCGGCTTCCGCTTTGAAGCTGAAAAAATAAATGTCTGGCTTGATTCCGAAGGACATTTGCAGATAGAAGTCACTGATTTCATGTATAAGGTGACGCTGTACGAAGTTCCCATTCTGGCCATAGTCGCCGAACTTCGCAATCGCAGCCGTGGAATTGAAGTTGATACTGCCGCAGCCATAGGAATACTGGACAGGAAGTTGGAATTTGCCAACAAGAATGAACTCGCTTTCTCGGAATTCGGGACGAGACGCCGTTTTTCATCCGATTTACACGATTTGATAGTGAAAGAACTTAAGGATAAGTGCCCGAAATATTGTGTCGGAACTTCCAATGTTTATTTCGCGATGAAGTACGGCATAACGCCATCGGGTACATTCCCTCACGAATGGGTAATGTTCCATAGCGGAGTATTCGGCTATAAGAGGGCAAATTATCTGTCTCTTGAAGATTGGATTAAAGTTTATGATGGCGCTCTTGGTACAGCCCTTATAGATACTTTTACTACTGCTTCTTTCCTGCGTACCCTTACGCTGAAACAGGCCAAACTGCTCGATGGATTCCGTCAGGATTCGGGAAACGAAAAAGTTGTGGGAGATGCCATCATCGCCCGCCTCGAAGAGTTCGGTATTGATCCCAGAACCAAGGTTATTGTTTTCAGCAATGCCCTTGACTTCCCGAGATATAAGGAAGTGGCGGATTATTTCCGCGGCAGGGTCAGAGTGTTGGCGGGGATAGGAACCAATATTACCTGCGATACCGGCATTGCCGGTTACAAAGCTGCCAATATTGTCATGAAGCTCTCGCGCTGCCGTATGAGCGAAAAGGATCCATGGGAGAATGTAATCAAGATTTCCGATGACCTTGGTAAACACATGGGTTTGAACGATGAGTTTGTAATTGCATCCCATGAACTGCATCTTCAGAAATGAGAAAAGATTATTTCATAGTATTTGCACTTCTGCTTTCAGCCTGCGGACAAAAGCAGGATTTTGACGCATGGCTTGCCTCGGAGTCCAAGGATGTGCCGGTGTGGGAGTATCAAAAAAAGGAGGGAATGCAGCAGTGCGGAAGCATCGCCCGAGGTACGGGGGTGATCGTGTCCGGAAAGGATGCGAGGAAGCAGGACGGAGTACGTTACCTAAGGGCGAAAGCCGGCAGGCAGAAGTTCTATGTTGCCGAGTCGGCGCTTGTTTCGGACAGGACGGAGTGCGTCAAGGAGACGGAGCTTTATGTGCAGACGACGGCTTCGCTGATAGACGATACTCTCAGTTCGCATATTTCCGGCCTCGCAAAGAAAGGGCAGAAACTGGAGGTTCTGGGCTACGATACACTGATGACCGACGGCCGCGTGAAGCGCTACAAGGTGAAGTGCGCCTCGCGCGAAGGTTGGATTTTCGGGAAATATGCCGTACTCAGCCCCGAGGAGGCAGCCGAAAGATATGACGGGTTCGACGGGGCCCACGCTAAAGTGAAGAATTCTTTCAAGGGAGGGGAGGCTCTCGGCTGCGAGTTCCGTCCCTATGAAAAACCCGACTTCGGAACCATGCCGTCCCCCTGCAATGCCTTCTATCTTACCATTTCCCCTGTGGGACTCAGGAAGATAGACGATTACATAGCCCTCGCCGACAGCACCAAAATTAATGCCTTCGTGATAGACATAAAGGACAATGAATGTCCAGGGTTCAAGGCGGACGCCATGCAGAAGCATTCTCCCACCAATTACAAATGGGCGGGTGCGAGGAGCGAAAAACTTTACAGGGAAGCCATTGACAAACTGCATGCGAAAGGATACTATGTGATTGGACGCATCACCTGTTTCAAGGATAATTATTATGCCCAGGACCATCCCGGCGATGCCATACTCGACAGGGAAACAGGGAAGCCCGTGCTGCACAACAAGTCGCTGTGGCCCAGCGCCTACAGCAGGAATGTCTGGCAGTACAACGTGGAGCTTGCAAAGGAAGCCGTCCGCAAGTTCGGGCTGGACGAGGTAAATTTCGACTATATCCGATTCCCCGACAAAATGATTAGCATAGATGATCGTATGGACTACCGCAACCGTTACGGCGAGACCAAGGTGCAGGCCATACAGAACTTCGTCCGCTATGCCTGCGACGAACTTCACCAGCTCGGGGTATATGTGTCCTTCGATGTTTTCGGTGAATCTGCAAATCCCGGATACACAACGGCTTACGGCCAGTACTGGCCCGCAATTTCCACCATAGCCGACGTTATATGCGCCATGCCTTATCCGGACCACTTCGCCGACCATTACTACGGCATCTCCAAACCCTGGAACCATCCCTACGAAATCCTGAACGCCTGGGGAAAGCGGGTGCAGGGCCGCCAGGCCGTGACAGCATCTCCCGCAATAGTCCGCACCTGGATACAGGCCTACCATGTGATGCGCTGGGTGGATCCCCACGGACTCGACAACGACGCATCCTACATAGAGAAGGAAATCCGCGGGCTCTATGACGCCGGCCTCACCGGAGGCTACATCACCTGGCTCGCCTCTGAGAACATAGACGTCTACCGCTACCAGAAAGAGGCCTACGCACTCGACTATCCTTCACTTCCTCCCATAGACAGTACAAACAATTTCATCTTTACACCTTCCGGATTATGACAAGACGCATAATACTCGCACTCTGCCTCGCATTCCTGCCCCTCGTTCTTTTTGCCTATCCCTCGCCCGGCGCCCATCCGCGCCTGCTGCTGAAAGCGGGAGAGGAAACTGAGATACTTCAGGCAATCGACAGGTACGATGTGATGAAGGATGCCGACAGCGTGCTCGTGAGCTATTGCGACAATCTGCTCACTCTCCCAGTGCATCCGAGGAAGATGGCCGGTTTCCGTATCGCCGGAATGAACGAGATACTCCAGCGTCTTTTCGCGCTCTCGTATTGCTACAGGGTGCACGGCGCAGAGACTTATGCCGACAGGGCCATCGAGGAGATGATGAACGTGGCGGCATATCAGGACTGGAACCCACGGCATTATCTTGATGTTGCGGAAATTACCATGGGAATGGCCATTGGCTACGACTGGCTGTACGACAGACTCAGCCCGGGCCAGAGGGCTGCAATAGAAGAAGCGATACGTGTCAATGCCTTTGAATCGTCCAAGATAGATGAATATGCATGGTTCTACACGGCATTCCAAAACTGGAACCAGGTGTGCAACGCAGGGCTTGTGTACGGGGCCATTGCAATGTTGGACGTGTATCCTTCGGAGGCCCCGATGATAGTGAACAGGTGCCTTTCCTCCAATTATCTTACCCTTCGCGAAGGGTATTCCCCTGAAGGCGCCTATGCCGAAGGGTATTCCTACTGGGGCTATGGGTCCGCCTTCCAGATAATGCTGATTGCAGGGCTCGAAGGCGCTTTCGGATCCGACCTCGGGCTGATGGACAACTATCCTTCCTTTTTCAGGTCAGGAAGATTCATGCAATTCATGAACCGGCCCACCGGACTGTGCTTCGACTATGCCGACTGCGGCCGCAATGCCTCTGCCCAGCACATGCTTCTCTGGCTCGCCAAGCGTACGGGGGACATGTCGCTCATGTACACGGAGATGGAAAAACTGCGCCGGAACCATTTCGCCCAGGTTGATATGCAAAGGCTGATTCCTTTCTTCCTGATATGCGGGAAGGATGTCGATTTTTCGGAGATACCGGAACCAGGGTGCGGGGCTTATGTCGCCGGAGGACTCACTCCCGTGTATCTTTACAGAAGCGGCTGGAACAGCCCCGATGACGATTATCTCGGCATCAAGGCCGGTGTAGCCTCTTCCAACCATTCCCACATGGACGTGGGTTCCTTCGTGTTCGATTCCGACGGAGTGACCTGGGCGGAGGACCTCGGAATGCAGAATTATCTTTCGCTCGAGGAAAAGGGGGTGGACCTCTGGAACCGCTGGCAGTGGAGCGATCGCTACGACGTGTTCCGCATAGGACCGTTCTCCCACAATATCATTACGGTCAACGGCCACAAGCCGGACGTATACCAGTACATAAACTTCGCCTCCACCTGGGATGAACCCGGCCGCAACGGGGCGGAGATGGACCTCCACATGCTCTACTGGGAGGACCTCAAGCGCTATGTCCGCAGCATCAGCCTCGAAGACGGTACGCTCTGCATAGACGAAGACATGCAGGCGGGGGATGCCGATGCAGAGGTATGCTGGTCCATGTGCACCACCGCCGAAGCCGAGATAGTCGACGGCAGCACTATAAGGCTCAGCAGGGATGGTCACAGCAGGCTTCTGAAACTCGTGTCCGCCGAGGGTGTGCAGCCGCTTGCGGCCACCTGGAGCAACAATCCTCCGCATGATTATGATTATCCAAATCCGGGAAGCATGAGGGCTGGATTCCGGCTGACAGTACCCGCCGTAGCGTCGGCAAAGTTCAGGATAGAATTGCAGAAAGAAAAATAATGACGTATACGAGCATAGAAAGGGCTGTTTACAACCGCACCGAACTTCTGGTGGGGAGCGAAGCCATGCAGGCGCTTCACGATACCAGGGTGATAATCTTCGGAGTCGGGGGAGTGGGTAGCTGGTGCGCCGAAGGCCTTGTCCGTTCCGGTATAGTCAGGCTTACGATAGTGGATTCCGACAGGGTCTGCATCACAAACGTGAACCGCCAGAGCATGGCTACCACCAAAACTGTGGGACAGGTGAAGGTGGAAGCCCTGAAAGCCCGCCTGCTCGAGATAAATCCAAGGGCCGAAATAGATGCGGTCCAGCAGATTTACAGCGAGGAGACGGCAGGGCAGTTCGACCTGGACTCCTATGACTATGTGATAGACTGCATAGATTCCCTGAAGGACAAGATGACACTTATACTCAACGCCTGCAATTCGTCCGCGGTGTTCTATTCCGCGATGGGAGCGGCCCTCAAAGTGGATCCCACAAAGATAAAGGTGGCGGAGTTCTGGGATGTCAGGGGATGCCCCCTCGGTTCCATACTCCGCAAGAAACTCCGCAGAAACAAGACTCTTCCCGCAAAGAAGTTCCTTTGCGTTTACGACGAAGAAGTGCTGGAAAACAAGGGACATGCCTCCGCCTGCGGAACGGAGCGCTGCATGTGTCCCAAGGCGATGGAAGGCCCCGGCAAGGCGGAACTGCTGAACCATGAGTGGTGTACCTCCAAGGCGCAGATAAACGGAACCTTCGCGCATATTACCGCGATATTCGGATTTACCCTTTCGGGGCTTGTAATCAACGATGTAATCAGCAAAGTATGAAAAAGACCGTATTGACAGCATTGGCAGTTCTTCTTTCCCTTGCCCTCGGCGCAAGGCAGAAGGAAGTTCCCGAACTCGACCGGTGGCAGGCAGAATGGATAGGCGCCCCCTGGGAAGGGGAGAGTTTCGATACCAGGGCCAATCATCCCGCGCCGGAATTCCGCAAAACCGTGGAACTGCCGTCAGGAGTGAAACAGGCTACCGCCTATGTTACTGGACTGGGATTTTTCGAGCTCTACCTGAACGGCCGCAAGGTGGGAAACGACGTGCTGACCCCGAACGAAACCATGTACGGCACCCGCGAGGAGGGGTACAGATACAATATCAAGGTCGATGACCACAATTTCAGGAATTACAGGGTGATGTACCTTGCCTACGATGTCACCGACATGCTTTGCAAGGGCGAAAACACCATAGGGGCCATGGTGGGCAACGGCTGGTATTCCATTTACAAGAAAGGCTGGATATCTCCTTTCGGAACCCCGAGGTTCATCTGCCAGATAGAGCTTACCCTGAAGGACGGCAGCCGCAGGACGGTCTGCACCGACAGCTCGTGGCAGGTGCGCAGAAGCCCGATAGTCGAAAACCATCTCTACAACGGCGAGGTTTACGACGCCAGGCTGGAATCTTCGGACGAATGGCTGCCGGCGGTGCGGCGCGAAGCTCCGAAAGGAAGCCTCGAACGTCAGAGGGGACTTGAGGACAGGATAATGGAAATCCTTGAGCCGCAGATCATTACAAAGCTGGACGATGGCAACTGGGAAGTGGACTTCGGAGATTATGTTACCGGATGGGTACATCTTTACGGAATCAATGCTCCTGAAGGAAACGAGATTGAACTTGCGCATCCCATAGGGGACGAGGACAAGAACTCCTGGACAAAACGCCCGTGGAACGGGGATTACAAGTATATCTGCAAGGGCGGCGGAAACGAAAGCTATGCACCTCGTTTCTCATGGTACACTTTCAGAAAGGTAATTGTGAAAGGCTGGCAGGGAGAGCTCCGGCCCGGGAATCTCAGGGCTGAAGTGGTATATACCGACTTACGCACTACCGGGAAATTCGACTGTTCGACTCCCATGCTCACCCGTATAAACCACCTTTTCTGGCGTACCCAGACCGACAATATGCATCTCGGTGTAGCCTCCGACTGCCCCCATCGCGAGAAAGGCCCCTATACCGGCGACGGGCAGGTGGCCTGCGTTGCTGTGATGCACAACTTTGACGCGGATTATTTTTACCGCAAATGGCTGCGCGACATGTCCGACTGCCAGGACCCTGCGACCGGCTATGTCCCCAACGGGGCTCCATGGCATCCGGGCTGCGGAGGGGGAGTCGCCTGGGGTGCCGCGATGTGCATAATTCCCTGGGAACACTACCTGCATTATGGGGATATCTCGGTGCTGCAGGAGCATTTCGAGGCGATGAAGGGGCAGCTGCGTTTCATGGAAAGCTGGCGGACGGAAGAAGGGATAATGGACATGCAGATGCCGCGCGGCGCCGATAAGCCTGTGTATTGGATGAATCTCGGCGAATGGTGCCCTGCCTATACTCTTCCCGACGACCGTCTGGTGCATACATACTTCCTCTGGAAATGCGCCGATTACACCGCCAAAGCCGCCAGGGCACTGGGGGAGGATGCGTCCGGATATGAAGCCCTGCGGGACGAAGTCAGGGACGCTTTCAACAAAGTCTTCTACGACAGGGAAAAAGCATCTTACGGCGACAACAACGGTTCGAATGTCTTCGCCCTTCATCTCGGCGTGCCCGAGTCCGAAAAGGCGAGGGTGGTGGAGAGCCTGAGAAAGGAGATAGAGGCGAACGGAGGGCATCTCAACACCGGAATTTTCGGAACGCAGATATTCTTCGACGTGCTCTGCGAGAACGGACTCGGCGAAGTGGCTTACGAGGCCATGACAAAGAAGGATTATCCGGGTTACGGCTGGTGGCTGGAACAGGGCGCCGATACAATGTGGGAGTACTGGGACGGGAAGAAGTCCCGCAACCATCCAATGTTCGGAGGCGGACTGACCTGGCTCTATACCAAAGTCGCCGGCATGAATGTGGATCCCTTGCAGCCCGGCTACAGGCACATCGTCATCAAGCCTACCCCTCTCGGCGACTTGAGCTGGGCGTCATACGAAACCGAGACTCCTTTCGGCAAGGCTTCGGTACGCTGGGAAATCAGGAAGGACAGGTTCATACTCAATATACTGGTCCCCAAGGGTTCGAGAGCAACAGTTTACCTGCCGGGCAGCGACACTCCGATAGAAGTGGGCTCCGGCAGGCATAAATTCAAAAGCTCGATCTAAAGCAGATCCTGTTTCAGCTTTTCAACGTAGTTGTCGATTCGCTGCAGCTCCCTGGGGATATTGATGCTCTGAGGACAGTGTGAGAGGCATGTCTCGCAACCTATGCAGTGACTGGCCTGCCTGATGGTGGGAATGGCCTTGTCGTAGGAGCTGAGATAGGCTTTCTTCAGTTTGTTGTAGTTCTTCTGTTCACTGCTCTGCGCATAGCTGCCGGCAGTGATGGATTCGTTGTAATGCTTGAATATGCCGGGAATGTCGATGCCCCAGGGACATGGCATGCAGTATTTGCAGTTGGTGCAGTTTATCATTGGATATTCCTTCATCTGCGTAGCCATCCTCTCCAGGAAATCGAGCTCCTCTTCGGTCAGGGGCTGGAAGTTGCTGAAAGTCTGTACGTTCTCTATAAGGGGATCCATGCTCGTCATGCCGCTGAGTATGCAGAGAACCTTGGGATAGGTCCCGCAGAAGCGGAAGGCCCAGGAGGCGACGGTTTTGTCAGGCTCGCGCTCCTTCATCTGCTGTGAGATGGCTGCAGGTACGTTTGCAAGCCTGCCGCCCAGCATAGGCTCCATTATGATCATGGGGATGTCGCGTTTGGCGAGTTCGTTGTAGAGATGGACGGCATTCACGTTCCGGACACCGTCGGCATGCTTCCAGTCCACATCTCTATCTGGCAGAAATCCCATTTGAATTCACCGCTGTCGTGCAGCCTCATGAAGGAATCGAAGCCCTCCTGCGCCCCGTGGAAGGAGAAGCCCAGGTTGCGTATGCGTCCCTTGGCCTTTTCTCCGTTGAGAAAATCCATCATTCCGTTGTTCACGTATCTCTCCCTGAAGGCCCGCTCGCCCCCGCGCCCGATGGCATGCAGGAGGTAGTAGTCGAAGTAGTCCGTGTGCATGTCCACGAAGGAGTTTTCGTACATCCTGATGGACGACTCCCTGCTGTTGTCGGCAAAGTTGGAGAGTTTCGTGGCGATGAAATAGCTGTCGCGGGGATGCCTGCAGAGTGCGGCCCCTGCGGCTTTCTCGGACTGGCCCTGCAGATAGGCGGGCGAGGTGTCAAAGTAGTTGATGCCGTGTGCAAGGGCGTAGTCCACCATTTCGTTTACTGCTTCCTGGTCCACTACGTCCTTTCCGTCGGCATTCTTTACCATGGGCCAGCGCATGCAGCCGAATCCCAGCAGCGAAACTTCGTCGCCATTGTTCGGATTGACGCGGGTAATCATCTTCCCGGATTCACCGCCTGCGGTCTTGTTTGAATTTGAGCAGGATGCCAGGCCCATTCCGGCTGCTCCGGCGGCAGATATTTTAAGAAAATCTCTTCTGTCCATTTCAGTTTTCGTTTAGATGATTGTGTCTGCCGTTTACGGTGATGGCGCTGAAGGGCCTTGCAGGGCAGAGATTCTCGCAAGCGCCGCAACCAATGCATATTTCTTCGCTTACTGTGGGTATGCTGAAGCCGCTTTGCCTGTCCTCCACCATCTTTATCGCTCCCACGGGGCAATGTCTTTCGCAGTTGCCGCATTTGGTGCCCTGCTGTGCAACGCAGAGGCTGCGGTCGATACGGGCGGTGCCGATGTGGTATTGTGTCTTTTCTTCGCGGCTTATAGAAGTGATTGCTCCGGTGGGGCAGAGCTGCGAACAACGGGTGCATTCGGGACGGCAGTAGCCTTTGTCATAGGCCATTTCGGGCTGCATCAGCCGGTCGAGATCCATCGAGGGACGAAGGACTTTGTTGGGGCATTCGGCAACACAGAGCTGGCAGGCGGTGCAGCGGGAATAGAAGTCTTTTACGCTTTTGCTGCCGGGAGGAGTGATTGGAGTGTCGTGGGAGGGAACTTTCTTGTCGAGAATTTCAGCGAAGCCGCCGTCGACCTTTTTCTCCTGTGCTCCGAGGGTGACTGCCCCGAGCCCCAGTGCCGCGCCCGTCAGAAATGCCCGCCTTGAGGCCGGAGAGGTGGTGTCCTCTCCGGAAGACATATCCGCCCTCGGATGTAGAGGGAGGGACCCAGCTTTGCTGGGAGGGGCCTCGAAGAGGTCGTCTGTAGGAGAGGATTCCACCTCTCCGCTAAAGGAAAATTTATAATGCAGGGCATCGAACTTGCACTCGCCGAGGCAGTCGAAGCAGTCGACGCAACGGCTGTAATCAATCTTGTGGTTCGCGATATCAATGCACTGTGCTTTGCAGTTGTGCTCGCAGAGTTTGCAGTTCCTGCACTTGTCGGCGTCAATTACCGGACGGAACAGCGCGAAACGCGAAAAGAAGCTGAGCGTGGTTCCTACGGGGCAGATGGCGTTGCAGTAGCTGCGTCCTCCGGTCCAGGAAAGTATTCCTACCAGAAGAAGGGTGACAGCGGCAATTATGATGGCTGCAAGGCCTGCAGGACGTATGGCCGTGCTCAGCATACGCCCATAGGCCCCATAGGGGTCGAGCAATGCCACGACTACCTGTACTCCAAGCAGGTACAGGACGACAAACAGTACCCATACCGTGTACCTCAGCCACTTCGCTTCCTTTCTGTACCTGAACGGATTCTTTTTCTTCAACAGCGTGATTCGCAGGCGCGAAACCAGGTCCTGAAAAATGCCGAGGGGGCAGATTACCGAGCAGTAAAAGCGCCCGAACAGGAGGGTGAGGACCAGGGTTCCCGCGATAACTGCAGTATTGAGTGCAATTACCGAAGGAAGGAACTGGAGTTTGACCGTCCAGCCCAGCCATTCCTGAACGAAGGCGGAAGGTGCGAGGAAGAGCAGGGAAATTGCCACAAGGAAAAACGCGGCAATCGTTATTCGCAGTTGCTTCATAGTTTTCATATCTGCTAATATAGGAAAATATTTTTGCTAAAGTTGGCAGAATTCCATAAATTGCAGAATATTTTGAAAAATATGAAGAAAAGAATATCCGTAGCATTACTCTCTCTCTTGATTTTGGTGCCGGCATTCGCCGTACTCAATGAAAAGGACCTTCCCCAGACACTCTCGGTGCTTAAACTTGAACTTCGCCAGACCTACAAGGATTCCGAGAAACTGTCCGGACGAATGCGCAGGAACGGAGAGCGCCAGCATGCCCGTCTGGTGAGAATGATGCAGCAGAGCAACGAACTGTCGCTGATGCTGTATTCCCAGAAGCAGGATTTTACTTTCGACATGACCTATGCCCTGAACGAGGTGTCAAGGCAATATGAGGATTTCGCATCCCGCAAACTCCCTTACGACGACATAATCAACCGCCTGGACATAGACATCGACAGGTACGACCGTCTTATCCATACCCTGCGCAGCCTCCCTCCGTCCAACACAGTCGAATATGTCGACAGCCTCGGGAATGTCATTTATGTGGATGCATCCTCCCGTTCATCGCGACGCTCCGGAGCTCCCTCCGCTCCGAGGCAGGGAATGCGCAGGGACGGAAACCGCCAGCGTGCATTCCAGCTGGATTCCGCCGGCTGCGCCGACCGTGACAGCTGCATTTTTTACGCTGATTATCTGCTTGCCACAAGCATTAACCAGAAGGAACAGCTGGTTAAGGACAGTACCGACTATAAGGAAACGGCCGACATGCTGAAGTCGGCATACGATTATGCCCAAAAGCGTTACCGCACGGTCCAGACCAAGATTTTCAAAGACGGACAGACTCCGTATCCCACCCTGCTGAAGAACTTCAGCCGTTACTGGAACCAGGCCACAGGTGACTGTATAGACAAATACAGCCTGAAGGGGCAGGAAGGTGTCCAGAGCCAGTGGAGGGGCCCTATAGTGATTGGATTCTCCATTTTCGTGCTTGTCTATCTCCTGATTTCTTTCATGTTGAGCACATTGATAGTCAAGATAATAGGCAGGAGAAACAATAAGAGCACGACTTTCTCGGCAGTTCTCATACTTACCGTTTCAATCTTTGCAATAACCATCATGATAGGCAGCGCCCTCTCGTCGCAGCACTTCTTCAGCATGGCGTCAAAGATTGTTGCGGAATTCGCCTGGATGCTTGCCGCCATTTTCATATCGCTCGTAATAAGGCTGGATGAAAGCAAGGAAAAGAAGGGGCTGGCGATGTATCTTCCCACGATACTGATGTGCCTCATCATCATATCCTTCCGTGTGGTCTTCATCCCCAACAGCCTGCTCAATATCATCTTCCCTCCCATCCTGCTGATATTTACCCTCTACCAGGGCCACAACCTCCGCATCTATCGCAAACAGTTGCCTTCGAGCGACATGTTCTATGGCTGGTTTTCCTTCATAATGATGATTATAACCACCATTATCGCACTCTTCGGTTATGTGCTCCTCGGAGTGCAGCTGCTTATCTGGTGGTTCTTCCAGCTCACCCTGCTTCAGACTGTCAACGCAGTTTACATACTGCTGGAAAACTGGTACGACAGGAGCGTGGCCGGAGCGAAACTCCGTTATATCGAAGATCATCCCAACCAGCCGCACAAGACCGACGAAGATTTCATCTCGGTTAACTGGCCCATGGCATTGTTCAAGAAGGCATTGATTCCGGTTGCCATAATCCTTTCAATTCCCCTGAGCATTTACATGGCATCCGGCGTGTTCGACCTTTCCGACGTGTTCCGCGGGGTGCTGAACAGGGACTTCGTCCATATCGAAGGCTTTGTAAGCCTGTCCGTCAACAAGATAGTGCTTGTGCTTTCGCTGTTCTTCGTGTTCAGGTTCCTCGTATATATAATTACTGCAGTCTACCGCCAGTCAAGGATACGCAAGCTTATCAGGAAGACTTCCGCCCAGTATGTGAGCGAGAATCAGCTGAACCTGACTTTCGCGGGGCACATGATAGGCATAGTGCTCTGGGGTATTTATGTGATTACAATCTTTACCCTGCTCCGAATCCCGACTTCGGCCATCAAATTGATTTGCGCCGGCCTGGCGACAGGCATGGGCTTCGCCATGAAGGATGTACTCAACAATTTCTTCTATGGTGTACAGCTTATGTCCGGACGCCTCAGGGTAGGTGACTTCATCGAATGTGACGGCATAAGGGGCAAGGTGGAAGGCATCAATTACCAGTGCACGCAGATAGTTGCTTCCGACGGAGCGGTGATGACTTTCCCCAACGCCACCCTGTTCAACAAGAACTTCAAGAACCTTACCCGCAACCATTCATACGAACTGGTGTCCTTCCCCGTCGGAGTTGCATACGGATCCGACGTGGAGCAGGTGCGCGAAGTTGTACTGAAAGCCCTTGAGCCTCTGCGCAAAAAGAACAAGTACGGCGTTGAGATAATCGAGCCGAAATTCGGCATACAGGTCCGTTTCAACGGTTTCGGAGACAGCAGCGTGGACCTCAGCGTCTACCAGTACGTGAATGTCGAAGACAGGTATACATATATTGCAAAAGCCAAGGAACTGATCTATAACGCATTGAACGAAAACAACATAGAAATTCCATTCCCCCAGAGGGATGTTCACATCAAACAATAGTCGAATATATGAAACAACTTCAGTCAATTCTCATCGTGCTCGGCGCACTTGCAGCCGCATCATGTTCAACAAAGACGGATGAAATTCCCCTTGCGGAGCATCCGCGCCCTGATTTCGAACGTGCGGAATGGGTTAATCTCAACGGTACCTGGGACTTTACCTTCGATGCCTCGGCCGCACAGGCGGCCCTTTCCGAAGGCAGTTCGGAGTCCTTCGACAGGCAGATACTGGTTCCCTTCCCCTGGGGATCGCCCCTTTCCGGAGTCGAAGACGAGGGAGATATCGCCTGGTACGGGCGTAAGATCAGCATTCCGAAGGACTGGGAAGGCAAGCGCGTGTTCCTTGTGATAGGCGCATCCGACTGGGAGACGGAGGCCTGGCTTGACGGTCAGCAGCTTGGAGTGCATCAGGGAGGATATATTCCATTCGAGTTTGAACTCACCGATTACGCAAAGACGGGAGAATCCCAGCAGCTGATAATCCGAGCCGACGATACAAAGTCCGACGCCCATCTCTATGGCAAACAGGGATATGGCAATGCGCGGGGTATATGGCAGACCGTATATCTCGAGGCCCGCGGAGAGAATTTCATAAAGTCGCTGCATTTCAGTCCCGATGTGGATGCATCTGCAGTCAAAGTGGACTATACCCTCGCGGAGCCTGCTTCAATGAAGACCCTGCTTACCCTCCGCTTCAAGGATTCCGGCCAGCCCGAGAAAATTGTGGCGATTGCAGGTGAGAGCGAAGGAAGCTTCATGCTTACCCTTGAAAACCAGCATCTCTGGAGCCTTGAGGATCCCTATCTCTACGAGCTGAGCGCAAGCCTTAAGGAAGATGACAGGATCTTGGACGAGGTCAGCAGCTATTTCGGACAGAGGAAGATAGGTGTCACCACACTCCCCGGTACCGATTATCCGTATATCGCCCTGAACGACAAGCCGGTATATCTCCAGCTCTGCCTCGACCAGAGCTATCATCCGGAAGGGTACTATACCTTCCCGAGCGATGAGTTCATGAAGAAGGAAATCGAGCTCAGCAAGAAACTCGGTCTCAGCGGCAACCGCATCCATATCAAGGTGGAAATCCCGCGCAAACTGTACTGGGCCGACAAGCTCGGACTCCTCATCATGGCGGACACTCCCAATTTCTGGGGGGCGCCGGTGCCGGAAGCCCGCGAGGACTGGGAACGCTGCATGCGCGCCCAGCTGGACCGCGACTTCAACCACCCTTCCATCTTCGCATGGGTGAATTTCAACGAGACCTGGGGGCTCAAGACCAATAAGGTTTACGAAAAGGAGACCCAGGAATGGGTGCGCGACATGTACCATCTTACCAAGAGCCTCGACCCCACCCGCCTCGTGGAAGACAATTCCGTCTGCGAATACGACCATGTGGAGTCCGACATCAATTCCTGGCATGCCTACAAGCGCGGGGTAATGTGGGAACCCACCCTCGCCGAGGCCGAGGCTAAGACCTATCCCGGAAGCAGCTGGAACTATATAGGCGGCAACGTCCAGAACGGAGTGCCCATGATGAACAGCGAATGCGGCAATGTCTGGGGATATACCGGAAGCGCCGGAGACTGCGACTACACCTGGGATTACCACGTGATGGTGAATGCTTTCCGCCGTCATCCCAAGATTTGCGGATGGCTCTACACCGAGCATCACGACGTGATAAACGAATGGAACGGCTATGTCAAGTACGACCGTTCCGAAAAGATTGACGGCCTCGGGGAACTCCTTCCCGGAATGACTGTTGTTGATTTCCAGAGCCCTTATTATGTCCAGGCTCTCTGCTACCTGTTCACGGAACAGAAGGCCGGAAGCAGCGTTGAAGTTCCCCTGCATGCATCGTTCATGACAGATGTCAACCCCGGAGCCCTGACCGTAAGCACACAGCTCGCGGGCTGGGATGCCTTCGGTGAATTCGCCACTTACGGCGAAGAGTCCATTCCCGTCAGCTTCGTTCCGTATTTTGTCGGGGAAGCTGGAACTGCGCATGTTCAGATTCCTGAAAAGAACGGCTTGTACCTGCTCCGTATGGTGCTGAAGAACGACAGGGGAGAGGTGCTGCACAGGAACTTCACCACATTCAGGGTAAAGGACGGAAGCGACCTCTCCGACGAAAAAACCCTGCCCGTGTCCTTCCTGCCCTCTTCCTATACCGCCGAAGACTGGTCGGTGAAGACGAGTTCCATATACAATGGCTTGAAAGTCAACGGCTTCGGTAACGGTTACTTTGAATATACCGTCGATCTTCCCGTCACCGAGGGCCTTAAGGACGCCACCCTCATATTCGAAGCATCTGCAAAGGAGCTGTTCGGCAAGGACCGCGAAGGCGACGAAATCAATGGCGACTACATGCTCGGCCACGGCACCTTCGACCATTGCAAGTCTCCCAACTCCTACGCCATGACCGACAATGTGCTTTGGCCTTCCGTGGTTGAAGTGTCGGTGGACGGAAAAGTGATAGGGAAGCATGAACTTGCAGACGACCCCGCCGACCACAGGGGAATACTTTCCTGGGGCTCGCAGACCACCGAGCGCTGGATGCGCGAGGGCGGATCCTACGGTGAACTCGTAAAGATGAAGGTTCCCGTTTCCTGCCTGAAGGGAAAAGACAAGGTAACGCTCCGTTTTACGGTTCCCGAGAATACCGAAGGCGGCCTTGCCATTTATGGAAAGGACTTCGGGCGCTATCCTCTGGACCCTACGGTAGTACTGAAATATTAGCATTTCTTTACGCCTGTGAAACGTCAGCTGACTATTCTTGCAATATTTCTGACCTTGTTCCCCTGCGCATCCTACGGACAGTTTGCGGAGCCCGGGGACTGCGTGTATGACAGCGAACGCTTCGCCTGGCAGCAGCTTATAGTGCCGGGAGCCCTCTTTGCAGTGGGGGTGACCGGCGTTCTAAGCCCCTGGTACGTTGACAATATAAACAAGCCTGTGCAGAATGCCGTCCAGGGATGGAACGTCGGACAGCGCCTGCATTTCGACGACTATGCGCAGTTTCTTCCCGTCGCCGGCTTTCTTGGAATTGGCTTCGCCGAGGAATCGCAGCATAGTTTTGCGGAACGGGCATGTATGGCCGCAAGCGCAGGTGCTTCTATGGGGATAATGGTTTACGGTATCAAGATGTCCGGCCCCGAGAAAAGGCCCGACAGCGATGCCATGAACTCTTTCCCTTCCGGCCATACGGCCATGGCATTCATGGGAGCAGAGCTGGTAAGACGCGAATATGGAGGATGGTGGGGAGCGGGAGCATATCTTGCCGCCGGCACGGTCGCCTTCATGCGCATCTACAACAACAGGCACTGGACGAACGACATTCTTGCCGGTGCCGGCTTCGGCATACTCTGCGCCGACGCCGCGTTCTGGCTGCTGCCTCTGGAACGGCGTCTTTTCGGGCTTGAACGTTCGGACAGCTCCCTTGCCGTGCTCCCTGCCGGCTGCGGCCTGTCGCTTTCTTGCGTATTCTGAAACGGAAATATCAGAAACTGAACTGATATCCTATGCCCAGGCCGGATTTGAGGGCGCGGTCGTAGGTGAGGGATTTGAGCGTGGTGCCTTCGTGATTGGTGTCGATGTTTTTGTCGTAGCAGTAGTCCGTGAGGATGAAGAAATCGAATGTGTGTCGCTTGCCGGCTTTCCATTCAGCACCAAGGCATCCGCGGACGCGGTTCAGGTAGGCGTCGCCATAGCCCAGGAATGAATAATCGCCATATGCGAGGGATGTCGTGCTCCAGGTTGCGGAGCAGGCGGGATCGTTGAAAACGTTCCTGAGCTCCAGATAGCCGTAGGGAGTGACCGTGGAGAGGCCCTTGTACGCTACCTTGAAGCGGCTCTTGAGGGAGAGGGAATTGGGAGTGGTCTGGAAGGGGTTGTTCACGTTGCGATGGGTGAGCTGCATTCTTTCTTTAAGCGAGAAGCGCCAGTCGCCGCTGCGGATCGTGGCTTTTCCGTCGACATAGAAGCGGTGACGCGGTTTCCACACTCCGGACGAATTCTTCTTTTCTATAAATACATATCCTGCCCCGAACTTGAATGTCTTGTTGAGTTTGTATGAAATGCCAAGTCCGGCCCTGTAATTTCCGGGGTTGCTGAAGTTGTCGCTGAGGCGTGCTTCCCCGTCGAGCGTCAGGTGAAGTCCCTTGGCGATTTTCTTGTCCGCGGAGATGCTCAGGCGTGCGCCCAGGTCGGTTTCGAGATCGTTTGCCGTCCCCTGCGCCTTGGCAAGGGAAGGGGAGGCCGCTGCAAGTGCGATGCAGCATATCAGTCTGTATGTTCTCATAGTTTACTGTTCTACAAAATCCTTGGCCTTGGTGAGAGTGTCTATCGACCCGCTCTGACCTTTGTCCAGAGTATAATAAATCTTTATGAAGGCGGCGTCTTTCAGAAAGTCGACATGCCCTATCTCAAGGTTGGAAATCTTCACTCCCACCCTTTTCTCCAAATCCGCCACCAGTTCCTGCCGCCTCCCGGGCACGATGAGATCTATGCGGTCGTAGAGTACAAGTTTCGCCGATGTGTGCTTGAGCAGCTTCTCGCTTTCCAGCACCCAGATGAGCGCCACCACAAGAGCATTGGAAAGCGCCATGATGCCCACCGTTCCTGCCGAGAGTACGTAGCGGGGATTGGCCGACGTGGCTCCGACAAGCTTGAAAACGGGCGCGAGTCCGTTTACCGCGGCGAGTGCGATGATGACGAACAGATATGTCATTTCGCGGATTGGAACTGTTTCAGTCCTGTAGCGGATGACGCCGAAGATGGCGAAAAGCCCCAGCGTCAGCCCGACACCCACTTCCACATTCCCCATTATGTACAAAAGCATCAGCATCGCCGACGAAAATACCATGAAGGTGAAGTAGTAGTCGCGGCGGCGGCTCTTTTTGTAATAGAAGAACTGTACCAGAATCCAGCATACCAGAAGGTTGAGAAAGAACCGTATTGCGAGTTCCGTCACCGACTGGCCGGTGGTCATCATTGCGTCCGCAATGGTTTGTACATCAAACAAATTTTCGTCGGCAAGCGCGTACTCGCCCAACTCTTGTGCCGTAATCATATCACTGTAATTTTTTTGTTTATCGTCTTTTCAATCGTCCGTATCTTCACCTTGAATCTTCCGGACTTCGCGCAGGGGTCTGTAAGAGTTACCGCCACGCAGTACTTGCTCACCCTCACCGGCTTCACCCTGCGCCCCAGCAGTATTCCCTTCATCGTGCTCGAAGCGTGACCGTCCTGCTTGAGCTCGATAATAACTGCATCTTCCAGCGAGGCCCTTTTGCCTGTACGGAAATTGGTGAATTCCAGGGCAGTATCGATGGTTAGCCTTTCGGTCATCGCTGGATTCACGAGGGTTATCCTCCTGAATGCAGTGGACAGGACGGGGGAGAGCATCCCTGCGGTAAAGGCGGAATGGCCCGCAAGATATTCGCAGGCGGCGGCGTCGTGCGAGAAATCCTGCATTTCCGCCGGCGGAATGGATGTGCGCTTCTTCTTGGTCCTTCCGTGGTTGTTCTTCCGTTTGATTTCCAGGAAGGCCTCGCCGGAATTCAAGTAAATCCTGGTGCGGACTTTCTGCCGGACCAGTCTCCTGTTATGGTGGTCCAGATACATCCGGAGTCCGTCGGTGTCGTAATAGATGGAATTGTAGGGGCTGATTTTGGCCCCGTCCGCTTCCAGCGCACGGTATCCGGCAGCTTCGGCATCGGAAAGCACATCCAGCAGCGTGGCCTCGTCGGTCAGGTACTTGGTGTCGATGCGGTTGAGCAGCTTCACCGAGTCCATCTCGGCGAGCGGGATGGGCGGAATGCTCTCAACGGCCCTGTCTATGTTCGCATCAGGCATCTTCGCTCAGGTATTCAAAGATTTTCGTTCCGGTGAGTTTTCCCTTGGAATCGTAGTTATACTGAATCTTTTTCTTGCCGAATTCATTGTATTCGAACTTCTTGAAGTTCACGAGGCGGTTGTGATCGTCGTACACCAGCTCGCGTGCCATCCTGCCGTTCTCGCCCCATTCGTAGCGTTTGCGCCATTTCTGATTCCCTGCGCTGTCGTATTCTGTTTCCTCTATCTTTTTCCCTTCGGGGGAATAGATGGTCATGTGGTCCAGGGTCTTTGCGGCGCCCTTGGCGTTGGTGTTCCACTCTTTTATCACAAGATTCTTCTTGTTGAGTTTCCGGACTGTACCCGCGTCCTGCGCAAATGCCGACGGCAGTGCCAGCAGCAAAGCGCACAATATGATAGCCAATCGTTTCATTTCCATAGTAACTTTATAATTCAATGTTTTCCGTCAGCGGCCCCCGCCGGGGTTTCCGCCACCTCCGGGGTTGCCTCCGCCGCCACCGGGGTTTCCGCCGCCCTGGCCGCCGCTGTAGGTGCTGAGCGACACCTCGCTTCCTCCCGAAATACCGGAGACCGCCCAGGTGGAATTGCACTTATATCCGCTGCCGCCCACCGTCACTCCCTTGTATCCTTTGCCAAGCGAGGGGGCGGATACAACCACGGAAGATACTCCCGAAGGGGCCTTGAAGGCTGCGATGTATGAGCTTCCGTTGTGAAGGGCGTTCCAGCTTCCGGCGGTGCAGCTCATGCTGTAGACGCTCTGGGATGCGGAATATCCGCTTTCCAGTCCGCCGTAGGCCACTACGGTGGCGCCGCTTTCTATATAGAGCTTGTAACTGTCTTCGGTATTGGCGTCGATGGCCACTTCGGGGTTGCCTGCGGTTGTAACGGCGAATACGTATCCTCCGCTTATTTTCAGGTCGTGGTTGGCGTCCATAGCGTCATTCGCCGATGAGAATGCATAGACATATCCGCCGCTTATGTTCATCTCGGCCTGGCAGTTGATGGCGTCGTCGCCGTTCGAAGAGGCATAAAGCTCTCCTCCGGTGATGGTAAGGTTCCCCTTCGCCTCCACCGATTCCGACTTGGAGCAGTTCACGTTGATGGTTCCGCCGCTGATGCGCAGATTTCCGGCGTATCCCGTAACCTTGTTTCCGCTCTTGGTAACCCAGCCTATTTTGATTCCTTTGCAGGAAACATCGTTGGATTCGCTCCCCGTAGTGGTAATCGAGAGGGTTCCGCCCGAGATATAACTGTCGGACAGGGTGTGGCCGGTTTCGTCGAAATCGTAGCTTCCGGCGCTTATGCCCTTGCCTCCCTTGCCGCTGTTGGTGATGGTGAGGCTGCCTCCGGTCATCGCGAAATAGTTGTCGGCCCTGACGCCGGCGCTGCCCTTGTATTCGGAGTCTTCGCTGTCGTAAGCCACGCCTCCGCTTACGGTGAGGGTGTGGGTGCCGCCTTCCACCAGCACGTAATCATCGGAGCTGACGGCTTTTTTCATTGCGGCTTTGGTGCCGACTTTTACCGTGCCTTCGGAGAGTTGTATGTAGTCGTTGGCCTTGATGCCGTGTCCCGCGCTGCTGCCGCAATTCACGGTGATAGTCGGGCTCTTGAGCACGCGCACATAGTCGTCGGACACGATGCCGGACTTAGACTGGGCGTTATTCGCGTTCACGGCAAGGGTTCCGCTGCCGCTGAATATCAGCTGGCCTTCGGAGAAAAATACCGCTTTCATGTCTTCGTCGCCCGTAGTGCTGTATGCGGCGGAAGATCCGTCCGCAAGGGTATTGGTGCCTTCCACGTACACGAAAGTGCGTTTTCCGCTCTGGTTGTTTATGGCGGCGCCGCTGCTGTTTGTGAGCGTGACTCCGCTAAGCCAGATTGCCTGTTTCTTGGCGCTGTAGAGCTTGAAGAAGCCGTCGGACGCCGTGCCGGTGAGCTTGTAGACGACATTTTCGGTTCCCGTGTAGTTGATGGTGACTTTGTTGCCGCTGATGCTCACGTCCATAAGGTCGGATACTGCGCTCCAGCCGGTTACGGATGCTCCGCCGGAAGCATAGGTCACGGTTACGAGACGGGTGAAAGACGTGTTGGAGATATCGTCGTCGGATGAGCTGTCGCCTGCGGAAGGGAAGGTGCTTGCCACGGCACCGTCATCTGTGCCGTCGCTTACTATCAGGGTGTAGGAAGCGTTTCCCGCATAATAGGTGTCCGTTGCTTCCGACGTGGCGGTAATCGTAGTGGAACCGGCAGAGACGATGCTCACGATGCCGGAGCCTGATATCGTGGCAACGGTTTCGTTCGAAGATGAATACGATACATCCAGCCCGTGCGGGTTGTCAAGCACAGGCGAACTGAAACTGCCGCCGACCGTGGCCACATAGGCGGACGCGGGCCAGGAGAGATCCGCGCTTACAAGAGTTACTCCTTCTATGCTCACGGTGAGGGTATAGTATGCCGAGGACTCCTCGTAAGTGCCGTCTTCCTCCGAAGATGCGGAGATGATGGTTACGCCGGCGCTCAGCAGGGTGATGGTTCCTTCGGACGAGATGGTGGCGACATTCGTGGCGGAGGAAGAATAGCTGACGCTGACGCCGTATTCATTGGTAAGCACGGGGAAAGTATTGTCTCCGCCAAGGAAAGCTTCATATTCGGAAGCGCTCCACGACAATGCGGGATCGATAAGGCCGTCGTCGCCGGATATTATTATTTCGTCGGTAAGAGTTATCTCATCGCCGGTACAGCAGGTCAATGCCAGCAGGGCGGACAATGCGAAGAGGTGATATCGTTTGCTCATAATTCACTTGTTTTATGTTGCAAATGTAAGTTAGGGCAAAATTGCTGCCTTACGTGTGCCATAAGCCGCGTTTTTGAACGAATCGCGGTTTTTTTGAACGAAATTTTCTTGTCCTTGGCCCGTTATTGATTAAATTTGTCGAAAGAGATGGACCCGTTCAAGAAAAAAGAACTATACGTATACGTTTTAGTCTGGAGCCTGGTTTTCCTGCTGGTTCCGGTCACCCTCGGAATCGAAGTTCTGGCAGGGCACGATTCACATTTTCATTCCGATGATTTGTTCGCCCTGTGGCTGAGGATTCTCCCTTTCCTGGGCCTGTTCCTGTTGCACAATTTCGCCGCACGCTGGTATTCCTCCAGGCGTCTGCTTTATTTTGCGGTGCTTTCGGTATTGCTGATACTCTTCGGATGGTATTGCCTTTCCACGGGCAGCCGGCCTCCCCAAAGCGAGGGAATGCCTGCAGGCCCGCCGGACGGGAAGCGGATGATGCATCCCGAAACCATGAAGATTATACTCGGAGTGCTGCTCGTGGCCGCGAACCTCGGAGTGAAGGCGCATTTCGAAGTCCGGCGCAAGGATGAGCGTCTGCACAAAGTGGAGGCGGAGAATCTGCGCAGACAGCTGGAAGCGCTGCGCTACCAAATCAACCCGCACTTCCTGATGAATACGCTCAACAACATCCAGGCGCTTGTGCTGGTGAGTCCCGGGAAGGCCATGGACAGCATATCCATACTCTCCAAGATGATGCGCACGCTGCTGTATGAGGGGAGTTCCCTTGTGATTCCGCTGTCGGTGGAAATCGAGTTCATCCGGAAATATCTCTCCCTTGTCGGCCTCCGCTACGCATCCGACACAGGCATCAATACATCTTTCCCCGAAAGCGTCGGCGACGAAACGGTTCCTCCGCTGCTGCTTGCCACCATCGTGGAAAATGCATTCAAGCACGGCACGGCGGGAGGCGACGGCCCCATCGTAAGCATCAGCCTGGGCGTTTCGGATGGGAGGATAGAATTCCGCTGTTCCAACCGCACCGACGGAACGAAAGATGCCGCCGGGCGGCAGGGGATTGGCCTCTCCAATATCAGCGGGCGTCTCGCGCTTTATTACGGGGAGGATTATTCCCTGAATATCAATGAGGGCCCCTTGAATTTCGAGCTGACTCTGGATATTCCTTCTGTTGTCAATACGGACGAACTATGATACGTGTACTTACCATAGACGACGAACCTCTGGCGCTGAAGCTGCTGGAAGCATTTATCGGCCGCGAACCCGACCTGGAACTTGTCGCTGCGTGCAGGGACGCGGTTTCCGCGCGCGAACATATCGGAAAGGCGGATGCCGTTTTCGTAGATATCAACATACCCGGGATGTCGGGGATGGAGTTCGTGCGCAGCCTGGAGCATCCTCCCGTGATAGTCTTCACCACCGCACTTCCGGAATACGCCATCGAAGGGTACAAGGTGAACGCGGCGGACTACCTCCTGAAGCCTTTTTCCTACGACGAGTTCCACGAGGCCGTGGGGCGGATAAGGGAGAGGCTGGAATTGAAGCATTCGCAGGATTCGGGGCGTCCGGAGCGCAGTTTCCTGCTGTTCAAGACAGATTACAGGACAGTGCAGGTAGACAGTTCCGACATACTTTACATAGAAGGGCTCGGGGCTTATGTCAAAATCCATCTGCTTTCAATGGAAGAGCCCCTGATAGTGCTTTACGGAATGAAGCGCCTCGCGGAAGACCTTTCCTCGATGGAATTCGTGAGGATACACAGATCGTATATCATCAACTGCACGCATATAAGCAAGGCCGGAAAAACGTCCGTGACCCTTGCCGACGGGACGGCCCTTCCTGTCGGAGAGGTTTACAAAGAAAGCTATCTTTCCAAAATCAAGATAACCAAATTGTAGTTTCCGCAATTTTTCATTATTTTTGTTAAACACAATTAACAAGATGTTTCTTCTCGGTTATGACATCGGAAGTTCTTCCGTCAAGGCCAGCCTCGTGAGCGTAGAGACCGGCAAATGCGTCGCCTCCGCCTTCTGCCCCAAAACCGAAGCGCCCATCCTGTCCCTGCAAAGCGGCTTTGCCGAGCAGAACCCTGCCTCCTGGTGGGATTACCTGAAATTAGCCACAGCCGATGTCCTGGAACAGGTCCGCAGCACAGCTTCGCTCCGGTGTAAGGTCTTTACGCCTTCGGAGGTGAAGGCCATCGGCATTTCCTATCAGATGCACGGGCTGGTGTGCGTGGATAAGGACCGGCAAGTCCTCCGTCCCTCCATCATCTGGTGCGACTCCCGCGCGGTTCCCTATGGGGATCGTGCCACGGAGGCGCTGGGGAGGCAGTGGTGCCTGCAGCACCTGCTGAATGCCCCCGGCAATTTTACGGCAGCTAAGCTGGCATGGGTGAAAGATAATGAAGCCGCCCTTTACGACCGTATCTGGAAGATAATGCTCCCGGGGGACTATATTGCGATGCGGCTTACAGACAACGTATGCACTACCGTAAGCGGTCTGTCCGAAGGCATCTTCTGGGACTTCCAGGAGAACCGTCTTTCGAAGGAAGTGCTCGACTGTTTCGGCTTCGACTCCGACATCCTTGCTCCGGTAAAGCCTACTTTTTCCACGCAGGGACTCCTGACAGACGAAGCGGCCGACGATCTCGGGCTCGTCCCCGGCATTCCCGTTACCTACCGTGCCGGTGACCAGCCCAATAACGCCCTGTCACTCAACGTATTCAACCCGGGTGAAATTGCATCCACCGCCGGTACGTCGGGTGTCGTGTACGGGGTGAACGGTTCTGTTACCTACGATCCGCAAAGCCGCATAAACTCCTTTGCCCACGTCAACCACAGTGCGGACAAGCCCCGTCTGGGCGTTCTGCTGTGCATCAACGGGACAGGCAACCTGAACTCCTGGATCCGGCGCAACGTCGCCCCGGAGGGCCTCAGCTATACCGATATGAACCGGCTGGCCTCCTCCGTCCCCATAGGCTCCGAGGGTGTTTCCATTCTACCTTTCGGCAACGGTGCCGAGCGGATGCTGGGCAACCGCAATATCGGCTGCAGCATCCACGGAGTGGATTTTAACCGCCACGGCAAGGCGCATCTCGTGCGGGCAGCCCAGGAAGGTATCGTCTTTTCCTTCCGGTACGGAATCGAAATCATGGAAGAGATGGGCCTTCCCGTAAAGGTTATCCATGCAGGCAATGCAAACATGTTCCTGTCCTCCGTCTTCAGGGAAACCCTTGCGGGCGTGTCCGGAGCCGTCATCGAGCTGTACGATACCGACGGGGCGACAGGTGCGGCCAAGGGCGCAGGTCTCGGAGCAGGCATCTACAAAACTCCGGGCGAAGCGTTCGACTCTCTGGAGAAACTCGAAGTAGTCAGCCCCTCCCACAGGGACGCTTACCTGGAGGCTTACGAAAAATGGAAAGAATATCTACAAAAATAAATATACGTATTATGGCAAAAGAATATTTCCCCACTATCGGTAATATCCCCTTCGAGGGGTCTGAATCCAAGAATCCGCTCGCTTTCCATTACTATGATCCGGAGCGTGAGGTCCTTGGGAAGAAAATGAAGGACTGGCTGAAGTTCGCGATGTGCTGGTGGCACACCCTGGGCCAGGCCTCCGGCGACCAGTTCGGCGGACAGACACGTCACTATGCCTGGGACGATGGACAGTGCCCTTATTCCCGCGCCCGCCAGAAGGCGGATGCCGGCTTCGAGATTATGCAGAAACTGGGCATCGAATACTTCTGCTTCCACGATATCGACCTTATAGAAGATACCGACGACATCGCTGAATATGAGGCCCGCCTGAAAGACATCACGGACTATCTGCAGGAGAAGATGTCCGACACGGGGATCAAACTCCTCTGGGGAACGGCCAATGTTTTCGGCCACAAGCGGTATATGAACGGCGCCGCCACTAATCCCGACTTCGACGTGGTTGCCAGAGCCGCCGTCCAGATAAAGAATGCAATGGACGCTACCATCAAGCTGGGAGGAACCAACTATGTGTTCTGGGGCGGCCGCGAAGGCTATTCATCTCTGCTGAACACCCAGATGCAGCGGGAGAAGAACCATCTTGCCACTATGCTAAGGACCGCCCGCGACTATGCGCGCGGCAAAGGGTTCAAGGGCACCTTCCTCATCGAGCCGAAGCCTATGGAGCCCACCAAGCACCAGTACGACGTGGACACGGAAACAGTCATCGGCTTCCTCCGCGCCAACGGCCTGGACAAGGACTTCAAGATTAATATCGAAGTGAACCACGCCACCCTGGCCGGCCACACCTTTGAGCATGAACTCGCCGTAGCGGTGGACAACGGCCTGCTCGGTTCTATCGATGCTAACAGGGGGGATGCCCAGAACGGCTGGGATACAGACCAGTTCCCGATAGACAACTTCGAACTCACCCAGGCGATGATGCAGATTATCCGCAACGGCGGCCTCGGAAACGGCGGTTCCAACTTCGACGCCAAACTCCGCCGCAACTCCACCGATCCGGATGACATTTTCATCGCACATATCAGCGCCATGGATGCGATGGCGCGCGCTCTTGTGAACGCGGCCGCCATCCTTACCGAATCCCCGCTCCCCGATATGGTCAGGAACCGTTACGCATCCTTCGACAGCGGCAAGGGAAAGGACTTTGAGGATGGGAAACTCTCCCTCGAAGACCTCGTCGCCTACGCCAGGGAGAAAGGCGAACCAAGGCAGATTTCCGGCAAACAGGAACTTTATGAAACCATAGTCGCCCTTTATAGCATCTGATACAATGGCAGCTTACAGACAAAAAGGCAGCGCAGGGTATCTCTTTTCCATCGTCCTCGTTGCAGTGCTCGGCGGCCTGCTGTTCGGGTATGATACTGCGGTGATTTCAGGGGCGGAAAAAGGCCTCCAGACCTTCTTCAAGGATGCATCCGACTTCAGCTACACCGACGCCCTGCATGGTTTTACCACTTCCAGCGCGCTGATCGGCTGCATCATAGGCGCTTTTCTCTCCGGCTGGATGGCTTCCCGCCTGGGGCGTAAAAAGTCCCTTTTCATCGCGGGCATACTGTTCTTCCTGTCCGCCCTCGGGTCTTATTGCCCTGAATTCCTCATCTTCCCCAAAGGCGTAGCGTCAAAGGGGCTGCTGGTAGCATTCAACGGCTACCGAATACTCGGCGGCATAGGCGTCGGTCTGGCATCGGCCCTGTGCCCGATGTACATTGCGGAGGTCTCACCTGCCAATAAACGCGGCACCCTTGTGTCCTGGAACCAGTTCGCCATCATCTTCGGCCAGCTCGTTGTGTATTTTGTCAACTACCTGATTATCAGCTCCCACGCCAACGACCCCGCGGTTGTTGAATGGACGAACCGGGTGGGTTGGCGCCTGATGTTCGTGTCCGAATGCGTGCCTGCGGGACTGTTCACCCTGCTCATCCTCCTGGTGCCTGAAACGCCCCGCTATCTGGCACTCAACGGGCAGGACGACAAGGCCCTCACCGTGCTCTCCAACATCAACGGTGAGTCGAAAGCCCGTGAAATCCTCGCCGAAATCAAGGCTACCGCTGTGGAAAAGACGGAAAAGCTGTTCACTTACGGCTGGATGGTAATCTTTATAGGTTGTATGCTCAGCGTCTTCCAGCAGATTATCGGCATCAACGCGGTGTTGTATTTCGCCCCGCGCATCTTCGAGTCGATGGGCGTATCGAACAACATGCTGTTCACGGTCATCATGGGGGTAATCAACATCAGCTTCACCCTCGTGGCGGTGTTCACTGTAGAAAAACTGGGGCGCAAACCGCTGCTTATCACCGGATCCCTTGGGATGGCCCTGGGCGCCCTGGGCGTTGCCGTCTCCAACGTAGTCACCCTTCCCGCCCTCGTTCCGGTCGTGAGCATCATGCTTTACAGCGCGTGTTTCATGTTCAGCTGGGGGCCGATTTGCTGGGTGTACATTTCAGAACTGTTTCCGAACACTATCCGCAGCCAGGCTACTGCCATAGCCGTAGCCTTCCAGTGGATATTCAACTTCATAGTATCCTCCACTTTCGTCCCGATGTATAACATGCAGCTCGGGTCGATGGGGGAGAGTTTCGGTCACTTCTTCGCCTATGCCCTGTATGGAGTCATCTGCCTGATTGCCGCCCTCTTCGTCTGGCGCCTCGTGCCTGAGACCAAGGGCAAGACACTGGAGCAGATGAACGCCCTGTGGAAGGAACGGGCATAAAGCTACCCGCCGCTGCCACCTTATAGCCGCCTCTGCTTCCTCCCGAGCGGCGGTGCCGCTCAACAGCGCCGAAACGACACACAATCTTTGTGGCAGCCAACATCCTGATTTATACCACATTAAACAACTCTCTCCCCTTCGGTTTTGAAGGGGAGAGAATGTGTTAAACGGTTGTATTATAGCTTTTTAAGCGCCACGGTCGACACGCCTACTTACAGGAAACTATCTACGGACTCAACCACGGCCGCCTGCTCGCGTCAAGACGGCATCGCGGAGACGCTTACGGCGCTTCCGCGCTATCTCCCTGATACCAAGTTTCAAAGAGGTCGAAAATCTTTCTGTTCAGCAAATTAAAAGCGCTTTCCCGATGCAAGAATTGCAGCTTTTCGCTCATACGTTGTTTGCATAGTATTATCGTATTTCTTTGCCAAAGGGGAAAATACTGCCGATTGCCATCTTGAAGTGCTGCAGGCCTAGGGGAATACCCACGATAGTGATGCAGAAGATGAGCCCGCACACGAGGTGAATGAGGGCAATCTCCCACCAGCCAAGGAGAATCCATATGAGGTTCATCACCACCGATACGCAGCCCTGTTGATTGGGGCCGTCCACCAGCTCATGGCCGAAAGGCCAGAAAGCATAAGTGCCCAGTTTGAAGAGTTGTACGCCGAATGGGATGCCGATGATGGTGATGCACATCAGCAGGCCGGCGATGTAGTATATGAGGGCGATGATGATGCCTCCAAGAATGAGCCAGAGTATGTTACCTAGAATTTTCATAATTGCAAAATTACAAAATTCATTCTACATTTTCGCTTGCGACGGTGCCGGCCGCGTCATGTAAAAGATGCAGGGACGACAAGTCGGGCAGTATTCTTCCCCTGCGAATTCCGCTATGCCGGAGACAGGGGCCAGTTCGTAGTGCCAGGTCATGTGTTCGCTGTTGAAGCTCAGAAGCGACAGAAAGTGCTGCTGGTCGTCGTGCTTGCCCTGGGCGCTCTTGATGCTCTGGATGGTTTCGTTAAGGCCGGAAACGGTTGCATGTTCGATGCTGTACATGGATCCGGATTCGTCGAGGATGATGAGGTTGTAAACTTTCTTTGCCATAATGCTATGATTTATAATTTCGCCCATATAGACTGCGGGGGTGGGGGAAATCTGACAAAGAAGATGAAAAAATCTTCAATTTATGGATACAACCATAATTTCTGCCCAAATTATCGTAAATTTGTCACGGTATTATGTGCAGACAGATACCCGTCTTGCAGCGCCGCTGCTCAAGATGGTACACTTCGACTTCTGCACGAGAAGTACGGACTGGTTTACGCTTACTGATGTTTAATAATCCGCAATATGAGGCAATTTGCTGCGCTCTGCCGATACCCCTTTTGGGGACTATGCTTGGTGCTGTGCGGGGAGCATGGCAGAAACTTCGCAACTTAATAAACCGGAAGTGATCCTCGCGATGCTTCTCGTGTGCAAACAAGCAAACTGCATAACCATGGAATATCTGTCAAAAGAGCGATTCGACGAGCTTGCCGCCGAGCTGCGTCATCTTGTGGACGAGGTCTATCCCAAGGTGACGGAAGAACTCGCGGAAACCAGCGCCCAGGGGGACCGGAGCGATAATGCCGGATACCGCGAGGCAAAACGAATCCAAGGGAAGACCAATCAGCCGTATCCGCTTTCTTCAGAAGGTTCTGGAGCATTCACGTGTGCTTGACACGGACGCCCTTCCCAAAGACAGGGTAAGCCTTCTGAGCCTTGTGGAATTCACGAACCTATCGACAAATCAACGCATGTGTTTCCGGATAGTCAGCCCCCACGAGATGGACCTTGATGCCGGCAAGATTTCGTTCAAATCACCGATAGGTGCCGCCCTGATGGGTAAAAAGGCTGGTGAAATTGCCGAGGCCCAGGCCCCTTCGGGAGCCCTGCGCCTGAGAATCGAGAGCATCACGCCTCCGGCCTGTTCTGAAATGGTAAATTGATTTTGATTTTCGGGCGAAAATCCGTATATTGTGACGGAAACCACATAAACCGCTAAACTGAACCTGAAACTATGGACCCTGTCAAGGTTATCGAAATCAAGAAAAGTGTTTTCGAAGATAATGACAAGGATGCGGACGCCCTGAGAACGGAACTCAAACGCAGGGGCGTGTATCTTCTTAACCTGATGTCCTCACCCGGCAGCGGCAAGACTACCACGCTTGTCCGCACCATCAATCTCCTCAAGGACAAACTGCGCATTGCGGTCATGGAGGCTGACATCGACAGCGACGTGGATGCCGTTAAGATAAAGGATGCAACCGGAGTACAGTCCATTCAGCTCCATACCGGAGGCATGTGCCATCTGGATGCCGAGATGACCCGGCAGGGCCTGGACGGCCTAGGAACTGAGAATCCGGACCTTGTGATTCTTGAAAACGTCGGCAATCTCGTCTGTCCTGCTGAATTCGACACGGGCAGCTGCCGTAACGCCATGATACTCTCCGTTCCGGAAGGGCACGACAAACCCCTCAAATATCCTCTTATGTTTTCCGTCTGCGACCTCGTGCTGGTGAACAAGATAGATGTAATACCCTATTTTGATTTCGACCTGGAGAAATGCAGGGAGTATGTCCGCATGCGCAATCCCAAAGCGAAGGTGCTCCCTGTCTGCGCAAAGACGGGGGAGGGCGTAGATGCCTTTGCAGACTGGCTCCTGAAAGAAGTAAACGAATGGAAAAATAACTGATTATGCCTGAAATGTCAAATAAATTCATTCCCAAACACTTTGGGGATGAAAATCCCAATCCTAAACTTATCAAACTTGTCCGCAAAATTACGGACCGCATTCCGGGAAAGATAAAAATGACGACAGAAGCCCCTGAATACTGGGGCCTGGCTTGCATCTTTGAAGACGAGATGGACGAAAAGACCAGGGAAGCCTCGCTGGACTTCCTGCTCGACCTCATCTCAAAAAAGCCCTTCACCGTGCGCGAACACCACAAGTACGATGAACTCGTGGAGTGGAACCGCAAGAAACAATATGTGGCAACGGACGAAGAGTTCAACGAACTTCTGGAAAAACTGGCATACTTCGGAATGGTGGAGTTCGACTATGGCGACAAGTATACCAAGGACGGCCCCGTTCCCGGAACGACCTACAATAAGGAAGACCGTGAATACTGGGTGCCGATGTTTGTCCCCGGCAGCGCCGAATATACCAACATGAACGTGGACCTGATGGACCGTCATCCGGAACTCGCCATGTTCTTCGAGCGCATGACCTTCCTTCCGCTGGAGAAGATCACTGCCATGGTGCCTATGGGCGGATCAGGTATTGGCATGCACGTGATTCCCGTGGAGAAAGCCATCTCCATGGAAAACGAATCCATTGACATAGAGCATCTTTCATACTGGCTGAAACGCTATGAAGGGCATCTCAGCGTAGGTATCTGCTCCTGCCGCTACGGCCGCAAGAAACTTGACGAAGGCTGCGCCGACGACTACCGCGACTGGTGCATAGGCGTGGGCGACATGGCAGATTTCTGTGCGGAGACAGGCCGCGGCCATTATATCACTTACGACGAGGCCATAGCCATACTCAAGAAAGCCGAGGACCACGGCTTCGTACATCAGGTAACCAATATCGACGGCGAAGGCAAGATATTCGCGATATGCAACTGCAATGTCAAGATATGCAACGCCCTCCGTACTTCGCAGCTCTTCAATACTCCCAACATGTCGCGCAGCGCCTATGTCGCCGAAGTGGACAAAAAGAATTGCGTCGCCTGCGGCCGCTGCGTCGAATACTGCCCCGCAGGAGCCGTGAAACTTGGACAGAAACTCTGCACCTCCCACGGTGAAGTGCAGTATCCCAAGCATGAGCTTCCGGACAACCACAAATGGGGCAGGGAAAAGTGGGACGAGGACTATCGCGACAAAAACCGCATCAACTGCTATCCCACCGGTACCGCCCCCTGCAAGACCGCCTGCCCCGCGCATATCGCAGTACAGGGCTATCTGAAAAAAGCCGCCGAGGGTAAATATACCGAGGCCCTGGAACTTATAAAGCGCGAAAATCCTTTCCCTGCGGTATGCGGCCGGGTATGCAACCGCCGCTGCGAGGATGCCTGCACCCGCGGGACCATCGACAGGCCCATCGCCATCGACGAAGTCAAGAAATTCATCGCCGAGCAGGACCTCAAGGCAGAAACCCGCTTCATTCCCGAGGTGAACATCTGCTCCAACACTCAGGAACGCTGGGAGGAGAAGATAGCAATCATCGGCGGCGGGCCTGCGGGACTGAGCTGCGCCTACTATCTTGCCACAATGGGATATAAGCCGACTGTGTTTGAGCGTAACGAAGAACCCGGCGGAATGCTTCGATATGGCATTCCTTCCTATAAGCTGGGCAAGGACGTGCTTGCGGCGGAAATAGAAATAATGAAGGAGATAGGAGTTGAAATCCGTACCGGCGTAGAGGTGGGTAAGGACGTGACTATCGCCCAGCTGCGGGAAGAAGGCTACAAGGGCTTCTACGTGGCTATTGGCTGTCAGGGAGGAAGGCTGCCGGGCGTTCAGGGCGACACCCTGAAAGGAACCATGACGGCAATAGACTTCCTGCACGAAGCCAACTGCGGCGCCAGGACAGTCTCCGGCAAGGTCGTGGTGGTAGGCGGCGGCAACGTTGCCATTGACGCGGCCAGGGTCGCCATGCGAAGCGGCGCTTCCGAGGTTACCATGTTGTCGCTGGAGACCGAAGATATCATGCCTGCATCCCTTGAAGAACGCACCGAAGCCCGCGAAGACGGTGTATTGATCAACCCGGGCTGGGGCCCTAAGGAAGTGCTCGGCACCGACAAAGTGACAGGCATAGTCTTCAAGAAATGTTCTTCGGTGTTCGACGCCGATCACAAGTTCGCTCCGTCTTATGACGAGAACGAGCTCGTCACGCTGGAAGCCGACCTGATAATATTTGCAATCGGGCAGACCGTGGTACTGAAGGATCTGCTGAAGGATACCGGGGTGGAATTCTTCCGCGGTGTGTACCCTGTGGCGGACAAACTGACTTACCAGACAGCGGAACCGGACATTTTCGTGGGAGGAGACTGCTTCACAGGACCCAAGTTCGCGATAGATGCTATTGCAGCGGGAAAGGAAGCTGCCGAATCCCTGCACCGTTTCGTCCAGAACGGTCACATGACAATAGGACGCAACCGCCGCGATTTCATCGAGCTCGACAAGGGCGACATACTTGTTGAAAGCTATGACAACGGCTCCCGTCAGGCTCCCGAAGCGGTGGCTGCAAAGAACCGCTTTGAAGAATATCACGGCACGCTCACCGAAGAGCAGGTCCGGAAGGAAACCGCCCGCTGCCTTTCCTGCGGAGCGTCCGTGGTGGATGAGAACAAGTGCATAGGCTGCGGAATCTGCACGACAAAGTGCGGATTCGACGCAATTCATCTGCACCGTGTACATCCGGAAGCCAGCGTAATGCGTACTTCGGAAGACAAGTTCGACGGTATACTTCCATACATGGTAAAGCGTACCGGAAAAATACTGTTCAAAAGGAAATAATCCGTGCACGAACTGGGTATAGTCTTCTACATCATCAGGGACGTCAAGGCGGCGGCTTCGGAGAATGGCGTGGACAGAATCGATACGGTCGTAATGGACATAGGAGAAGTGTCCACCATAGTTCCGGAATATCTTACCGACTGCTGGAGATGGGCCGCCGACAGGGAAAAACTCCTGCGTGGCAGCGAACTTCGTATCAATACCATTCCCGCCGTTTCCTGGTGCGACGACTGCAAATGCGAATTCGGAACCGTACAATACGGGAAGACCTGTCCGCACTGCGGAGGGGGAAATACCTGGCTCTTGCGTGGCAATGAAGTGGAAATCAAACAAATAGAAATAAAAGAATAAAACCATGTCCTGTTTTATCGTACCTATGGTGCAGGCGGTTGCCACGAGCATTTACCGCAGGCACAATGCAAAATCAATCGCCGATCCGGCCTCCGGTGCACTCAGGCGCAACATCCCCGCATTGGAAAAAATGCTCTGGGGAGGCACGGTCATGCTTATAGTGGACCATATCCTCAGCGGAGAACTCACATGGAATTTCCCCTTCCTTACCGCCCTCGGACTTGAAGGCGGCAGGGAAATCGTTCTCAGGGAAATGCTCACTGTGGGCGTTCCCATGTCCGTGGTGCTGACCGCGGTCTGGATTGTATATGCCCTCCTTAAGGAAAGGGCCCTGAAACGCGCAACCATATAATAACCCTAAATAATTATCTATGCTATTTCAAGTTTATGGGGCTAATGCCCTTGCACAGTGGGGAATGCTCATAGTAGTCATCCTGGCTCTCATTCTCCTCAATGAATTCGCCCGCAGGACCAAGACCGGCGGCATCGTAATGTTCTTCATTATTCCGGTCGTACTGACCGCATACTTCGTCGCGATAGGGATCGGAGTACGCATGGGGGCCGACTGGGCGCTGAACAACATCACCCATCTCTACATGAACGGATGGTTCCACTACGCCAAGCTGTATGCCGCCCTTACCGGATGCATAGGCTTCATGATGATCAAGTACAAATGGGGGATAGGCGCAAAGCACTGGTTCAAGCCTTTCCCGTTTGTAATCGTGGCAATCAACATCCTCATTGCAGTCGCTTCCGACTTCGAATCCGCCATCAAAGGATGGAACTGCTGGTGGCTTTCAAGTGAAGGAGTGTGGCTCTACGGCGGCTGGCACAACGTATTCAACGGCATCGCGGGTATCCTTAACATCCTCTGCATGACCGCATGGTGGAGCGTCTATCCTTCAAAGGACAAGAAAGACATGGTCTGGGCCGACATGACCTGGGTCTACATCGTGGTCTACGACATCTGGAACTTCGCATACACCTACAACTGCCTGCCTACCCACGCATGGTTCTGCGGTATCGGCCTGCTCCTCGCTCCCACCATCGCAGCCCTCTGCTGGAACCGCGGAGGATGGATTCAGAACCGCGCCAACACCCTCGCAATCTGGTGCATGTTCGCGCAGTGCCTGCCTCTCTTCCAGGAAACCTTCAAGAACGGTCAGCAGTGGTACAGCTGGGCAACCCTGCCCGTGCAGTATCCTGAGGGAGTGGAGACCGTGAAGCAGATTTATGAGGCTGCCGGCGGCGACCTCGCAGCTGTTGGAACGACTGTGGACAGCGTGGCTGCCAATCCCACCGCAATGCTCGTGGTGAGCATCCTGGCCCTCGTTACCAATGCAGTCGCCCTCGGTTACATCTGCTACACTTCAAAGAAGCGTCACATCAATCCTTACAAGCAGGACGTCTTCGTCAACCAGAAGTACTACAAGGACGCCATGGCCCGTGCGGACCTGAGCTAAAGGATTCAATATCAACGGAATTTTCGGACCGGTCACCCTCTTTCAGGGTGGCCGGTCTCCGTCTGCGCCGAACTGGAACTCATTTCAGCTGGCAGTAAATTCATACCTTCGCAGGGTGGCATCGGATAATTAGTTATATTTGCGGCTATGAAGAAGACAATTATTCTGTTAGCCGCTTCGATGATATGCCTTGAAGCCTTTTCCTCCACGGTTCCCGCATCCCGAAAAATACGCCTGAACGATGGATGGGAGTTCCTCCGGTCCGACCTTGGAAGCCCGTGGGAGGCTGTGCGGCCTTCTCCGAAAGGAAGTTCCGAAAGTGTGCCGATATGGGAACAGGTCACCCTCCCGCATTGTTTCAACGCTGAGGATGCCGTGGATCCCGATGTAAATTATTACCAGGGACCTGGGTGGTATCGCAGGAAGCTAAAGTTCGAAAACCCCTATCAGGGAGGACGTACCCTTCTCGAATTCGAAGGAGCGGGGCAGAAGACGCAAGTATATGTGGACACCGAACTTGCCGGAAGCCATACAGGGGGTTACGACGGATGGTCCGTGGATATAACGGACCTGCTTGCAGGCTCGTCAGAAGCCTGGATTTCAGTCCGTTGCGACAATTCAAGGGATACTGAAATGATTCCTTCCGACCTGTCGGACTTCAATCTATACGGGGGCTTGTACCGTTATGTGAATCTTGTCTACGTCCCTGCCGTATCTTTCAGCCGCATAGCGATTCACGCCGAACCTGCCGCAAAAGGCAAAAGCTGGAACGTGAATATCGCCGCGGACCTGTACTGCCCTGATTCTGATGCTGGGGCCACAGTAAAAGCAAGGATTCTGGACCCGCAGGGGAATCTTGTAGCCACTGCGGAAGGGGAAGGAAGCCGTTTTGACAAAACAGTCGAAATCAAAAAACCTCAGCTTTGGAATGATACGGACCCAAGGCTGTATACCTGTGAACTGTCGATTGGAGATTTCTCCGCCGTTGAACATTTCGGCCTAAGGACCTTCCTGTTCGAGGAAAAAGGTCCGTTCTTTCTGAATGGAAAAAGGCTGCTTCTGCGCGGTACACACCGGCACGAGGACCATGCAGGCGCCGCCGCCGCCATGACTGAAGACATGATACGGAAGGAGATGCTGATGATGAAGGAGATGGGCGTAAATTTCATCCGCCTTGCCCATTACCAGCAATCCGAAATTGTTCTGGATCTCTGCGATTCGCTCGGGATACTCGTCTGGGAAGAGATTCCCTGGTGCCGCGGCGGACTCGGAGGAGAGGAATATAAGGAGCAGGCAAGAAGGATGCTCCGGAACATGATTACCCAGCACTACAACCATCCTTCCGTAATTATCTGGGGGCTCGGCAACGAAAACGACTGGCCCGGAGACTTCCCTGAATTCGACAGGAAAAAGATACGTGCCTTCATGGGCGAACTGAACGAGCTTGCCCACAGTCTCGACAGTGAAAGGAAAACGGCCATACGCCGCTGTGCTTTCTGCAGCGATATAGTTGACGTTTATTCGCCTTCCATCTGGGCAGGATGGTACAGGGGCCTTTATACGGACTACAAGAGCGTTTCGGAGAAAGAAATGTCCAAGGTCGCCCGATTCCTTCATGTGGAATGGGGAGGGGACAGCCATGCTGGGCGCCATTCGGAGAATGTTTTCGCCAATCTAAGGGGCATCAGTTCCGGACAGGCGGACGAACGCGCGGGGGACGCCAGTCTGTACGGAGGCGAGAACCGTGCTTCGAGGGACGGAGACTGGTCTGAAAGCTACATAGTACGCCTGATTGACTGGCATCTCAAGGAGCAGGAGACCATGCCCTGGCTGACAGGTACAGCCTATTGGCCGTTCAAGGATTTCTCCACGCCCGTGCGTCCGGAAAATCCTGTTCCTTACGTCAACCAGAAGGGGGTGATAGAAAGAGACTTCACTCCCAAGGAAAGCTACTATGTTTTCCAGTCGTACTGGACTGAAAAGCCTATGGTTCATATTTACGGCCATACCTGGCCTGTGCGCTGGGGGAACGAAGGCGATCTCAAGGAAGTGCTGGTATATTCAAACTGCGACAGCGCGGAACTGTTCCTGAATGGAGTAAGCCAGGGTGTAAGAAAACGCGATTCACAGGATTTCCCCGCCGCAGGACTGCGATGGAACTGCGTTTACAAGGAAGGAGTCAACACTCTTAAAGTCGTTGCCCGCAAGGGCCGTACAACGGTCGAAGACGAAATAGTGCAGGAGTACGAGACACGGAAGTGGGGGAAGGAGGCAAGGATTGAACTGAATGTTTCCGATTGTTCTGAAGGCGTTTGCCAGGTGAATGTCCGTCTGGTCGATGCGGACGGCGTTCCCTGCCTGGACAGCAAGAAGTACGTACGCTTCACCCTTGCAGGCGAGGGGAGACTGATTGCAAACCAGGGTACGGCAGGCGGAAGCAGCTATGTCCAGGCCTGCAACGGGACTGCAAGAATACGCGTCCGCACCGACGGAAAACAGAATGTGGTCGGAGTTGCCGTCGACGGCCTTCCTGCGGCATTCGTAACAGTGCAATAGCTGTTTCAGTTCGAGTATCTTCTCGTCATTGCCGCGGGCGATGCAATCGTTCCCGTCATGGCCGACCTGATCGGCCATCTCTCTGATTATCAGATTCCGGTCGAAACCATGCATAGCAATCTGTCTTTGTCTACAGCCTGCTGCAGGCATCGACAAACCTTTTTGGGTCAATTTGGAGTTCTCTGCAGATGCGGGCGGCGACACCGAGAGAGGGGGTGACGGCACCTCTGACGTATTCGCTGATTCTTGACTGACTTGTTCCGACTCTGTCGGCGAGTGTTTTCTGGGCCATTCCCTGCTGCTTGAGATGCTTTTTTATGAGAAAACCCAGACTCTGCACTGGTTCCCCGTATTCTATAGAAGGCTCATTCAATACATGGTCATACCTCGTCTCCCACCCTTTTACGGCGTTTGAAATGCGGATGAGGTTATCCAGGCTCATTCCTCTGTTGCCGCTGAGCCATAATGACAGTTGACTTGGCCGTATTCCGAGATACTTGCCCAGTTCCTTCTGTGTGATTCCTTTTTCCAGCATTTCCGAATTGAGGTCTGCGAGGAAAATGCGTCGTTCTATACGTTTGAAGTCCATACGTTTCGTGTATTACTTCTGCAAAGATATGGAATATTTTCATTATTTTAATACGTTTGGCGTAAGAAAATTTGCAGAATGTATTGAATTGATATATTTTTAGCAAAGGAATATTTTTAAACATTACATTATGAGTGAGTACACATCGGTATACCTAAGAGAGAAAGCAGCCCAGCTTTTATCTTTTCGTGACGACCCGACGGGTGAGGAACTGGAGGGAAAAAGTAAAGAAGAAGTGAATGCCATTTATGAGGAGGTTCGAAATTATAACAATGCTGTGGTCGAAACTTTTGGTTGCGAGTTATTTTATCTGTCAACTACTCCCAGCCGGCAACTTAGTGTTTTGCCATGGTCTGAAGACCCCAAGCCTTTGACAAATGATTTGTTGAAGGAAGTCATAGATTACTATAACGAAGAGATCTCTTCTTACGAGAGGATTATTTCTGGTAGAAAAGAGGATATAGAGCGCTACGAGGCAAGGATTGTTAAGGCAAACGCTGATTTATATGATAAGATTGAAGAGGACATCTTTGATTGTAAACGCAGTATAGAGGAATGTCAGGAGGAATTGGAGGAACTACGATTCCTATGCTTCAAATTTAGGTTCCTACAGGGAATCTTTGAAGATGAATCCAACTCGGAACGCTATGAATTGATTTATACCAAATGCTGATTATTCGTGGCTATGAAGATACAATACGCATCTGACCTGCATCTGGAGTTGCGGGACAATATGAACTACATCGAGAACAATCCTCTGCCCGTGGTCGGGGATATTCTGGTCCTTGCCGGGGATATCTATTATCTGGACAATACGGCCATAACCCACCTGCCATTTTGGGATTGGTGTGCCGACCATTTCCAATACACCCTTGTAGTCCCAGGCAATCACGAGTACTACAACTACACTGATATTATGGAGCGGGGGGACTCGTGGTACTGGATGCTGAGAAACAATGTCGGATATTTCCAAAATCAGGCAGTACGGATCGGAGATGTCGCCTTTTACCTGACGACACTCTGGTCGGTGATTACAAACCCTAACAAGAACGCCGTCCGCAGCTCGTTAAATGACTACTACAGAATCAAATGCGGGAAACGATTGCTGACGCCCGACGACACCAATGCTATACATATAAAGTGTCTGGATTTTCTTGACAAGGCGCTGGAAGCCGATGAGAAACACAAAGTAGTTGTGTCGCATCACGTCCCCGCAAGAAGTTGCGTTGCTCCGCAGTACCAGAATTCACCATTAACCGATGCATTTTGTGCCAACCTTGACAAATTCATAGAATTTAGGGATATCGATGCCTGGATATATGGACACTCCCATTCAAATATAGACCAGACCATCGGAAATACAAAGGTGATTTGCAACCAACTAGGCTATGTGAACCATGCAGGAGAAGGACACGACTTCTATCCTGGAAAAGTAATAGAGATTTGATAATTGAGTTGTTTATGGATGATAAATTGAGCCCAAAATACAATGATGCCGTTCAACAGATTAAGGCGGCTATCCTAAAGAGTCAAGCGAGGGCGCTTGCTGGTGTAAACCAGGAGCAACTTGCCTTGTACTATGGTATCGGACGGTATATTTCGAATAACTCGCGTGCAGGGTTCTGGGGCAAGGATGCCATTGAGACCATCAGCCGCCAGTTATCTGCCGAGATGCCCGGACTTCGCGGGTTCTCTCCACGAAATCTTCGCAACATGAGGACCTTCTATGAGCAATGGAGTGTCCTTGATTCTAATTTGGCAGTCCAAACTGCCGAAATAGAAGAGAACAATATTTTGGCAGTTGCAACTGCCAAAATTGATTCCGAGAAAGAACTGATGGCTTTCTCAGCAGCAGAACTTCCTCTTGCGGCCTTCTTTAGCATTGGTTTCACTCATCATATTGCTATTCTTGCTAAGGCAAAGACGCTAGAAGAACGCAAATACTATATCCAGCTTTGCTATGACCAGCATCTGAAGGTCGAGGAGATTGAGCAGAAGATAGCTGAAGATACTTTTCACAAGCAAGGTACCCTTCCCAACAACTTCTCCCAAACAATCTCGGATTACAAGCAGGCCTTCAGGGCCATACAAATGTTCAAAGATGAGTACTTGCTAGACTACATCAACGTGGAACAGCTTGGCGAGCGTGACGAGGACATTGATGAACGGGTGATTGAGAAAGAGATTGTCAACAATGTCAAGAACTTCATCATGACTTTCGGCAAGGGATTCACCTTCTCCGGAAGCCAGGTCCATTATGAAAAACTGGGGCACGACAACTGGGTGGATCTGCTTTTCTTCAACCGGATTCTCCGGGCGACCGTGGTTGTAGAACTCAAGAAGGGTAAGTTCAAGCCCAGTTATCTCGGGCAATTGTCGCATTATCTCCACGTCATAGATGACGATGACCGTCTGGAGTGGGAGAATCCGCCGCTGGGCATTATTCTCTGCAAGGACGCCGACAAAACCTTCGTTGAATACGTGTTGCAAGATTACCGGTGTGGCGACCTATACTACCAACCAGGAACAGTTGAAAGAACTGCTCCCTGATGAAGAGGAAATGAAGAAACTACTATGAAGAATAGGTTCTCTCCCGAGAACTTGTTCTGGAAAAGGCTGATGTTCTTCGTCATTGATTATCTCCATTTATAAGATTTACAACTACTTTAACCATGATGTCCATCTCGTCTGTCTTACTTTCTGCAATCATTAAAGTGAGTGCGACCAATGCATTGTCTGCTATGCGTTTATGGCCGTCTGGAGCATAAAGGATGTGATTGTTTTCCATGAACCAAAGGAAGAGGGTGGCGGCGATGCGTTTATTTCCATCCGTGAAGGAATGATTCTTGACCACAAGATAGAGCAGCATTGCGGCCTCGACGGAGGGGTACAGGTCCTTGCCGTCCCAAGTCTGGTAGATCTGCCCGATTGAACTATGGAAGGACTGGTCTTTCTCGTGGCCGAACAGGTCGCTTCCGCCAAACTTGGCCTTGAGGCTGTGAATGACTTCCATAGCATTGTCGTATGTAGCATGGAAGTATTCCTTGCGGGTTGCCCTTATCCCCAGATTCTGGTAGTCGTAGCTGTCCAAAGTGTCCAGGGCATAAGTATAGTCCCTGACCACATCGAAGATGGACCGGATCTGGTCGTCGGCGGGGGAGTTAAGATATCCCATTGTGCGGCCCATTACGTCTACAAGTGCCTTGAGGTCGTCATACTTCTGCTGGACCAGGTCGCTCTTGACGGCATAGCCTTTTATGAGATAGTCCTTGAGAACAGAGTTTGCCCAGATACGGAACTGAGTGCCACGTTGGGACTTGACCCGGTAGCCTACGGAGATGATGACATCGAGGTTGAACAGCTCTGTAACGTAGGTTTGGTCTTCATCTATACCCATATGTGCAAATTTTGCACATGTGGTATCTCTTGTCTATATACCTTCGCTGTATGTACAATCTGACCACGGTGGACAGAAAAGTGGACAGAAAAATAAGGAAATGATTGTTGCTTTGATGGAAGACAATTAGCGTTAATTTGCGGACTCAAATTAAAACTTACGGAAATGAAGAAACTTTTTACTGTCATTGTCGCCACTCTTGTCGGCTTCAGCGCTTTCGCCCAGAACTGGTACATCGGAGGAGAAATCGGCTTTGCCAAAGCGAAGGATCTTGATGCGGGGTTCGCCTTTTCTCCGGATTTCGGTTATTGCTTTTCGGATAACCTGTATGTCGGCGCCGTCCTGTCTTATGCGAACGAAACTTCATACCTGACAGGAACAAACACATTCGGAGTAGGCAACATGAGCTGGGAGGTGGCGCCTTACCTCCGTTACGTTCCCTTCACGTGGGGACAGGTGGGATTCTATGTCGACAACTGCCTGTGTTTTTACGGTGGCAGGAAAGCTATAACCAAAGACAAATATACCGGATTTACCCTTGATTTCGCGCCCGGGATAATGATAAAGTTGACGGACCACATCAGCATGGATTTCTGCCTGGGTTTCCTCGGATATGATTTCTCCGAGTCCCAGTTCACCCTCAACGCGGGAACTACCTCTTCCATCGGATTTTTCTATTTATTCTGAGACGACCGGGGAAAGGGGACATATTTCGCAGATAATAGGTCTTGTAGTCGACATTCATTTTGATTCTATTTAAGGTAGGCATTACCTGCCTTCAATTCATGAAGCCCTTTTAGCCCGAAGTGTATCATTGCTCTGGAAGTAAAATGAAAAACCTCAGTCCTGCTCGATATCTGTTTACCCTAAAGGTGGGCCCCGCCCCGGGCGAGGATTTTTGCACTAATGGCTTATTAGCCCGCAATACCGCGTCTTACCAGACCAATAGAAAAGTAATGCTTTTTCTGGAATTCGCAAGTAGGTAACTCTGTTTGCCCATATTATCCTTGACTTGCGGGAAAATCTCCGCAAAAGTTCCGCTTGATTTACCACAAAAATACCGATTAGGTTTGGTAATCCGGGAAAAGAGACGTTTCTTTACGCTCGGAAAAAACATGATTAGAAATGGAATATCTTGAGAGAGCCGCCGACGTAATGCTATAGCACCTCCATCGCTTCGATGCGGGAGATGAGTTCTTTTTGCTTTTTTGTCATATAAGATTCTTGAATTTCTTGCGGTCGTAGATCTTTTTGGATTTATGCAGGGCCTTCCGGAACGAAGTCGGCCGCCCGTGAAGCGCGATGTCCTCCTCCCGCGCCGCCCTGCGATTGGCTAGAAGGAAATCCTTTTCCGTTATACGGAATTTTTTGGGGTGGTGCGAGGTTTTCATTGCTGTTTAGGCTTAGAAAGCAATCTGCCAATTATAGTATCCGTATCGTCTTCGTTTATCTCGTGGGTTATTAAGAAACTACGGAGTTTCTCTCGATCTTCTTCTATGTCAGCAGTCTTTATGATTGTAGGCTGATTTATGCTGAAGAGGCCCGAGAGATTCCCATTTGTCATCTTTTGTAAGGCTCTTTTGATTTCTTGCTGAGAACCAGTATCGCGAGTAAAGATAGTAATGTCCTTCTTAATTGGATTATCGTAGTTGGTCTGTTTGAGGAAAAAAGGCGCGAAATATTGGCGATCATTCTCTCCCAAAGAATGACCAAAGATGATGACCTCATCAGCATCCTTTAATGCAGATACAATATGAGAAATATTCATCCATTCCTTTTTGAAGGAAATCGTATGTAGAAGCCATATTAACATCGTCTCTTGTGCCAATGATGATGTTTCCGTCCGCGCAATTCCCGTGCATATAGTGAATGTATCTTTTATTGAATTTCACATCTGTGTAATTAAATGTGAAAAGATCTACAATGTGTCCTTTCTCTTTGCATCTATTAATTGCTGACATTAGGTAGGATGCACAGGAATTAGCACTTTGTTCTGGTTTAGAGAGAGTTTTTAAATAATCGCAAAGCCTCTCTTTTATTATGGATAATGCCTTTTTATCTCTTTCTATGGGTGGCATTTGTGCCTCTTCTTGAAAAGGGCAATCATATGTGCATAACGTGTCCCCACGATAACGGATAACCCCTTTTTCAAGTAAAGAATTGGCTATATCTACTTTATCAGATGGTACCCCATATTTCAGCAGGTATGGCGTTAACTGTTTTAGATAATCTTTTTCTTTATCAGTGATATAATCTCTTGGATTATATGGATCCTCAATTGAGTTATAATAGTTTAATAGTTCATTCTCCAGATCATACCATTTAACGGCCTCAAGGTTATCGGGCCATTGTTGATTTAAGTGGTTGATAAGTGGCGCTGGATAATGCTTTGGACAAAATTTGGATTCCCAAAAGTCCTTGTAGGACGTTTTGAGGCCGAGGTCAAGGTCGAAGCCATTACCAAGAATTACGACGATGTTGCGAGGTTTATTATCCATAAACTAAACAATAATCATCATTATCATTCACAAAGAGTATTCCCTATAAAGGCGACTGACAATGTGGCAGAGCCTAATCAGTAAAGGGCTGAATAAACGAAAATACCAGCACCTTTTAATGGTTATCGGGTATTATGCGAAGGCCATCAGGTATTGGAAACTGGAGGTACGGACCACGACGTCGTGGGCGAGGAGGGCGTATTTCCAGGGTTTGCCGCCGTTGGCTGCGGTGTATTCACTGGCGTTTTTGCAGTATTCCAGGGCAGCTTTCTTCTTGGCCAGAACATCCGGATCTTCAAGGTTATTGGCCGCTTTGGTTTCCACCAGGTAGATGGCATCAGCGGTTTCGACCACGAAGTCGGGTTCGTAACGGTGTGCGCCGTTGCCCCAATAGATGTTGAACTGGGTGGGTGCCGGACGGAGCCAGCGGAGGACTGCGCTGTCGGTTTCGAGGACATTGGCGAAGTCCAGTTCTGTCGTGCTGTCGAACTTGCTTTCCGTGTAATAGGACTTCAAGAAACCGGTGTAGATGAACTTGCGGACCAGAGCCGGCTTTACGACGGTGCGGTAGTCGATGCGTCCAAATCCTTCTACGGCGATAAGGTGCTGCTGTACGATTCCGGTGAAAGGCAGGACTTTGGGCTTGGAATAGCCCAGGGACTCTATGACGAAGTGGGCCTTCATCTGTTCGTAAATGGTCTTAGCGATTCCCTTGCGGAAGTTGTACACGATTCTGGGAGCATCCTTCTTGTTGTCTGCGTGTTCCTCGATGGCTTTGTAGGCGGCTTCGGCCAGATAATAGAGCAGATCTGCGTTCTCATCATAGTCAACGTCATCGTAGTTGATGAGTTCGGAGACAATCTGGTCCACCGGGTCGTCGTAGGTACGGCCCGATTCTACGCTCATGATTTCCGTCACATTGTCCACGAGACCCTGGCGAATGATTTCTTCCGGGGTTGAGGGGTAATCAAAGCCTATCCGGGTATCGAGGTCAAACCACTTGTATTCGGCCTTGAATTGCTCCCGTTGTACGGTCATACGCGGGATTTCTATGATGTTCTCCACG
>CAJONC010000017.1 GCA_905235675.1 uncultured Bacteroidales bacterium | reverse complement strand
CGAACCCGCACGGCCGTTTCGGGCCAAGGGATTTTCTTGCCACTATGGCTTTCGCCACCATTCCTGTTTGTGGTCCGGACTATTCCTTCACCATAGGACATCTTGTCCCGTAGGTGTGTCGTGTCTAGTCTCTGCACCTTCCTTCGTCTGAAGGCTTGGCTCAAGATTACCATCGGCGCTACCCGTTAAGGTTCCCTTGAATTTACGACATTCTACATCTCTCTTTTCAGAGAGTGCACTCAAATTATGTCTAAGTCCCTCGTGTCTACCATTCCACCACCAAGGCGGGAGCCGGAGCGGGGAGCCGCTGCCGGTCAAGGTGCAAAGATAACTAAAAATATTTCTTTTCCTGCTTGTTGAGGGCGATGAAAATGAAGAGCAGCACCGTGAAGGCCCAGAGGGAGGATCCGCCGTAGCTCAGGAAAGGCAGGGGGATGCCGATGACGGGCATTATTCCTATCGTCATACCCACATTTATGAACAGATGCATGAAGAAGCAGGCGGCGACGCAATAGCCGTAGATTCGGGTAAAACTCTCGCGGGCGCGCTCGGCATCGCGGATGATACGGGTAATCAGCAAGCCGTACAGGACCAGCACGACCAGACATCCGACAAAACCCCATTCCTCACCCACCGTGCAGAAAATAAAGTCCGTACTCTGCTCGGGCACGAAGCCTCCGGTATTCTGCGTTCCGTTCAGGAAACCCTTGCCGAACAGGCCGCCGGAACCTATCGCTATCATGGACTGGCGCACATTGTACCCCACCCCCATCGGATCGTCCTTCAGGCCCAGAAGCACCTCGATGCGCAGCCGCTGATGATCCTGCAGCACATGGTTGAAAACGAAGTCTGTCGAGAACACGAGACCGGCGAATCCCAGCACCGAAAGGGCGAGCAGCCAAAGCGAAGAACGCCTCTCCCGCGACAATGGCCTGGTATTTCGGAGGAAGAACCAGAGCGCAAGAATCCCTATCACAGCAAGAACTATAAGCGAAACCAGGATGGAAGTCTTGAGCGTCAGAATGAAGAAAACTATGCATAGCCCGAGGAGAACCAGCACTAAGCCTGGAAGCCCCTCGCGATAAAGCACAAACAGCATCCCCGTATAAACCAGTGCGGAACCCGTCTCATTCTCCGCCAGAATCACCAGCATGGGGATGCCTATTATCAGCGCCACCGTCCGTAACCCCCTCCATGTCCGGAGGGAGAAATTCTGCCGGCTCATCATCACCGCCAGCAGCAGCGAAGTGGTTATCTTCGATATCTCCGCCGGCTGGAAACTCACGGGCCCTATGGAAAACCATGAATGTGAGCCTTTATGCGTGGAACCGACGAAGATTACCGCCACCAGCAGCACCAGCACTATCAGGTACCCCGGCGTTGCCAGCACCTCCCAGAGTTTAGGGTTAATCACGAAAAGTATCACCAGGGCCAGCGCGAAAGCCGTCATTATCCACACGAACTGCTTCCCGCTGCGAAGCCCGAAGGAAAGGGCGTTGCCCATGTCGGGGCTATGGATGGAGGCATACACGTTCAGCCAGCCTATAAAGACCAGCACCAGATAGATTAGGATCAGAGTCCAGTCTATCGTTCCTTTTATGCCTCTGTCAGTTCCCCCGTACATTGAAAGTAGTTTTCATCATCCTTTCTTCCAACTCGGGACGCGTGGTGCCCCCGAGCAGGTATTTCTCTATCAGCAGCGACGCAAGGGGGCATGCCCAGGAGCCGCCCCAGCCTGCGTTTTCTATGTATCCCACCACCGCAATTTTCGGATTTTCGCGCGGGGCGAAGCAGATGAACACGGAATTGTCGGCCCCGTGCGGATTCTGTGCCGTGCCCGTCTTCCCGCAGATGTCCAGACCCTGCACACATGCCATTCCCGCCGTTCCTCCGGCCCCCGGACCGCCGTTCACAGCCTTCCACATGCCGTTTATCACCTTAGGGAACTGCGTGGTATCCACCATGGTGTAGTGCTTTTCCTTGTACTTCTGGTCTATCGTGAGGCTGTCGGAATCTTTGACGATATGGGGGATGTAATAATATCCCCTGTTAGCCATTATCGCGGCAAGGTTCGCAATCTGGAGTGGCGTGGCGCCGATTTCCCCCTGGCCTATCGAAAGGGATATCACATTGGAAGTCTTCCACCTGCGCTTGCCGTAACGCTTGTCGTATAGTTTGGATGTGGGGATGTTGCCGCCCAGCTCATAAGGGACGTCGCTGCCCAGTTTCTGCCCGAAACCGAAGCTCAGCACATATTCGCGCCATTTGTCGAAAGCGTCGTCCACCGAATCGTAATCGGGATTCTCCAGCAGATTTTTGAGCACATGGCAGAAGTAGGCATTGCAGCTCATCATCACCGCATCTTCGAGATTCAGGGGGCTGCGGTGCCCGTGGCAGCCCAGCTTGCGGCTCTTGGTATAGGCATAGCCATGGCTGCAGGGATACTGGTACCAGGGTTCGAGCACTCCTTCCTGAAGGCCGATCAGGCCGTTCACCAGCTTGAATACCGATCCGGGGGGATAGGAGGCCTGTACTGTACGGTTGAACATGGGTTTTCCGGGGTCGGCGGCAATCTCGGCATAATGGCGGCCGATGTCGGAGAGCACGTCCACGTCTATGCACGGGCTGGACACCATTGCGAGTATCTCTCCCGTGGAAGGCTCTATCGCTATCAGGCTCCCCTTCTTACCGTTCATAAGCTCCTGCCCGTACTGCTGCAGGTGGGCGTCGATGGTGGTGACTATGTCCTTTCCGGGGACAGCCTCCTTGTCGAACTCCCCGTCCTTGTAGGAATTCAGCACCTTGTTGCGGGAATCGCGCAGGTACACATGGTATCCCTTCTCTCCCCTGAGCTCCTGCTCGCGGGCAGCCTCCAGGCCCGTCTTGCCTATGTAGTCGCCGCTGCGGTAGGCGTCCGGATCCTTCTGTATGTCGGAATCGTTCACTTCGGACACATAGCCCAGCAGATTGCCTCCCGCATTGAACGGATATTCCCTCAATGTACGCACCTGCGCACTGAATCCAGGGAAGTCGTAGGCCCTCTCCGCGAACTTCATGTACCTCTCCACCGGCACCTGCTTGGCGAACTGGACGGTGCGGAAGCCTATGCGGGACCGGTACTTGCCGTAGTATTCCATCTGAGACCGTATCCAGTCAGCGTCGAGGTCGAGCACCGATGCCAGAGCGAGGGTGTCGAAGGCTTTCACCTCGCGGGGGGTCACCATTATGTCGTAGCAGATGCGGTTGCCCACCAGCACCTCTCCGTTGCGGTCGTATATTATTCCGCGGGGAGGATAAATGGTGGTGTAAACCATAGAATTGTTCCGGGCGTCGCGCTTGTAGGAACTGTCTATTATCTGGATATAGAAAATACGGCAGAGCAGCAATGCAATCACCACCCATAGCCCTATCACAAGATTGCGGCTTCGTTTCACCTCCATCTGTCAGCCTCCCTGGGAGACAGCACTCCCACCACATAGAGCGACACCGGTACGCTCACCAGCGTAGACACCGCGATGCGGATAAGCACCAGCAGGGCGGGATAAGTTCCCGCAGCGTCGATTACTGCATAAATCGAGAAATAGACAAGGGAGACTATCAGCAGGGCGAGGGACACTTTCGCGGCACCCTGTTTATGGATGGAGACGTCTTCGCGCCGCGACAGCAGTTCGCTTCCGAAGACCATGCGAATCACGGTATTGCGGGAATATGCCACCACAAGCAGCGGGATTATCGTGATGCCTATGGTCCCCGTCGTGAGGAAATCGGCAACGAAACCTGTAACGAAGGCCACCAGCAGCACGGAGACCGTGCTGAAAGTGACCGGCAGGCAGAGTATCATGGCCGGAAACCAGCACAATATGAAGTACGGACCGAAATTCAGGTAGTTGGCAAGCACTATCTGTATGGCGAACAACACCAGGTAGGTAAAAACGAAACGCCTCGTCATTGCACGGCCTCCTTTTCCAGGGCGCTTATCTCGTCCCTGTCGAGATTGTCGATAATCACCACGTAGCGGAGGGCTCCGAAATCCTGGAACAACTCCACGTCGGCCTCGTTCAGGCTTCCGTCCACCATCCTCACCCTGTCGGCAACCCCAATGGGGATATCGTTGGGGAACACCGATGAGAATCCGCTCGTCCACACCGTGTCGCCTTTGGCAATGCTGTGGTGCAGGGGGAGGTTCCTGAGCACCGCCCCGTTCGAACTGTGCCCGTCCCATCCCAGCGTAGCCACCGGCCCTGCCTTCCCGACACGCGCGCTCACGCTGAGCATGGGGTTCATCAGGGTGATGCCATAGGAATAATGTTCATCCACCAGATGCACCACGCCCACCACGCCGTTGGAAGTTATGATTCCGGACTGAGGGCGTATCCCGTCGGCGGAGCCTTTGTCGAGGATGATATAATTGTGCTGGGTGTTGCGGCTCATCTTGACTATAGTGGCGGGAATATAGCGGAAATGCCCGAAAACGGTATCCGCCAACTCTTTTCCGGGGGTACCGGCCTCCGCTCCGAGTTCCCTGATGCGGGCGGAAAGGATGAGATTGTCGGTGGTGAGAGACTTGTTCTGTTTGTCCAGGGAGAAGTAGTTGCGCACGCTTTCGCCGCTTCGCCATAGGGTGGCGAGAGTGCGGTGCGATGCCTTGTTTATCCAGATGTCCTGCAGGCTGCGGCTGCCGCTGAGCATAAAGATTGCGGCAATCTCCAATATGACGAAGACTGCCGCAGCTGCTACAACGCTTTTCCTTTTCCTGCTGTCGGCCATGGGGGTTTATCTCATGAGGAAAGGATATCCTTCCGTATTCTTCAGGGCAAGGCAGGTTCCGCGTCCCACTGCATGCAGCGGGTCTTCCGCAACGTGGAAGGGGATGTTGACCTTGTCGGAGAGGCGCTTGTCGAGCCCTCTCAGGAGCGCCCCGCCGCCGGAAAGATAGATACCGTTGTCCACGATGTCGGAGTAGAGCTCGGGAGGAGTCAGTTCGAGCACGTGGAGTATGGAGGTTTCTATCTTGGCTATCGACTTGTCGAGGCAGTGGGCAATCTCGTCGTGGGTGATGGTGGCCTCGACCGGATGGGCGGTCATGATGTTGGGGCCCCGCACGATGAAAGGCTCCGGAGCTTCGTCCAGATTGGGGATGACGGCGCCTACGGCTATCTTTATCTTTTCGGCGGTAATCTCTCCCACCTTGATGTTGTGCTGCTGACGCAGATAGTACTGGATGTCGGAAGTGAACACATCGCCCGCGGTGCGGATGCTGTCCTGAATCACCAGGCCCCCGAGGGAGATGACGGCGATTTCGGTGGTGCCCCCGCCTATGTCCACGACCATGCTGCCCTTGGGTTCAAGCACGTCCAGGCCGATTCCGAGTGCGGATGCCATAGGTTCATGGATAAGAAACACGTCGCGCCCTCCGGCATGTTCGGAAGAGTCGCGCACGGCGCGTATTTCAACTTCTGTGGATCCGGAAGGAATGCCTACCACGACCTTCAGGTTTGGAGTGAAGAGGCTGTGACGCTTGCTGTTCACTTGCTTGATGAAGCCGCGAATCATCATTTCGGCGGCGTTGAAGTCGGCGATCACGCCGTCGCGCAGAGGCCTGATGGTCCTGATGCCGGGGTTGGTGCGCTCCTGCATCAGTTTGGCCTTCTGGCCTATAGCTATGCACTTGTTCGTATTATTGTCGATGGCGACGATGCTCGGCTCGTCCAGCACTATCTCGTCATTCTGGTAGATGACGGTGTTGGCGGTTCCGAGGTCGATTGCCAGTTCCTGGTTCAAAAAAGAAAATCCCATTATGTTTCAAAAAATAATAACCAAACAAATATAACAAATTTTACTTAATTTTGCCTACGGTCTGCATTATGGAAAGAAAAAAGTATGTAATCTTCACTGCCGGAGGAAGCGGAACCAGAATGGGGTCCGACACGCCCAAGCAGTTCCTGACGCTGGACGGGATTCCCGTCCTGCAGCGCAGCATCACGGCTTTCGTGGACGCCTGCCCCGACGTCAAGGTCGTATGCGTGCTTCCCGAAGCGCATTTCGCCACCTGGAAGAATCTCTGCAGCGAATATTCCTTCGACATTCCGCAAGCCATGGTAAAGGGAGGATTCACCCGTTTCCACAGCGTAAAGAACGCGCTGTCCAGGGTGCCGGACGGAGCCATAGTCGCCGTCCATGACGGAGTGAGGCCCCTCGTCGGCAAGGCCCTCATACGCGAAATGTTCTCACGGATGGAAGAATGCAGGGCCCTGATACCCGTCGTCCCCGTAACCGACACCCTCAAGAGCCTGGAGCGCAGGCCGGACGGCACCCTCGTGCGCTCCGCGGAACCCGACCCGGACAGGAGCCGCATCTTCGGGGCGCAGACACCCCAGATGTTCCTTTCCGAAGAACTCAAGGCCGCCTACCGCCAGCCCTTCGACCTTTCTTTTACCGACGACGCTTCGGTGGCGGACAGATACGGAATTCCGCTCTCTTTCATTGAAGGAGAACGGAAAAACCTGAAGATTACCACGCCCGAAGACCTCGAGACGGCGGAATCCTATTTACTTCTTGACAGGCTTCGCAGAGGCTGAACGGAAACTGGTGCTCTTGAAATCCTTAACCCATACCTGACGCTCGAAAGCCTGGTCGAGCGAAATCATCGTATCGGTGGACTGCACGTAGGGGATATTCTGAATCGTGTTCAGCAACACGCTCATCAGGTGGTCGTTGTCGATGCAGTAAAGCTTCACGAGCATCGACGAGCTGCCGGTAACAAAGTGACACTCAACGATTTCCGGAATCTTCTTGATAGCTTCAGTCACCTCCTGGTACTTGCTGGCCTCGGTAATGGAAATGCTCACGAAGGCGCACACGTTCAGCCCGAGGGAACTCGGCTTCACGAGCAGGCGCGATCCCGTAATCACTCCGGCATTCTCAAGCTTGTGCACCCTCTGGTGTATTGCCGCGCCGGACACCCCGCACTCGCGGGCTATCTCCAGGAAAGGCATCCTGGCATCCTTCACCAGAAATGACAGTATCCTGCGGTCGATGTCGTCGATTTGATAAGCTCCCATATCTTATTTTTTCTTGAATTTGCGGTAGGGCTTCTTCGCGGGGGCGGATGCCGCGGTCGCGATTATCTCCCTGCACTCCTCCAGCGTAAGGGCTGCCGCGTCCCTGTCCTTGGGAATCTTGTAATTGCTGCCGGCGCTCTTGATATACGGGCCGTAGCGGCCGGATATCACGCTGATGTCCGCGCCTTTGAATTCCCTGAGCACATTGTTCACCGAAACCGCTTCCTTCTGCTCCATGATGAGGCCGATGCACTCCTCCTCCGAAATGGTGTAGGGATCAGCCTTCTTCGGAACGGTCACATTCAGGCTTCCGCACTTGATGTACGGGCCGAACTTGCCCTTGGTAACTATAATGTCATTGCCTTCAAAGCTTCCGGCAACACGGGGGAATGCCAGCAGGTTTATCGCTTCGCCGAGGGTGATGCTTTCTATCAGCTGGCCCTTCTCCAGGCTCGCGTAGCGGCGGTTTTCACCTTCTCCCTTCTGCACATAGGGGCCATACTGCCCGAACTTCGCGACTATCTGCATCCCGTCGGCGGGGTCGACTCCTATCACCCTTTCGGAATGCTGGTACTGCCCGTCGTGCATCTTTTCCTCAACCGTCTGATGGAAAGGAGGATAAATCTCGGAAAGATACTCTTTCCAGTTCTCTTCACCCCCCGCTATCCTGTCGAGGCTGTCCTCGACCGTTGCGGTGTAATTGTAGTCCATTATGTCGGGGAAATTCTCTACCAGATAGTCGGTTACGAGTATGCCCACGTCCTGGGGAAGGAACTTGCCCCTGTCTTCGCCCACCACCTCTTTCTTTACCGTCGAACTCAGCTCCGAACCTTTCAGCCTGAAGTTTTTCACCTCGACCGGCCTGCCTTCCTTGTTGCCTGTGACTATGTAGCCCCTGGTCTTGGTAAGGGTTGTGATGGTAGGGGTGTAAGTGGACGGGCGCCCGATTCCGAGTTCGTCGAGCTTCTTGACGAGAGAGGCTTCGGTGTAACGCTGGGGGGCGCGGGTGAATTTGCAGTCGGCCGTGATGGCCTCGGCGCTGAAAACGTCACCTGCGGCGATGTTGGGGAGTATCGAGAGGTCCTCGGAGGGGGTATCGTCGTCGCTGCCTTCCATGTAAACTTTGAGGAAGCCGTCGAAGATGATTTCGGAACCGTTCGCGATGAATTTTTCGGGGCGCCTGTCGGATTCCACCGCTATGGAGGTGTTCAGCAGCTTCGCCTCGGTCATCTGGGATGCCACCGTGCGTTTCCAGATGAGGTCGTAGAGGGCCTTTTCCTGGGGGGTGCCGTTGACGGCGGTGGTGGCGATAAAGGTGGGCCTGATGGCCTCATGCGCCTCCTGGGCGGATTTGCTGCGGGTGGTATAGTTGCGCGGATGTGAGTATTCGGGTCCGAAGTTGTCGGTGATGAAAGCCTTTGCGGTGCCGAGGGCCAGCTGCGAGAGATTGGTGGAGTCGGTACGCATATAGGTGATGAGTCCCTTTTCGTAAAGAGTCTGGGCGACGCGCATGGTCTGGCTGACGCTGAAGTGCAGCTTGCGCGACGCTTCCTGCTGCAGGGTGGAGGTGGTGAAGGGGGGCGCGGGATAACGTACTCCTTCCGTCCTGTCCACGGAGAGGACGCGATATGCGGCGCCTATGCTGTCGCGGAGGAACTCTTCCGCCTTTTCAGGACTGTTGAAACGGGTGTCGAGGGTGCCGTTGAGCGCCTTGCCCCCTTCTCCCATGAATTTACCATCAATCTTGTAGTATGCCTCGGGCGTGAAAGCGAGGATTTCCCTTTCCCTGTCCACCACAAGACGGAGCGCCACGCTCTGCACCCTTCCGGCCGACAGGCCGCGGCTTATCTTCTTCCAGAGTATGGGAGAAAGTTCGAATCCCACGAGACGGTCGAGCACGCGGCGGGCCTGCTGGGCGTCCACCAGGTTCATGTCGATTTCGCGGGGATTCTGCAATGCTTCGAGAATGGCCTTTTTGGTAATTTCCTGATAGGTGATACGCTTTGTCCTGGCGGGGTCGAGGCCGAGGGTTACGGCAAGATGCCAGGCAATGGCCTCCCCTTCGCGGTCGGGATCGGAAGCGAGATACACCATCTCGGCCGAGGAAGCCTGCGAGCGGAGTTCTTCCACGAGTTTTTTCTTCTCGGCGGGGATTTCGTACTTGGGCACGAATCCACCGGCCACGTCCACTCCGAGCCTGCGCTCGTTCAGGTCGCGGATGTGCCCCTTGCTGGACACCACTTTATATGATTCCTTTTCCCCTTTCAGGAATTCGGTGATTTCCCTGGCCTTGGTAGGCGATTCCACTATTATAAGATTACCCTTCATTGCGTCTGCATTTTTCGTGTTCGCACTGCAAAGTAAAGCACAAACTCGCTAATTTTCAAAATTTGTTCCCGAAAAATATGTACTTTTGTAAACTAATCGAAGATTAAAAAAATGAAAGATACGAGCAAGAAAAAAATTACCAAGTGGTTCTGGATACTGGTGACTGCGCCGTTTGCGCTTATCGCCATCCTCCTGCTTATAGTCTGGGCCTTCGCCAAAATCCCCTCCTTCGAGGAACTGGAACACCCCGACAGCAAGCTCGCCACCCAGGTAATCGCCGACGGAGGCGAGGTGCTCACCACCTTCCACATCGAGAACCGCACCTTCGTCAGCTACGAAGAACTGTCCCCCCACCTTGTGAGTGCTGCCATCGCAACGGAGGACGCCCGCTTCCGCAAGCACTCCGGCATCGACACCAAAGGCCTTGCACGAGTAGGTGTCAAGACCATCCTGATGCGCGACAGCAGCCAGGGAGGAGGATCCACCATCACCCAGCAGCTCGCGAAGACGCTCTATCCCCGCAAGGAGAACGCCGGAAAACTGGGAATGGTATGGATAAAACTGAAGGAATGGATTACCGCCGTCAAGCTCGAACGCAACTACACCAAGGATGAGATTCTGGACATGTACCTCAACTCGGTGTTCTTCGGCAGCAGCGCCTACGGCATACGCGCCGCCTCCGAAACCTTCTTCGACAAGCTTCCTTCCGAAGTAACCATCGAAGAGGCCGCTACGCTTATCGGAATGGTGAACAAGCCCACGAGGTACAATCCCGCCCTGAATCCCGAACGCGCCCTCAGCCGCAGGAACTTCGTGATTGACCGCATGGCAAAGAACGACTTTATAACCAAAGCCGTGGCCGATTCGGTCAAACAGCTTCCCATAACGCTCAACTATCAGGTGCGCGACCACAACGCCGGCCTGGCTCCCTACTTCCGCGACATGCTCCGCCGCGACATGAACGCCACCAAGCCCAAGCGCAGCGACTACCAGTTCGCCGAGGACTACACCGCCGATTCGCTCCGCTGGCGCGACGACGATCTCTACGGCTGGCTCAACAAGAACAAGAAACCGGGCGGAGGAAAATACAACCTCGACAAGGACGGCCTCCGCATCTATACCACCATCAACTACCGTATGCAGCTCAACGCCGAGCAGGCAGTGGCCGAGCATCTCGGGAAGAACCTGCAGCCCGCGTTCAACAGGGAGCTGAAGTGGAAAAAGAACGCGCCCTTCGCTTCCGACGTCGACAAGGCCACGCGCGACCGCCTGATGGCGAACGCCCGCCGCTGGAGCGACCGCTACCGCATGCAGAAGAAGGCCGGCCTGAGCGAAGAGGAGATACTCGCGCAGTTCGACAAACCGGTGAAGATGAGGGTGTTCTCCTGGGGTCCCAAGGGTTATGCGGACACGGTTATGACGCCCAACGACTCCATCCTTTACTACAAGGGCATACTCCGCTGCGGAATGGTTGCCATAGAGCCTGTCACCGGCCATATCAAGGCCTATGTGGGAGGGCCGAACTACCGTTATTTCAAGTATGACAACGTGAGCCAGGGCAAGCGTCAGGTGGGTTCCACCATCAAGCCCTTCCTCTATACCCTTGCCATGCAGGAAGGGATGTCCCCCTGCGACAAGGTCATCAACGTGTCGCAGTCTTTCATAGCTGGCGACGGCAGCGAATGGACTCCGCGATCCACCGACAAGGATGAATGGATAGGCAAGACAGTCACGCTGAAATGGGGCCTCACCCATTCCTCCAACAACATCTCCGCCTACCTCATGAAGCAGTTCGGGCCCCAGGCCATGGCAGATATGATGCGGAAGATGGGCATACACAGCCATCTCGACGAAGTATACGCCCTTTGCGTGGGAGCCGCCGACATCTCCATCAAGGAAATGGTCGCCGCGTACAACTCCTTCCCTTCGAGAGGCGTCTACATCTCTCCCATGTACGTCACCCGCATCGAGGACAGCCAGGGCAACGTCCTCTCCGAATTCACCAACCGCAAGCGCGAGGCCATAGGCGAGAACACCGCCTACCTGATGGTGAACCTCATGGAAGGCGTGGTGAACCACGGAACCGGCGCCCGCCTGCGTGCAAGCTACGGGCTGAAGGGTGAGATTGCGGGCAAGACGGGAACCACCAACGACAACTCCGACGGCTGGTTCATAGGCTACACCCCCTCCATCACCTGCGGCGTATGGGTAGGAGGTGAAGACAGGCAGGTCCACTTCAATTCCCTCGCCCTCGGAAGCGGTTCCAACATGGCCCTTCCCATCTGGGGGATATGGATGAAAAAATGCCTTGCCGACGGGGTTTTCAGCGAGAGCGACAGGTTCATCGCCCCGGCGGGAATGACACTGAACCTCGACTGCACCGGCGGAGATATAGAGACGACCGCCGAAGGACAGGCGGAGCTCCAGTCACAGGAAGATTATTATTTCGAATAAAATGGCAGAATACAAGACCATAGCCGTAATTTATGGCAGCGACTCCTCGGAATGGGAAGTCTCCTGCCGCAGCGGCGAGTTCACGGCCTCGCGCATCGATGGCGACAAGTTCGACGTATATGAGATTTTCGCCCGCTTCGGACGCTGGCAGCTCGTGGCATACAAGAAGAAGGACGCCATGCGCGTTCCCTTCCCCGAAGGGGCCCGTCCAGAAATCGACAAGACGGATTTCAGCGTCACCGTCCTTGGCGAAAAGGTCAAGTTCGACTACGTGTACATAATGCAGCACGGCGCCCCTGGCGAAAGCGGACAGATCCAGGGCTATCTGGAGATGCTCGGCATCCCGTTCAGCACCTGCCCTTCATCGGTGAGCGCCATCGCCTTCGACAAATACGCCTGCAAGAGCTACATACGCGATCTCGGGATAGTGAAATGCGCCCCCGACGCCTTTGTGCACAAGGGTGCGGACATAGACGCGTTCACAGCACAGGTGGAGGCGAACCTGCAGTTCCCCGTATTCGTCAAGCCCACTATAGGAGGTTCCAGCTTCGGGGTTACCAAGGTGAAGCAGCCTTCCGAACTTGCCACCGCCGTGAAGTTCGCATTCTCGGAAGGGCCCACGGTACTGGTGGAGCAGGGCATAAGCGGCAGGGAACTCACCTGTGCAGCATACCGCACTTCAGGCGTGGTGCATACCCTTCCGCTGATTGAGATTATCACCGACAACGAGTATTTCGACTACGACGCCAAGTACAACGGGCACAGCCAGGAGGTCTGCCCCGCCGAAGTTCCCGAGGTTGTGAAGGACCTTGTGCAGGAAACCACCGTGCGCCTCTACGACAGCCTGGACTGCTCGGGCGTGGTGAGAATGGACTACATCTTCTCCGAAAAGGACGGACTGTACTTCCTTGAGGTCAACACCATACCCGGCATGACCAGCGCTTCGCTCGTTCCCAAAATGGTGCGCACCGCAGGGATGGACTTCACCGAATTCCTCACCGACATTATAGAGAACGGTTGATGGAGTAAAAAATTGCACAACGCGATTTTATTGCCCCGATTTTAAATTATTTGAACGGTTTTCGTGCGGAGATTGAAAATATTTTCTCCAACCGGGGCCGTTCATTTCTATTATTTTGTAAATAAACGTTTTCAAACGGAAATTAAACGGATAAGTATCGTTCACTTTGTAAAAAATTTTGTGAACCATGAAACGATATTTATCCTTCCTTGTTTCGGCATCCATGCTGCTCTGCGCGTCCTGCGGGAAGAATTCCGTAGAGACCGATCCTTCCACAATCCCGGGCCCGCGGCGGGACCTCGCGGAACTGCTGTCCAGGCTCCCCATAGGAGAAGAACAGATGAACGAAGTGTATGACGCCGTGGAAACTTCATCATCCAACGGCTATGACGAAGAATATCTGATGTCCGATCTTCTGAGCGCCCCGGGCTCAGGAGTGGGCACGAAAGCTTCGACTGAGTACTCCCGCCCCATCAGGGCGCTGATAGAAGAATACCTTGCCACCCATCCTGCGCCTGTCACAAAGGCGGGAGCCGCGGATGCGCAGGAATATCTCGACATGCTGCAGTCCTCCGGAATGCAGATTTACTGGCCCTACTCCGAAGACTGGGACGGCAGCACCGCACCCGTAATCACCTTCGACCCCGGTAACGGTGCAGAAAGCAACTACGGCTTCCGCATAGGCAATCCGGACGAAGAGATCCTCGTGACCGAGGCTTATGCCAGGGAGCACCCCGTCTGGGTGGTGAACAGCAATACCGACAGCGGATACACCACCCTCGACCAATATTTCAAGGGCAAGGCCATAGGCGACGAATATATATTCGATGACGACGATGATGAAGACATCCGCTGCCTTTATATAAGGGATTTCACCATGCTCCGCCACTACGACCCATGGTTTGCCGGTGCAAGCGAGTTCTGGTGCAAATGCGGGGCCGTTTCCGGCTTCCGCGCAGGGACAGAAGAGGAGTTGAAACGCTATACTCCGGAAGTGACGGATTTCGTAGTGGTGGTGAAACGCGGGGAACTTGGCCGGCGAAAGCAGTTCAATGCCGTGCTTGTAAGCGATTTTACGAGCCAGCTCGACAATCTCGCCTTCCTCATAACGGAAGATGACGGGGGTACGCTCACGAGTTGGAAATGTTCCGCTTCAGTCAAAATCAAATCCAAGACCTGGGGCTTCGACATCGACATTCCCCTCCATCAGCACGATGACATAGTGTGGCGAGGGCAGCTGTCCGCCAAGTATTTCGAACAGAACAGCAACAAACAGGGGCGTTTCGGGGATGTGATGGTGACTTTTGCGCTAGAATAATATCAGCTGAGAGTCATCTCGCAGCTGTCGCAGTGGAAATCGAGCCTGAAACGGCGGCCGTTGTTGAGCAGGTAAAGCGGACCCGTGTCCTTTGCTCCCTGATGCACGGGGCAGAGCCTGAGTTCGAAGCGTATGCAATACTTGCTGCGCATCAGGGTGGCCGGCCTTTCGCGGAAGTTTTCCACGCCTGCGGCCCCACGCTGGGAGTTCTGCATGGGAATGGGTTTCAGCGGCAGCGATTCAAGGTCTTCGGCCACCAGGCGGCGTATGCTGTTGATGGTGGAAGCGCTCAGCAGCGGCAGCGCCCCGCCTTTGGTGCTGACTTTTATCTCGCTTACCGAAAAACTGTAATCGCCGCTTCGCTTGCCAAGCTGCTCCCGCAGCATAGCTTCGGCCCGTTCGCGGTTCTCTGCCTTTTCGAGGTCGGCCTTGAAATTGCTTGAAAGTTCCCTGCCATCCTCTGTCCGGGCCGTAATGGCTATATCCCATTCCCCGTGTAAATGTACCGACAGCGACACCCTGATATGCCTGCGGCACGGCTTTGCTTCAAGGGCTTTGCCGAAAGCGGTGTCGGTATTGCGGTAAAGGCTCATGCCTTTGTGTATCTGCGCATTGTCCTTGCAGACTATGCGGTTCACTTCGCAGATATCGCCGCGGAAACCGACCACGCCTTCTTTCCCTGGGAAGGCGAAACCGTCGCCGTTACGCAGGAGGGCATTCCCCGCGGGTTTCAGCGTGAGTTCTATGGAATCCCTGCCGGCACGGCGGATTCCGGTGACGGTGCCGATGAATTCTCCCATGGATTTGGGGGCGTCCATCGACGACCAACCCCGCCTGCGCACCCCGTCGAAATAAAGTTCCGTATATCCGCGGTTGAAGGTCTTGGAAGGGTCAGGGGCTATTCCTCCCGACAGTTCCCCGAAGGATGTTCGGCAATAGCTGCCGCCGGAGGCCGCCACGATGGCATCCAGCCCTTCGCTGTAATACCGCGTGATATTCCTTACATAAGATTCGCCCTTCAGCCGGCCTTCAATCTTGAACGAGCAGACGCCAGCATCGGCAAGTTCGGCAAGACGGGCATGCAGCGAAAGGTCCTTGAGGGAAAGCAGGGCCTTGTTGCGCACCAGCACTTTTCCCGACCCGTCCGCCAAATCGTACATGGAACGGCAGGCCTGGATGCACTCGCCCCTGTCGGCGCTGCGCCCGTCGATGGTTTCGCTCAGCAGGCATTCCCCGCTGTAGCACACGCACAGGGCCCCGTGTACGAACGCTTCCACCTCGCAGTCCACTCCTGCGCAGATCTCGCGGATCGCGGAAAGCGGCAGCTCGCGCTCCAGGACTATACGGCTGCATCCTGCCCCGGCATATCTGCGGGCGGTATCGAGGTCGCGTATCGCGCACTGGGTGGAAGCATGCAGGGGAACGGTGATATCGCTCCATGAGCAGATGCGCATGTCCCTGATAATGAACGCGTCCACTCCCGCCTCCTGTTCGGAAAGCATCTGGCGGTGGACTTCGTCGAGTTCGTCGTCGCGAAGCAGGTTATTGACGGTAACGAACACCCTTGCCCCGAACCTGTGAGCATAGGAGCAGAGCTTCGCTATGTCTTCAATGGTATTCCCTGCATCCTTGCGGGCGCCGAACTGCGGGCCTCCAATATATACGGCATCGGCACCGCAGTCTATCGCAGCGATGCCGATGTCTGCACTCCTGGCCGGAGAGAGAAGTTCCAGCCCGGTCATTTGTTACAGCGTGGAGAGCTGCTGTTTTGCAGCTGCGCCGAACTTGGGATCGTCGACGGCCTTCTGGTAATACTCCTTGGCCTTTGCCTTGTTGCCAAGCTGATGGTAGCAGACGGCAAGGTTGTAGCAGATCTGGGTGGCTCCGGAATCGTTGGGAGAAAGTTCGAGGTACTTCTCGAAGTACTCTGTGGCTTCCTTGAGCTTCTTTCCGCTGGTTGCGGCGGTGCCTGCAATCTTGTAGGAAGTGGCGCTCTCGACATACTTGTTGGCTTCCAGGGCGGCGCTGATGGCGTCGTCATACTTCTTTGCCTTGAGGGCTGCGGAAGCTTCCTGCTGATAGAGGGTGCTGAGCTGCTTGGCGGCAGTCTTTTCCTGTCCGTTTTCCATAGCGGTCTTGAAAGCCTCGGCAGCGCCCTGCTTGTCGCCCGTGGCCTTGAGGGCCGAGCCAAGACGGAGGGCCGCCATACCGTTGGCGGGTTCGTCTTCGAGGACAGCCTTGTATCCGGCAACCGCCAGCTCATAATTCTTTTCGTTGAGAGCGGCGTTCGCCTGCTGCATCAATATCTGGGGAATCAGGGCCTTGGCCTCTTCGGCGATATTGAGCACTTCGTATTCATTCGCTACGGCAACGGTTTCTTTGAGAGCGCTGACCGCCTTTTCATATTCTGCGTTGTTTACAGCCTTCTTTGCGATGGAGAACTGGAGGGCGGGAATGGACGCCTTGCAGTCGGAAACGATTTTTGCTCCTTCGTCGCCAAGCTGCGAGGCGATGGAAAGGGCTTCCTTGAAGCTGTCGATGGCAAGTTCAACATTGCCGGCTTCATTTGCATTGATTCCATTGTTGAACGCTTCCACAGCGGATGCCATATCTTGAGCAGAAACCATGACACCACAGAACAATGCCGCTGCGAAGGTAATGATAAGCTTTTTCATTTTCTTATAGTTTATTGGTTCAAAACTTGCTTATAGTTCAAATCGTGGCTACAAAAGTAGTAAATTTTGTTTTAATTTTGCGCCATAATACGTTATTATGTCCAAAGTCAGATTCATAATCGCCTTCCTGCTCTCGTTCGTCCTCATCCCCGCGTCCGGCCAGGACCTGCCCACCCTCAGCAGTTCTTCGCGCTTCGTCCGCGGGACGCTTCCGAACGGCATAGCGTATTACCTGACTGCCAATACTACTACCAAAGGCTATGCCAACTTTGCACTGGTGCAGAAGAACGTGGTTGACAAGGACCACGCAAGGGCCGGTCTCGACCAACTGCCAAAGTTCTATGACAAAGCACCTTACAAGTTTTTGGCATCGCATGGTGCGGGCTATACTCCCGACGGTTACATTTCTTACGCCGGCGGCTCCGCAATATTCAATTTCGAAGACATCCCCTGCTTCCAAAGCGCCTTGTGTGATTCCACACTGGCAATTCTGCTCACTGTTGCATCGAGGTTCGCAGGCGAACAGGCAATAATTATCTGCGGCGACATAGACGTCGCAAAAACCAAGGACCATCTGCAGATAATGTCGATGATGGCGGAGAAGCCTGCGGGCAAAGTGCGCGAAGGGAGGGGGTATGAGTGGAATCCCAGAACGGAGATGAGGGTGATACGCACCGACTGCCGCACGAGCCGCCTCTGCGAAATCACGGCCCGATATGCTTCGCCGCGTACACCCGCGAAGAACATGAACACCCCGCAGCCTCTGGTGTCGCAGATGTATGCCAATCAGCTGCAGTACATATTCCGCAAGAGGGCCGAAGTGGCTTTCGAGGCCGCCGGCATCCCCCTCGCATACGCCAAAGGCAAATACGTCTCGAGCGCGAACACCAACCGCGACGAGCTGTATGAATTCTGCATAGGAGTGGACGACGCCGACCGCGACAGGGCGGTAACCCTGCTTGCAGGCATACTTTCAGGACTGGACAGCCAGGGCTGTACCGCCGACGAATTCTTCGATTCAAGGATGCACTTCGGGTCGGAAGTGTTCGGAGAGGCCGCCCGCAGGCTGGACAACCGCGACTACGTGCAGAGCTGCGTCTCCAACTTCCTGTACGGGGCGAACCTCGTGGACCAGAAAGCGGTTTACGACTTTTTCCGTGGCAGGCAGATATCGCAGGAAAGGGACCTGTCGCTGTTCAACCGTTTCGTCGCCGCACTGCTGGATCCGGCCTGCAACCTGACTCTGGTGCTGAATTCCCCTGCGGAGGAAATCGACCTGGGCGAAAGCGCGAAGACCTTTTCAAACGGCTGGAAAGACGCTTCCGGACTTGTCATAAAATATGAGAAGACCGCGTCGGACACCCTCGGCCTGTATTATCCGGTCGGAAAGAAGCTGAAGATTAAGTCGGAGCAGAACGAGCCCATGACGGGAGGAACGGCCTGGACTTTCTCCAACGGAATGAAGGTGGTCTTCCGCAAAAGTTCCGACGCCCAGATAAGATACACTTATTTGCTGAGAGGCGGCTTCCCAGAAGTGCCCGGCCTGGAGAGAGGGGAAAACGCCTTCGTCGGCGACATGCTGGACCTCTACAATATCGGGGAGATGTCTCCTTCGAGATTCCACAACATGCTGGAAGCCAACGGTATATCAATGAAGTGCACGGCATCCGTGACCGACCTGCGAATCAGCGGAACCGCCCTTCCCTACAAGCTGCCGCTGCTTCTGCGTTCCCTGCTGTCGATAGAAAAACAGCGCAGCCTCAACAAGGAAGCCTTCCAATATTATAAATCATGCGAGGCACTGCGCCTGGAAGCCACAAGGCTTTCGACCGAAGGAGTGAATGCGGTGATGGACAGCATAATGTGCCCCGACTTCTTCTATCCTCCATCCAAATCCATAGCCTGCCTCACCGACGGACTCCCCGAAAAATGCGAGCGTTACTTCGCCGCGCAGTTCTCGAAAAACAATGACGGTGTGCTCTTCATAGAGGGCAACTTGGATCCTGACCAGCTCAAAAAGACGCTGTGCGCTTCGCTCGGCAACTTCTCCACTATAGGAGGATACTCCACGCGGCCCAGGCTGGACTATCAGCTCCGCTCAGGATGGACCACCTACATCATAGACAGCAGCAACAGCACCGTCGGCGACGGCGGGCTCAGCACCAACGTGGCCCTGTCCGCCCTGCGGCCGTTCACCATGCAGAACTGGTGCGCCTTCCGCATAGCTGTGGAGGCGTTCAGGGTAGGACTGGTGAAGGAACTCGCCGACCTGGGCCAGAATATCAGCATCGAGCCTCAGCTCCAGCTGCAGCCTTCGGAAAGGGTTGCCATCTTCATAAACTGTTCCCCCTGCCCCACCGACGGCCTTCCATCCGGCGTCGAGGCAGCGGATCCCCTGGACGTGCTGGACGCCCTCAGGCTCGCCCTCAATAAAATGTATCTGTACAAAATCAGCCCCGCCGAACTCAAGGGGCTGAAAGCGGCCCTCGCGAACGAGATCGCCTCGGAGATGGCAGACCCTGATTACCTGATGGAAGCGTACATGAGGAGGGTTTCGGAAGGCAAGGACATGATTTCGAATTATTCCACCTACCTCGAAAAAGTGACCGCGGACGACGTTCAGGCCGTAATAATGGAACTTTCACAGGGCAGCAAGGTCGAATACGTGCTCAAATGAAAAATTCCGGATTCGGTACCATTGTGCAGATTGGCGACATCCTCGTGAGCGAAGATGTCGTGAGCGAATATTTCGCCTGCGATTATGAAAGATGCAAAGGCGCGTGCTGCATCGTAGGGGACAGCGGGGCGCCTCTCGCAGAAGAGGAGATTCCGGCCCTGGAAAGGGATTTCCCGAAGTTTTCCGTCCTGATGGGAGAAGCTGGGAAGGAAGCGGCGCTGAAAGAAGGGTTCTTTTCGGTGGACAGGGACGGCGATCTTGTGACGCCGCTCGTGCCTGGCTCGGAAGAATGTGCCTATTGCTTTTTTGAAGGTGACAACTGCCTTTGCTCCATAGAAAGAGCCGGCCTGAAAAAACCGGCTTCATGTTCTTTGTACCCGATTCGGGTAAAACGCTTCAAAGGCGGCGGGATGGCCCTGAACCTGCATCGGTGGAATATCTGCGAGTGCGCCTACGAAAAGGGCAGGGCGGAAGGCATCAGGGCCTACCAATTCCTGAAAGGCCCCATCATAAGCAGTTTCGGGCAGGATTTCTACGACGCCCTCGACACCGCCGCGAAACACATTAACGAGGGGTAAACAAAAGAGACACCCTCTTTCGAAGATGTCTCTTTGTGCGGTAGGTGAGAGTCGAACTCACACAGGCCAATGCCCACTACCCCCTCAAAGTAGCGTGTCTACCATTTCACCACTACCGCGTGTGTTTGGGACTGCAAAAATATAGATAATTCCTGAAAACACAAAATTTTCGAAAAAAATATTTAACTTTGCGGTCCCCTACGGGTTAGGGGCTTGGTATTATTAACTTTAAATTAAAGTAAAATGGCTGTTAAAATCCGCCTTCAGCGCCACGGAAAGAAGAATTACGCATTCTTCGACATCGTAGTTGCTGACACCCGCGCACCGCGTGACGGTCGCTTCATCGAGCAGATTGGCTCGTACAATCCCAACACTGACCCTGCTACCATCGTCCTCAAGGCAGACCGCGCTCTTGCCTGGCTGAACGTAGGTGCAGAACCCACACTGGTATGCCGCCGCATACTCTCCTATGAAGGAGTCCTTCTCCGCAAGCACCTCAACGGTGGTGTTGCAAAGGGCGCCCTCACCCAGGAGCAGGCCGATGCCAAGTGGAATGCCTGGAAGGCAGAAAAGGACGCAAAAGTCGCTGCCAAGAAGTCTTCTATAGCCAACGCTGAAATCGAGGCCAGGAAGGCTGCCAAGGCAGAAGAGACCAAGGTTAAGGAAGCCCGTGCAGAGGCCCTCGCCAAGAAGGCCGCCGAGCTTGCTGCAAAGCAGGCCGAGGAAGCTGCAGAGCCCGCTGAGGCTGCTGAAGAAGCTCCCGCAGAAGCATAATGCTTCCCGTTGCCAAAGTCCTCAAGTCTTTCGGGACCGACGGCGGCGTGCTTGTAAGCAGCTTCGTCGATCTTCAAAGTCTGGATTTCAAGGAACCTGTGTTCATCACTTTCGATGGACTTCAGGTTCCTTTTTTCATTCTTGATTTACAGCCCAAAGGCGGGAAGGCCGTGCTGCACCTGAACGACGTAATGAATCTCAGGGATGCGGAAGAGCTGGTCGGCCGCCAGATATTTGCAGATGTGGAAGTGGAGGAAGACGACGAGTTGGACTTCACGGGCTGGACCATCATCGACCACGGCCGCAAAATAGGAAAATGCACCGGCCTGGAGCCCATCCCGGGAAATCCCTGCCTATATGTGGACGTGAACGGCAGCGAAGTGCTCTTCCCCCTGCACGAAGACTTCATTGCGGGCATCGACGAAGACGCCCGCACCCTTTCGCTGAATCTCCCCGAAGGTTTGTATTAGAATCTGACGCCGGCCATCACCGGAAGATGGTCGGAAGGATAATTGCCCCCGAAAGTATCGGTTATAGCCTCGTAACTGTCTATCACCACGCCGTCGGTGCAGAAAATATAGTCGTGGGGATAGGAATTAGCCTTGTCGAGGTCACGGGTGGTATCGAAAGCCTGATAAGTGGCCTTGGGGCCTTTCCTGGTGCCTTTTTCCTCCGCAACGCCATAAGCGTCCTGATAATATTTCCGGAATACCACCAGGGCGGGATCGTCCTTCACTCCCGGGTTCATGTCTCCAACCACGAAAAGCGGCAGCCTGTCGGCATTGATTTCCGCCATGCGCTTAACTATGAGTTCGGCGGATTTTTCCCTGACGTTGGCATAGCTGACTCCGCTGTTGTTCACCTCCAGATGGGTTGCAACAAAATAGAATTTCTTCCCCGACTCCTTGTGACGCAGAAGAGTCCATGCGGCGACGCGCTTCCTCTCCATGCCGCCCCAGCATAAGGAATTGGACGGAACGTCGGGAGTGTCGGAAAGCCAGAAATAACCCCAGTCCTCTATCTCCAGGACGGAGGTCTTGTAAACCACACCCACTTCTTCGCCGGAATTTCCGCTGTCGCGGCCGACCATGTGGAAACCATATTCAGGAAGCAGTTTCTTGAGATCGTCCCTCTGTTTGTAGAGCACTTCCTGAAGACCGAACACGTCGAAATCATATTTCTTGATTACCGACGCGACATTCGCCTTGCGCGCAGACCAGTCCTTCTCGCCCGTATCGGAAGCCGTGTCCACCCTGATATTGAAAGATGCTGCACTCAGTTCAGCCGGTATGGGTTCGGGCTGCTCGGTTTCCTCGGGGTTTTCGTCAATTATATCCGGCTCTTCCTTTTTCTGTCCGCAGGACGAAAGGACGAGCATCATGGCGAGGGCGAAAGACAAGTGTTTCAGTTTCATATCTCGGTCGTTTTGTATTACACTGCAAATATACCATAAACTGCGGAACCTGAGCCGGACATTGCGGCATAAACCGCACCGTCGGAATACATTTGTTCTTTCAGGGCGGCGATTTCGGGATGCGCTGCGAAAACGGATGACTCGAAATCGTTCACAAGCCTGTCGCGCCACTGCCCGACGGGCAGTGCGAGGATTTCGCGGAGGTCGGCGGGGCTGCCTGCCGTGCGGGCGTCCAGGGCCATGTATGCTTCGCGGGTGTTCACGGCAACCCTTTCGGGAATCTTCACCTTGATTTCGTATCCCGACAAATCAATGTCGAAAGGAGTCAGGACTTCGCCTCGGCCGGTAGCGAACATGGGACTGCCGTAGACGAAGAAGGCACAGTCGGATCCAAGCCTTGCGGCGTAGGATGCGAGTTCCTCCCTGCCCAGTGCAAGAGAAAATATATCGTTTAGGGCCATCAGGGCAAAGGCCGCATCCGCAGACCCACCACCCAGGCCGGCTCCTACGGGGGAATTTTTTACAAGATGAATCGACACAGTGTCTATGCCCGTTTCTTCATGAAGCAGCCGCCATGCGCGGGCGCACAAATCCTCCGAAGGGTCCCAGCCCCTGTATGAAGGGCCTTCGATGCCTATCGAGAAACGCTCGGCCGGCACTATCTCAAGTTCGTCCCTCCATCCGTCATAGGGGATGAAAAGGGTTTCAAGCTCATGGAAACCGTCACTGCGCCTGCCAAGCACACGCAGCCCCAGATTCAGTTTCACATTGGGCAGGACTCTCATAGGCGGGAGATAATCTGATTCTGCATAGTTTCGTTCAGATGCGAAATCACAGGCGAAACGAATGAAATCATCTGCAGTTTGCGAGCTTCCGCCTCTGGTATGCCGCGGCTGCGCATATAGAAGAGTTCATCGGGATTAAGATAACCGGAAGTGGCTCCGTGCGAGCATTTTACGTCATCTGCATATATCTCCAGCTGAGGATGGGTTTCGACTGTCGCCCCGTTGTCGAGCAGCAGGGAATGGTTTTCCTGGAATGCCTCTGTTTTCTGCGCTCCCTTTGCCACATACACCAGTCCGTCGAATTCGGCCCTCGCACTGCCGCCCACTATCCCTTTGAACAGTTGCCTGGAATGCGACCCTCCCACCATGTGGCGGACGGTAATGTTGAACTTCACCCTTTCGCTGTGCGGGCTCAGGTACAGTCCCAATATCTCCAGCTCGACGCCTTCCTTTTCGATGTTTATCTCGAAAGGAATGTCGGCGCTTACCCCCGGCATCACGATGAATATCAGCCTCAGCTGCTCACAATCGTTGAGATTGAGCCTCTTGGGCACTTCATCTATCCCTATTCTGTAAACTCTATCCATTGATGCCGTCGAAGCCTTCGTTCTGTATCCTGTCCGCTATTTCCAGTCCGCCGGTGGCGACGATGCGGCCGTTCTTCAGCACATGCACCACGTCGGGAGTGATAAGGTCGAGCAGGTGCTTGTAGTGGGTGATGATGATGGCGCTCTTTTCGGGGCTGCGAAGGGCGTTCACCCCGTCCGCAACTATCTTGAGCGCATCTACGTCAAGCCCGCTGTCGGTCTCGTCGAGTATGCTCAGTACGGGATCGAGCATAGCCATCTGAAGTATCTCGTTGCGCTTTTTCTCACCGCCGCTGAATCCCACGTTCACATCGCGCTTTGCAAATTCCCCCTTCATCTTCACCAGGGCCATCTTCTCCTTCAGCAGCTTGAGGAACTGGGCGGGGCTGAGCTCTGGCTCTCCGGTCGCCTTGCGCTTGGCGGCAACCGCGCTCTTGAGGAAGTTGGTGATGCTCACGCCCGGAATCTGTATGGGGTACTGGAATGAGAGGAAGATGCCCGCCCAGGCCCTCTCTTCGGGACTCATGGCGAGCAGGTCGTGCCCCGCGAAGCTGATGCTTCCCTGCGTGACGCTGAAGTCGGGACGTCCGGCCAGCACAGCGCTGAGGGTGCTTTTCCCTGCCCCGTTCGGCCCCATGATGGCGTGAATCTCGCCGGGGCGTATGCTGAGGTCGATCCCCTTCAGAATCTCCTTCCCTTCTATGCCTGCGTGCAGGTCTTTGATTTCGAGTAAGTTGTCCATTATCCTATTGAACCTTCAAGATTTACCGACAAAAGTTTCTGGGCCTCCACGGCGAACTCCATGGGCAGGCGGCTGAGCACCTCGCGGGCATAACCGTTCACGATGAGCCCTATGGCGTCTTCGGTGGCGAGTCCGCGCTGGTTGCAGTAGAAAAGCTGGTCCTCGCTGATGCGGGAGGTGGTGGCTTCGTGCTCCACCGACGCCCTTGGGTTGAGGTTTTGGATGACGGGGAAGGTGTGCGCCCCGCAGTTGTCCCCGATCAGCAGGCTGTCGCACTGGCTGAAATTGCGCGCTCCGTCCGCCCCCGGGTTCATCCGCACCAGCCCCCTGTAGGAGTTTTCGCTGAAGCCGGCGGAGATGCCTTTGGAAAGGATGCGGCTGCGGGTGTTCTTCCCTATATGTATCATTTTCGTCCCCGTGTCCGCCTGCTGATAGTGGTTGGTAAGGGCCACGGAGTAGAATTCACTGCTGGAGTTGTCTCCGAGGAGTATGGAGGACGGATATTTCCAGGTGATGGCGGATCCCGTTTCGACCTGTGTCCAGCTGAGATGCGAGTTTTCTCCGCGGCACAGCCCCCTCTTGGTTACGAGGTTGAGTATTCCTCCGCGCCCCTGCGCATCTCCCGGATACCAGTTCTGGACCGTGCTGTAGCGCACGTCCGCATCCTTCTCCACGATTATCTCCACCACCGCCGCGTGCAGCTGGTTCTCATCGCGCATGGGGGCCGTGCAGCCTTCCATGTAACTCAGGCTGGATCCCTCGTCGGCTATTATCAGCGTGCGCTCGAACTGGCCCGTGCCGCTGGCGTTGATGCGGAAGTAGCTGCTGAGGTCCATAGGGCATTTTACGCCCTTGGGGATGTAGCAGAAGGACCCGTCGGAGAACACCGCGGAATTGAGGGCGGCGTAGAAGTTGTCTCCCACCGGCACCACGCTGGCGAGATACCTGCGGACCAGGTCGGGATGCTCGCGCACCGCCTCGCTGAAAGAGCAGAAGATTATCCCCTTCTCGGCGAGAGTCCTGCGGAAGGTGGTGCTGACCGACACGCTGTCGAACACTGCATCCACCGCCACCTTGGACTTGACGCCCGCCAGAACCTCCCTTTCGCCAGTGGGGATGCCCAGCTTGTCGAAGGTCTCCTGCAGCGCAGGGTCTATCTCCTTAGGTCGGTCGCTGTCGCTCTTCGGGGCTGCATAGTAGATGATGTCCTGGAAATCAATTTCGGGAAGGCGGCTCAGATGGCCCCATTTCGGGGGAGTCATCTGCTGCCACTTGCGGAAGGCGTCCAGACGGAAGTCCAGAAGCCAGGCCGGTTCCTGCTTCTTTGCGGAGATGAGACGGATTATCTCTTCGTTCAGTCCCTTCGGCACGAACTCCTGTTCTATCTCGGTCACGAACCCTTCGCTGTAATCGCGTTCCACCGCCGCGGCAAGTATGTCCTTTTCATCTGCCATAGAAATACAAAGATAATCTTTTTCAATTATATTTGTATCCATGAACACTTTCGGACAGTATTTCAAAGTCAGCATTTTCGGTGAATCCCACGGGCCCGCGATAGGCGTGGTGCTCGACGGAGTGCCCGAGAACATCCCGCTCAGCGAAGCGGATTTCGATGAAGACATTGCACGCCGCTCGCCGGGAGCGGTGGGAACCACGCCCCGCAGGGAGGCCGACAAGCCCAAAATCCTCAGCGGTGTGCTGGACGGCTACACCACCGGCGCCCCCCTTACCATCGTATTCTGGAATTCCAACGTGCACAGCCAGGATTACGAGCAGTTCGCTGCTGTTCCCAGGCCTGGACACGCCGATTTCACCGGCAACATAAAATACAATTTCGCGAACGACCCGAGGGGCGGAGGGCATTTCTCCGGAAGGCTTACCCTGCCGATAGTTGCAGCCGGCGTGGTTGCAAAGAAGATTCTGACCGCCGAATACGGTTCGGAGGAACATCCCGAAAAACTCGATGTCAGGATAAATGCGGAACTGTTGGAAATAGGAGGAGAGAAGGATCCCGCAAAATGGGATGAACTCCTCAGGGCTGTAGCCGCGGAAGGCGATTCCGTGGGCGGCATCATAGAATGCACCGTCACCGGACTCGGAGTGGGAGTAGGCGATCCGTTCTGGGATTCAGTGGAAAGCTGCATCTCCCACGCCATCTTCTCCATCCCCGGCATACGCGGAATAGAATTCGGCGACGGTTTCGCCGCTGCCCGCATGAAGGGATCCGAACACAACGACCCCTTCGGCCCGGAAGGTCCGGTAAAGAACGGTGCCGGCGGAATCAACGGAGGCCTCACCAACGGCGCCCCGATAGTCTTCCGCGTGGCTGTGAAACCTACTTCCAGCATCTTCAAGCCCCAGAAAACCTGGGATTTCGAGAATAAAAAAGAGACGACCCTCCAGATCAAGGGCCGCCACGATGTCTGCTTCGCGCGCCGCACCCCCGTTATTGTCGAGGCCATGACCACGATAGTCCTTGCGGATCTTTTATAGCACTACTTTTCGAAGGGGGATTCGCCGGAACCTCCTTTCCAGACGAGCATCTCCACGGTTGCCGTCTGCCATTTCTTGTGCTTTTCCGGCACGGAGACGTACCAGCGTCCGTCGCCGAGGGAGCACATTCCCGTGCAGGCACTGCCATAGCGCCATCCGCGTATGCCTTTCACGCTGCTCAGGAGACCCTGCTGCAGAAGTTCGAGCGAAGCATGTTTCCCGTCGTCCTCCAGCCCTTTCAGCACCTTCTTCTGAGGCTTCTGCCCCACGGGAACGGCGAACAGGGTATAGTTGGGAAATTCCGGCTTCCTGCCCGCATAGGATGCCATGAAAATACATTCCGTGTTGGCATCATAGCACAGGTTCTGCACGCCCCATGTGGTATTCCCTGTGTAGATGAAGTATTTTTCGGAATGCTTAGGGACGTCGACCGAAGTATTCAGTTTTGAAAGTTTGTATTCGAGCAGTATCTGGTGGTCGTTGTCGCGGCGGGAGATGTCGCCGTAGATGCCGTAGGCCACGTAAAGGCAGGGCTTGCCGTTCTTTTTGCCTATCTGCGGAGCAATGGTCACTCCGTCGATTCCTGAACAGCCGTAGCGGGTTTTGTAGTCGGCGCAGGCCTCTTCAATCAGATAGCGATGCATCACTTCGTCTACGGGAGCATTGCGCACTTTCAACCTGTCCACATCGATTTCCGCCACATAGAAGCGGGAGTCCGCCTGTGTGTATTCCGAGGCTCCGAGGTGCTGCGAAATGCTGCGCCCTATCTCATCGTCCTTGCATTCCAGCGAAGCGAACACTTTGCGGGTGGCATAATCGAAGGTCATCGCCCCGAGATGCCCGTTGATGGAGTCGACGCTGGCAAGCACATTTCCCTGATAGTCCGTTTTCACGAATGAACTTGTGAAAGACAGATAGAAAGCTTTTGCTACGGTATCGACGGCCATTCCCTGCACGTGTTCCCTCGATTTGATGTCAACGGTGAATCCGGACGGAAGTTCCTGCGCATTCGCAAGGACACAGAAAAAGACAAGAAATAATGAAGTAAGAAAGTTACGCATAGCGCAAATATAATTAAATTTGCATCATTATGAACTCACAGGAAAGAATTGCAGCTGCGCTCAAAGTGTCCACCGACACCGCAGCATTCGAACTCGGACAAGGTATTCTGGACAAGGCTCCAGCATTATTCAAACAGTATTTCGACGGCCGGTCCGCCCTCGTGGTGGCAGACCTCAACACCTGGCGCGTAGCAGGCGGGAAGGTTTTCGAAGCCATCTCCGCCGCAGGCATCCCCGTTCAGAAATACCTCTTCACCGAAGAGGAGTTCCATGCCGACTGGGACCATATCGAGATGCTCGACAAGGCTCTCGACGAGACGGGGGCCATTGCGGTCAGCGTAGGCTCAGGCACAATCAACGACCTCTGCAAACTCTGCTCGCATCATCACAAACAGAGCTACCTCACAGTGCCTACCGCCGCTTCCGTGGACGGATACACTTCGTTCGGCGCGTCCATCACCTATCAGAATGCCAAACAGACCTTCGAATGCCCTGCGCCAGTGGCAGTTCTTGCCGACGTGGATGTGATTGCGGCCGCCCCCAGGGAGATGACCGCCGCCGGATATGCCGATCTCGCCGCAAAAATCCCCGCAGGAGCCGAGTGGATGATAGCCGACATCATCGGCACCGAACCCATCATTCCCGACGCATGGCATGTGCTGCAGGACTGCCTCGACGAACTGCTTAGCGACCCCGAAGGCGTTGCCGCCGGAGAGCCAAAGGCAGTCAGCGACCTCTTCGAAGGCCTCATCCTCAGCGGATTCGCAATGCAGGCCGCCCGTTCCAGCCGCCCCGCTTCCTGCTGCGACCATCTCTTCAGCCACATCCTCGACATGACACACCACCGCTACAACGGAAAATTCGTCTCGCACGGCTTCCAGGTGGCGATAGGCACCCTCACGATGTGCGCTGTATTCGACCGTTTCCTGCAGTATGACCTCTCCAAAATAGACGTCGACGCCTGCGTGGCTGCATGGCCTACGCTCGAAAGCGAGCAGGCCCGCGCCCTCGAACTCTTCAAGGACTTCCCCGCACCCAGACTCGGATACGAAAGCATCACTCAGAAATACACCGACGCGGACTCTGTGCGCAAAGAGCTCGAAACCGTGAAGAACGGCTGGGCGAAACTGCGCGAGGACATAGCCGGACAGGTTTACAGTTTTGAGAAGATGCAAAAACTTTTCAAGACAGTGGGAGCGCCCTACGAGCCCGAACACATAGGAATCACCCGCGCCGACATACGCGACATGTTCCCATATGTGCAGCTCATGCGCTGGCGTTTCAACGTCCTCGACCTTGCAAAGAGGGCACGCCTGTACGACGACCTCGTCGGGTCGGTATTCACAAAAGGCGGAGCCTGGGAGCTTTAGCTCTGCTATTTCGCCGGTCTTGTGTACCCGTCACTTTCGGCCTTCTTAGTCACGCTGTTGATGCGGGACTGCGTGTCGGGGTGCGAGGAGAAGAGGTTGGCTATGGAACTGACCTGTGTCGGAGTTCCGTTCTGCGATGTGGACATGAGTTTCTCGAAGGCCATTGCCAGATAATAAGGGTTCCTGCCCTGGGCCACCAGGAAACTGTAGGCGAAGTCGTCGGCGTCGCTTTCCTGCTTGCGGGAGAACTTCGCGTTCACCATCTGGTCTGCGAGCTGCCCTAGCACACTGTCGGTAAGGGCGGCTGCAGTGTTGCCGGTAGAAGCAATCACATCCATTGCAGCGGACGAGAAAAGGCTGACCTTGTAGGCATTGAGTGTGTGCTGCATCGCTACGTGGCCGATTTCATGCCCTATCACTCCGCGGGCTTCCTCGTCGGACATCACGTCGAGCAGACCGGTGTAGACGCGAACACTGCCGTCTGCGCATGCAAAAGCGTTGATTTCGTTGTTCTTATAGACTTTGAAATTCAGCGGAGTGCCGTTAACCTCGGTAAGGCCTTTCGTTATGTTGTTGAGGCGGGTTACGTAGTTTCCGCTGCTTATAATCTGGTTCTGGGCGTCAAGCTGGGCCACCGACTGGCGCACATAGCCTTTGATGTCGTTGTCGGTAATGGAGAGGGCCTGCATGGCCTTTGCCCCGCTCTGCATGAGGCGGGCCTGGTTGAGGGATGCGCACGCGGTAAGGGACAGCGCCGTGGCAATGACAAGAAGGAGTTTTTTCATAAAGTCGTTATTTGTTTCAGAGTTGTTTTACAGGGAAGTTGAAATAAGTCTCGGGGAACGGCTCGTCCTTGAGGGTAAAGTGCCACCATTCACTGTCCAGCGGCTTGAATCCGTGGCTGAGCATTGCGCGGCGCAGAATCATGCGGTTGTTGAACTGCTCCTCGGTGATGCTGCGTTTGGGGGTGGCGGGGCTTGCACTGTTGTCGCCCGTGTATTCGCCGGTTTCGGGATTTCCGCAGAAGTCGGGATGACTTTCAGGGCCGAACCAGTCGAAGGTGCCGCCCATGTCCACTTCCTTCTCCGTTCCCATGTCAAACAGGGTGAGGTCGACGGTGGATCCACGGGTGTGCCCGCTCTTTTCCATTATGTATTCCTGATCGAAGAGCACGTCCTTGTTGAGGTCGGGATAAAAGAATTTTTTCATCTTTGTGTCGGGCAGGTCGGCCGCCCAGCGCACGAAGTGATCCACACCCTTCTGGGGACGGTAGGCATCGTAAATCTTGAGGCGGTAGCCCTGTTTGATGAGGTCGTCGCTGACTGCGCGGAGGCTGTCTGCGGCCTGTTTGGTAAGCAGTGCCGTCGGCTGCTCATAGCCGTCGATACGGGCACCCACGAAATTGTAGGTACCATAGTAACGGATTTCGAGAATGGCGTCGGGAACGGCGTCGGTAAGCGTTACGAACCATTTGGTATTCTCTTCGGCAGTCTCTTTATTGCAGCCGGCAATCATCAGGCCCGCAAGGCAAAGCACCGGCACAAGGAAATTTTTAAAAACCTTCATAGCTATGGAATTCTTTTACAGCCGCAAAGTTAAGAAAAATAGCAGGAGATTTTACTATATTTGTAACCATGACCGCCCATATTCTTTTTCTGACGCTCTGTTTCGGCATAATAGCAGGGAAAAATGCCACGACCGACGGTTACGTCTACCTCGGGCATAACGAAGACCTTTTCGGGGAGGCCATGCTGAACATCTACAATGTCCCCGCGAATGACAGCCGCAGCGCCTGCCTCTGGTTCGAATTCCCCGGGCAGAAAGCCAGCGACAGTTTCGTGAACGAATACGGGGTTGCCATCGTCTCGGACCAGTGCCTCTCCCGCGAAGACAGGGAGGAAGGTCGCATGGTCTATGAAATCCGCACCGCCGCCATTCAAAAGGCCCGGTCAGCGCGGGAAGCGGTGCATATAATAGGCAGTCTCGTAGAGACTTATGGATATGGGGATTCGGGGCGTTCGTATCTGGTCGCCGACAGAAACGAAGGCTGGATCTGTGCCGTGGTGAAAGGCAGGCACTGGGTTGCACAGCGGGTTCCGGACGACGAAATCGCGATCATTCCGAATTACTATACCATAGGGGAGATAAACTTGAAAGATACCCTCAATTTCCTGGGCAGCAAGGATTTGGCCGGATATGCCCGCAGGCGTGGATGGTTCCGTCCCCGTCGCGACGGACGCTTCAATTTCCGGCTCGCATATTCCGACCCTGAGACGCTCGGCAATCCCCATAATATCGGGCGGGACAGTATCGCCCAGGTGTTCTTTTTCGGCAACGCCATCCTCGGCAGGGATGTCCGGTTCTCGCGCAGGCCTTACCGGAAATTCCACCGCAGGGACCTCTCGCAACTGCTGGCATCGCAACCGATTGACAACAAAAACACCGTACTCTCCACCATCTTCACGTTCAATCCGTCCCGACCTCCGGCAAAAGGAACGGTAGTATTCGTGAGATATCCGGGGCAGGATGCGGCCAATTTTTCCCAGTGGACAATTTTTACGAAATCTCCGGAGGTCTGCCACCGTTACGCCACAGCCGACGAGGCTATGGAAAAGCATTTCAGCGATACGGGCAGCTACAGGAAGCGATGGCCGGAGCATTTTTACTGGCATTATCTGGACCCGTCCATGAACAGGAACGTGGTTCCGCACGACTACGAAGTATTTATCCCGGAACAGGAACATTCATTCAACGACCATTTCCACGTGCTGGAAGATGCCGCGAAGGGCATGCTTTACGCATTCTGGACCCAGGGGGCCTATGAAGCTGCAGATGACGAACATGTGGTATTCTCGCGCAGTGCCGACGGAGGACGCAGCTGGACAGCTCCGATCACCCTCGCAGGATCCGTCTCCCTTGACGAACCCACGCCCGTGGCAGCCTGGCAGCAGCCCATGCTCAGCCGCAGCGGACGCCTCTACTGCCTCTGGAACCAGGAAACAACCGTCAAGAAGCACCTCTGCGGGATAATGATGGGCCGCTATTCCGATGACGGAGGCGATACCTGGTCGGAGCCGGAGACCGTTCCGTTCCCCGTAAGGTTCTCCGCGGACCCTGCGGACCCAGGGATTCCTCCTGTGTGGTGCATGTGGCAGCGGCCCCTGCGCTTAGGGCGGGACGGACGCTATCTGGCGGCCTGTTCCCGTTACGATACGGCCGGAATCGCGAGGGTGGAATTCTGGCAGTATGACAATATCGACGATGATCCCGAAGTCGGGAATATCAGGATATCGTTTTTCAATACGGAAGAAGAGGCCTTCGATTCGGGCAAGGTGGACAATGACAGGGAATATCTCCCCCGGGAAGGATGCAATACTGAAGAAGGTTGCATAGTCGGGCTCCCCGACGGCAGGCTCTTTGCGGTGATGCGTACCACCATCGGGCATCCGATATGGTCAGTGAGCTGCGATGACGGACAGACCTGGAGCCGTCCCGAGATACTTCGCACCGGCGATGACGGCCCCGCCATCCTTCAGCCCTGTTCCCCCTGCCCGATATACGACCTTGCCGGCCCCGAAGCCCGCAGCGGCAGCTACTTCATAATGGTTCATGACAGCTTCGATTTCAACGGTATCACCGCCTACCAGAACCGCGGGCCGCTGTACAAACGCGAAGGCCGCTTCGTGCCCGGCGCCCGTCAGCCCGTATGGTTCGGAGAACCGGAACTTTTCTCTCCGAGGGATACCGACAACTCTTTCTACACAAGCTACACGGCCCTGAACGGGGAAGGAGTTCTCTGGTTCGGTGATATGAAATACTATCTGTTCGGAAAAAGAATGAAGTAGGCCATCAGAATATCAGGCCGTCATGCTGACATAGCCTCCGGTCAACGCCAGTCCAGCGGGCAATCTCCCGCAGGCTCATTTCATCTACTCTGTAGTAGTGAAGAATTTGTTGTTTAAGGTCCATAGAAATCATTGTTTAGAGATTTACTTACGCAAATCTACAATGCTTTCCAGTGGTCCCTTT
>CAJONC010000016.1 GCA_905235675.1 uncultured Bacteroidales bacterium | reverse complement strand
CATTACAGTGTCATTCGTTGATGGATTGCCGAGCGTTTCTGTCGACAGTGGCGAGAAAACCATCACCGTAACGCCCAAAGGCGGCGGCACATTCGCCAGTGACACGTATTACTACATCGTCATCCTGCCTCAAACTCTTTCCGAAGGGTTTACGATGACATTTGATACGAATACAGGTTATGTCGGAACTTTTAATTATACAGCATCTTCAATAGGGATAAAACGTGCCGTTTTTAGCAAAAAAGCTGATATTGATACATATGCTGAGTTTATTATTCCCACAAATCGTATAGTATATACCACCCTTGACGGCAATATAATTGATGTCACGTCGCCTGCAAACCAGACGATGATTTCTAATACATATTCCAACGGCATAGGGATTATGACTTTTGATAAAACAATTACGGCCCTTACTGATAAGACTGGAAGATCTGGCGGTTTCAAGGAAAATACAAATTTGGTTTCAGTAGTTTTACCAAATTCTCTCGAATCAATCGGAGCCTATGCATTCTATGGTTGTTCAAATTTAACCTCTATTGTCCTTACTGACAGGATTGTAAACAATCCTTCCGCAAGTATTGGGAATTGCGCTTTTTTGGAGTGTTCCAAATTGCAAGAGATCACTATTCCATCGGGGCTAAGATATATTTACAATTCGGTGCTAAAGGATTGTACAAGTCTAAACAGTATTACTATCCTTGATACTACTCCAACAGATTTGGGCACTTCAGCTTTTGATAATACTAACAACTGTCCGATATACGTCCCTGCAGAGAGTATTACTTTATATAAAACTGCTTCGAAATGGAGTGAATACGCGGACAGATACCAAACTATTCCTTAACGCCCGCCGTTATGAATTCATATTATAAGGACACATTTCTCTCGTATTTGCATATAACACGCAAGTATCCGTCAAAAAACCTTAGGGCAGATACCTATAAGTATAATCACCAGGAATATTTTCGCGTAGAAGTGCTTGCTGGGGAATATGTTATACAGGCATTTGTACTCATGAGCGAGAGCCATTGTCGCGATTTGGATAAGTTCCCGTTTTATCGCACATATAGTCAGAAGAATGATTACGGATATCAGACTCCGCCTGCGTGTTACATTGCAGTTTTTAATCACGATTCAAACGAATGGGAGATTCATAATTCGTCGGATTTAAGACAAGAGATGATATCACCTGCCCTTCTGGATTATAAAGCGGCATCCGAGAGATTCAAAAATAGGTTGCTGTATTTTGGGAATAAGAGGTTGATGAAAAGAGTAACGGTTATGTCAACAGTCGCCCTGGTAGCTATTGTCCTGTACTTTACTGCATATATCCTGTCTATCAATGGGTGGCTTTCTAGTGCGATCATCCCTTTTGATGTCACAGTCTTAAGTATTTTAGTCATCCTTGCTATTCTGCTGATACTACCACCAATTATTCCCTACATTAAAGTTCAGTATCATGGGTTTAGTTTGGAAGTTAATCAGGACTAGGGTTGGGAACCACACCTATACTAATCTTTTAATTTATTTTCACACAAATCGGAGGGGCTTTGAACTCTTCCGGTTTGTTTATTTTGATACAATTTAAAAGTGATACGGTTATCTGCATTCCTTTCAATCTATTAAGCTCAAAAGCACTGCACTGGTAGGGTACGTTGTTATACTATATCCTACCACTGCTTGAAATGATGTCTTGCCAAGCCAGCGGTTTGCGCCCCTTGGTGAACCTCAACACGGAAGACAGATGATAGAACTTTCCTTTCACTTAGTTGTCGCTTTTGTTTTCCGGAGAATTATCTGTATCTTTATCTTCCCAAAAACCGATTGAGTGATGAAGTACAGACTTACACTGATTTTCTTCCCGTTGCTGGTCCTGTCGTCCTGCAGCAGCAAGCCCGAAAGCGTAAAAACCGCCGAAGCCCTGGCAGAGAGGCTGATTCCGGCCCAGGCGAAATACATCGAATTCCGCGAAATCCCCGCCGACACCACCGACGTCTTCGAACTGAAGTCCGAAGGAAGGAAGATCGTGGTTTCCGCAAACAACGCCGGCACCATGGCGGTGGGCCTCAACTACTATCTGAACAATTACTGCAACACCACCGTTTCGGAATACGCCGCGCATCCCGTCGAAATGCCCGAAGTGCTGCCGCAGGTGAGCGAACCGGTGCGCGTGACCGCAAAGGTAAAATACCGTTTCTATCTCAACTACTGCACCTTCGGCTACACCATGCCATGGTGGGGATGGAAGGAATGGGAGCGTTTCATCGACTGGATGGCCCTGAACGGGGTAAACATGCCCCTCGCCACCACCGGGGAAGAAGCCACCTGGCAGAGAGTCTGGAGACGCTTCGGCATGAGCGACGGACAGATTCGCGCACACTTCACCGGCCCCGGCCATCTCGCCTGGCACAGAATGGTGAATATCAACAAGTTCCAGGGCCCTCTTCCCCAGGAATGGATAGATGCCCAGGCCGAACTCGAAAAGAAGATACTGAAGCGCGAAAGGGCCCTCTCGATGACTCCCGTGCTGCACTCTTTCAGCGGCAGCGTTCCCGAAGTCTTCAAGGACATGCACCCCGAAGCGCAGATCACCAAAGTCAGCAACTGGGGCGGATTCGGAGACCCTTACCGCTGCTGGTTCCTATCCCCTACCGACCCCCTCTACGCGGAAATCCAGAAAGCCTACATCGAGGAGCAGACCGCCCTCTTCGGCACCGACCATATCTACGGCCTCGACCCTTTCAACGAGGTGGATGCACCCTCCTGGGACGTTGAAACCCTGTCTTCGATGGGCAGTGCTTTCTACGGCTCGCTCGAAGCCGCCGACCCCGAAGCAGTATGGCTCCAGATGGGCTGGTTCCTTATCAACGACCGCAGGCACTGGACTCCTGAACTGATGCAGGCCTTCCTCGGGAGCGTGCCTCAGGAAAAGCTGATAATGCTCGACTACCACGACGACTGGGTGCTCGGATGGAAGCTCACGGAGAGTTTCTACGGCCATCCCTACATCGCCTGCGCCCTGCTCAACTTCGGAGGCAACACCCTGTTCAACGGCAACTTCCCCACCCTGATTCCCTACTACGAAGAGACCTTCGCGAAGGGCGGGAGCAACCTTCAGGGGGTGGGCAGCACGCTGGAGGGCTTCGGCACCAACCCCTACTATTATGAGTTCGTGCTGAGCCTCGGGTGGAATTATCCCCAGACTCCGGACGAGTGGATAGACAAGCTGGCGGACAGGCACATAGGGCGGGAAGATGAGGCCGCGCGCGCCCTTTGGCACAGGCTGATAATGGAGATAGCGCCGCAGTATACCGGAAGCGGAGTGTCGATGAACGCCCATCCCAAATTCGGGCCGCAATACTACAACTGGACCGTAAAATACCCTGACATAAAGGGTTACACTCCTTTCCTGAAGGGAGTATGGCGAGAGATGCTGGAGATAGGGTCCGACAGGTACGAGTACAGGTATGACGTGGCGAATATAGGCCGGCAGGCCCTCGGGGATTATTTCGACATCCTTAAAGACAGCCTGGAAGTCGCGTGGAACAAAAGGGATCTTGGCAGGGCCAGGGAACTGAAGGCGGAGATGGGCGAAGTCCTCGACGACTGCGACGCCCTGATGGCCTGCATCCCCGAAATGAACCTGCAGAACTGGAACGAAGGGGCGCGCAGCTGGGGGGACACCCGGGCAGAAAAGGATTATTACGAGCGTTCAGCCCGCACCATACTTACTGTCTGGAGCAACAACCGAGGCCTTACGGACTATGCAAACCGCCAGTGGGCAGGGCTTATCAAGAGCTATTACAAACCCCGTTGGATGATGTTCTGCGACGATATCATCGCCGCCATCGAAGACGGCAGCGACTTCAATGAAAAGCGTTTCGACGAAAAACTCCGTTATCACGAAATCAGCTGGACCGAACCCTCCGTTACACCCATAGAATATACCTCTCCCGGCGACCCCATGGAGACGGCGCGGAGAATCATCGACAAATACGGTTTTTAGATTTTTTCGTATATTTGGAGATTGTAATAACACACTATGACTGAAAAAAATATAGATATCCGCTTCAAGGAATATTCCTCGCTCGATGAACTCGAAGCCTCCGACAGGGAGCTTGCCGATGCCGCAATCGATGCAATGAAAGGCTCTTACGCCCCGTATTCCCACTTCAATGTAGGGGCTGCAGTAAGACTCAGCAACGGAGAGATTGTCCAGGGCGCCAATCAGGAAAACGCCGCATTCCCTTCGGGGCTCTGCGCTGAACGCACAGCCATGTTCGCCGCCGGAGCACGGTATCCCGACAAGGCCATGACCTCCATAGCCCTTGCCGGCGGAGTGATGGGAAGGCTCGCGAAGTCGCCTGCAACCCCCTGCGGAGCCTGCCGCCAGGTGATGGCCCAGTACCAGCTGAAGGGTGGACGGCCGATGTCGGTAATTATGATCGGGGACGGAAAGATATGGAAGTTCGACAGTGTAGATGATATTCTGCCGTTAATCTTTGACAGTATTTAAGAAAGTTTTGTATATTTGCCGATGGGAAAGTCGTACACGACCAGCTCCCTCCCAACTCCCCCAGGGCAGGAATGCAGCAAGGGTAAGAGGTTGTAGCGGTGCGATGTGCTAAGCTTTCCCTTTTTTGTATCCATTGATTATGAAAAAGTTCCTGCTATTGCTCTGCGTTATTCTTTGCTGGTCCGCAGCCGCAAATGCCGAAGACGGGCTGCGCGACCGCTATGTCGTGATTGTCTCCTTCGACGGATTCCGCCACGACTATCTCGACCGGAACCACACTCCCAACTTCGACAAGATGGCGAAGAACGGAGTCAGCGCCATAATGATGCCCTGCTATCCCGCATCCACCTTCCCCAATCACTACGCAATGGCAACCGGCCTGGTTCCCGACCACAACGGAATAGTCAACAATTCCTTCTGGGAGCCTGAACACCAGGTAAGGTACAGCATGGGTTCCGACCTCAAGAGCAACAGCTATTTCTATCTTGGGGAACCCCTATGGAACACCGTTGAAAGGCAGGGAATCATTGCCGGAGTCACTTACTGGGTAGGTTCTGAATTCAATATCAACGGTAAGCGCCCCACTTACTACCTGCCCTATGTGCAGAACGAGATAATTCCCTTCCCCGACAGGGTTAAACGCACTCTGCAACTGCTGCAGCTGCCTGAAAACGAGAGGCCCCGACTGCTGATGGTATACTTCAGCGAGCCGGATCACACAGGGCATCTGTACGGCCCCATGCACCGCAACACCCAGAAATCCGTGAAGCGGATGGACAAGATTCTCGGACAGCTGCGCAACGGCCTTGCCAAACTCCCCATAGCCGACAAGATAGACCTGATAGTGGTTTCCGACCACGGAATGACCGATATCAGTCCGGAGAAGTGCGTCTCCGCCGACAAATATCTGCGCAAGGAATGGATGGAGCGCTGCATCTATGGCACTCCGACCTCGATTTACAGCAAGAACGAGGCTTGCCGCGATTCCATCCTCAACGCCCTCAGCGGGGTTGAGCATATCACGGTATGGAAAAAGGAAGAAGTGCCCGAAGAACTGAATTATGGCACAAGCGACCGTCTGGGAGACATTATCGTTGCTCCGGATCTGGGCTGGCGCTTCAGCGACCGTCCCGGCAAGAACAATGGCGGGCACGGCTATTTCCCCTCCGACCCCGACATGCAGACTGTCTTCCGTGCAGAGGGGCCTGATTTCAAACAGGGCTACGTCAATCCTAAGTTCAGGAACGTTACCGTGTATGAGCTTGCCTGCCATCTGCTTGGCATAGAGCCCGCTCCGAACGACGGAGACCTGGACGAGGTACGCGGAATGCTGGTGGAATAAGATGAAGACGGATATCCTGATAATCGGAGGAGGAGCTGCCGGACTGATGGCAGCGTACGGCGCCGCATCTACACTGAGAAAGGCAGGGAGCGATGCTTCCGTGACAGTTCTGGAGAAGATGCCGCGCCCGGGGCGCAAGATAATGATTACCGGAAAGGGACGCTGCAATTTCACGAATGTGAAGGACTGGAATGAGTTCAGCGCCCATATCCGAACCAATCCGAATTTTGTAAAGCCGGCTTTTTTCAATCTGACTCCGGAGAAACTGACAGAGTTTTTCAGTTCCGTGGGAATGCCTTCGGTGGTGGAACGGGGCGACAGGGCGTATCCCGCATCGTATCATTCCACCGATGTGATAGATGCCCTTGTGAGGGCCTGCAATGGGGTTGGGGTGAAGATAGAGACGGAGGCGGAAGTCAGCGGAATCGTAAGCATCTCCAACCATCGCATTGACATAAGCTCTGCTGACGGACGCAACTGGTCGTGCAGCAGACTGATAATCGCCACGGGCGGCCTCTCATATCCCGGCACGGGATCCACCGGCGACGGCTACCGTTTTGCTTCTGAAAGCGGCCACACCGTCACTCCCCTCTTCCCTTCCCTCACCGCCCTGGTCCCGAAAGGGTATAAAGTCGTGGAAGAAAACGGCCGCCGCTCCACACACATTGACAGATCCACGCCCCTGACGGATTTAGGCGAAAAGCTGAAAGGCATACAGCTGAAGAATGTGGGAGTGCAGCTGCTGATTGAAGGGACGGTGGCGGAAAGCGAATTCGGCGACATAGATTTTACCGACGGCGGCATCGAGGGGCCTGTAGGCTTCCAGCTGAGCCGCAAGGCGGTGAAAGCTCTCATCAACGGCTCCAGGGTGAGTCTGGTGCTTGACCTGAAGCAGGGAGTTCCGCTCACCGAACTCACCACCCGCGTCAAGGAGCTTTGGTCGCAGATAGACAAGGATCCGCGCAGCAGAGGATTGCGGGAAAAGGAGAAATGCCGCATTCTTCTTGGGAAGCTTATGCCCTGGGAACTCATCCCCGCTTTTCAGGCCATGCATCCCGAAATCATTACTTTGGAGCGGCGCGGAAGGAAGGATACGAAGGTGTGGGTGAATCTGGTGAGCATTGCCAAGGCGCTGAAGGAGTGGCGTTTCGATATCGAAGGATATGTCGGGTATGAGAGGGCCGTAGTGACTGCGGGCGGCGTCAGCACCGATGATGTGGTGGCGAAGACGCTGGAGTCGCGAAAGGTTCCGGGCATATATTTCTGCGGCGAAGTGCTGGATATAGACTGCGACACCGGCGGCTACAATCTCCATTGCGCTTTCGCCACCGGCCTTCTTGCCGGCCAATCAGCGGCTAAATCGATCTTATAGAACTATCGCCTTGCAGGTATGACTGCCAGACAACCCCCTCCCGCAAGCGGGTCCCTCCCCCTAAGCCGGGGGTGGCAGGTTGCAGGCAGTTATACCTGCAAGGCTACTCCCATATCCTCTTAAACGGGCATTTCCCCTTAGCCAGGCGTGGCAGGTTGCAGGCAGTCATACCTGCAAGGCGTCCTCTGAAATCAGAAATCAGCCATTCTGCTGACGGGGGCGACGTCGAGAGGGGTGCGCTCCCCTGCAAGGTAATGATAGTATCCGGCAATGGCAATCATTGCGGCGTTGTCGGTTGTGAATTTGAATTCCGGAAGATAAGTGTTCCAACCCCTCCTGCGCCCCTCTTCGACAATACGCGTACGCAGGCCGCTGTTGGCCGAAACTCCCCCGCCGATAGTAATCTCACGTATACCCGTCTGCTTCGCCGCCTTTATCAGCTTGTCCATCAGGATATCAATCAGCGCTTTCTGGAACGAAGCGCAGATGTCCTCCTTGTTCTTCCCGATGAAATCGGGGTCCTTCGCAATCTCGTCGCGGACAAAATACAGCAGCGAAGTCTTGATGCCGCTGAAACTGTAATCCAGCCCGGGGATATGGGGTTTCGCGAATTTGAAGCGCTCCGGGTCACCCTGTTTAGCAAGTTTATCAATTACGGGGCCTCCAGGATAACCCAGGCCCATCATCTTGGAACATTTGTCGAAAGCCTCGCCCACGGCGTCGTCTATGGTCTGGCCCAGAATCTCGAAGTCCAGGGGGGAATTCACCTTGACTATCTGGGAGTTGCCTCCGGAAACAAGGAGGCAGAGATAGGGGAAGCCCGGCTGCACTACGGGCTTTCCTTCCTCCTTAACGAATCCCGCCAGGATATGCCCGTGAAGATGGTTCACCATCACCATTGGAATGTCGAGCGAGATGGAAAGGGCCTTTGCGAAGGAAGTGCCTACGAGAAGGGATCCGAGAAGCCCCGGGCCACGGGTGAAAGCAATGGCCGACAGCTCGCCTGCGCTTACGCCTGCCCTCGCAAGGGCCTCACTCACAACGGGGACTATGTTCTGCTCGTGGGCCCTCGATGCCAACTCCGGAACAACGCCTCCGTAAGCCTTGTGAACATCCTGACTTGCAATGACATTCGACAGCAGCCACCCGTCCTTGATGACGGCCGCAGAAGTGTCGTCGCACGAAGATTCTATTCCCAAAATGATGTCAGCCATTAAATCACATGTTTTTGACTCGCAAATTTAGTGAAAAATTAGTAATTTTGTAGATTGCAAAAATAGTACGCTTATCAAAAAGAGTCACGACATAGCTGCCCGCATTTTCGGTTTTGTACTGCTGCTTCTGATGACAGCGGCGCTTGCCGTGCAAAGTCCCGGGGTGCAGCAGCGTCTCGTGAACGCCCTTATTGCCAAAGTCAACGAAAACGTAGACGGCAGGATCAGCTTTTCCAAACTCGACATACAGGCCCCCGGAGCCTTTGTCGTGAAGGACTTCCTTGTGATGGACGACAAGCCTTATACCGAGGACATTTTCGGTACGGGATACAGCCCTGTCGACACAATTCTCTATGTGCGTGAAGCCTACGGCACCATCTCACCCAGGGCCCTGTTCACTTCCAGGTCCGTGCAGCTGAACAGGGCGAGCGCCAGGGGCGTCAGGCTGAACACGGTTATCGAGCCTGGAACCGACAACTTTCAAAGATTTCTCAGCGCATTCAAAAAAGAGAAGAAAGATTCCTCGGACGTGGCTGTCAATATCAGCCGCGTACTTGTGGAGGACATGCACTACAGGCTGGTCAACTTCACAGAAACGGGACTTGAGAAACTTGATCATTGCGTCAACTACTCCGACATGGAATTGTATGCCCAGAGCATAGACGGGTACGGGCTCAGGGTGAAAAACGGCATTGTGAGCGCGAATATCAACGACGCCCAGCTGAGCGAAAAGACCGGAGCGACATTGAGGCTGACGGGAGGAAGATTCAAGGTCGGCAATGGAGGACAGACGGATATTTACGACGTGGTAATGGAAGACGGCTATTCCCGTCTCGACATAAAGCAGTACTCCATGCACGGAACCGAATCCGACGACCTCAAGGATTACACGCATCAGGTGCTGATGAAGGCAAAACTGCGCAGGAGCCTTGTGGCCTCGCAGACCGTTACCGCCTTTTCCGGACTTTTGTACGGCATGGACTTCGCCCTCGAAACGGATGAATTGGAAATGGAGGGATTCGTGGACGACTTCAAAGTCAAAAAACTGAAATTCACCGAGGTCAGGCAGGGAATAAAGGGGGATATGGATTTTGCCGTCACCGGCATTACCATCACTCCGAACCTGATGATAGACGCCAAGGTCAACAACCTGTCGTTCACCACAGGCAAGCTGTCGAAGTTCATTGCAGGCGCAATACCAGGGTCCGATATCAATCTCTCCCGATTCGCCCCTGGCACCAATTTCGTGTTGAAGGGAACGGCAAAGGGGGCTCTCGACAATCTCAGGACAAATGCAAGGCTGGAATCCAAACTGGGGAGAGTCTATGCGAACCTCGGTGTCCGCAATCTGTTAAGCAAAGACAAATCCACCGACATCAGCGGCAGCGTCCGCACCGACAGGCTCGGTGTAGGAAAGATAATAGGAAAGGACTTCCTGGGTGACTGCACGGCGGCTACGGGCTTCGATGCGAAACTGCACAAGGGTAACGTGGAAGTGAAGGTGGATTCGCTGATTGTGGACAAACTCGGTGTGCTCGGATACGATTATACCGGCATAGCTGCGGCGGGCCTGTATTCCGACAAGGCTTTCGACGGCAAAATTATCAGCACCGATCCCAATCTCAACTTCATCTTCCAGGGAATCTTCAACCTCTCCCCCCGCACCAACAACGCCATCTACAAGTTCTCCGCCAACATAGGATATGCCGACCTGCAGGCCCTCAACATCGACCGCAGGGGCGGCACTTCCAAGGTGTCCGGACAATTATCCTCCAACTTCCTCAAAACTCCCGGGGGCGACCTGCTCGGAGACATCTCCCTTACCGGTCTAACCCTGGAAGACGATTCCGGAATCAAGGACATCGGAGACATTTATGTGGGATCGCACTCCAACGGCGGCAGGAACCGCGCCCAGATCGAATCCAGATTCCTCGACGCGGGGTATGTGGGTACGCGCAGCCTCTCCGACATCCTGAAGGATATTCAGACCGTCACCACGAGACGGGAACTCCCCTCGCTTTACAGCCGCAAGGACAGGGACACCGGCGACCCCAATGCCGAATACGACATCTCCGTAAACTTCCACGACTCCCGCGACCTGCTGTCCTTCATAAAACCCGGCGCCTACATAGCGGATTCCACCAGGATGGAACTCATCATGAACGGTTCCGGCAAGCTCACCGTCAGCGTGAAGTCGCCCCGCCTCGCATACAGGACCAACTACCTGAAAGGACTTGACATTTCGATTGACAACCTTGGAGGAAGCGCCAACCTCGCCCTGCTTACCGAGGAGTTCAAGCTGAACAATCTCGGCTTCTGCAACACCGCCCTGACCGCATTCGCGCAGTCCGACGAATTCTTCACAAGTTTCCACTACGACAACATAGTGGGTATAGACAACATGGGCGAAATTTATCTCAGCGGCAGCCTGGAGAGGGACGCGACGGACACCCTGATTGTCAGGGCAAAGCCGCTGTCCTCTTATGTCAGGTTCGAGAATTCGCAATGGGACATGGCCGAATCCGACATGGTATTAAGGGCCGGCGACATAGCTCTCAGCCATTTCCTTCTGACCAATGCCGACCAGGTCATAAGCATTGACGGCGGTATTTCCCGCAACAATACCGACACCCTGTCAGTGAAAATGGACAACCTCGACCTCGGCATCGTCAACTACTTCCTTTCCAAGGACATGGACATCCGGGGAAAGGCTTCCGGCAAGGCCTTGCTCGCTTCCCCGTTAAACGGGTCCCGCGATGCCTTCATCAATCTCGGCTGCGATTCTCTGAAAGTGAACGGGGAAGATGCCGGAACCGTGAAACTTGCCGCGGTGTGGGACGGCGCTTCCGACAAAATCAGCACCTATGTCCGCAATATCGTCGACGGATACGACGCCCTTAATGCCAAGGCGAGTTACAGGCCGGGTTCAAAGGAAGTCTCGGCGAACATAAAGTTCGACAACATGAACACGGTCGTGATAGCGCCGTTCACCTCCGCTTTCCTCAGCGGGATAAGCGGCGGAATCAGCGGTACGATTACTGCGGAAGGACGCACCGACAGCCTCTATGTATCCAGCGACAGCACCCGCATCGACAATGTCCGTGTCAGGATAGGATATACGAATGTTCCCTATACCCTCAACGGGCCTTTCAGCATAGACGGCGATGTCCTTCACCTGGACAATATCACCATTGCCGATGACGAAGGAGGCATAGGGATGCTGGGAGGAAGCCTGGCATTCGGCCCTGAAAACAGGTTCGGGATGGACATGCAGGTGCGCGTCAGCGATCTTATGGTCATGAACACATACGGAGATGGAGGCAACGTGCACGGCAATCTCTACGCAAGCGGGGACGCTTCGGTTTCCGGCTCCCCTGACGACCTTCTGATAAGCGCCGACGTCAGCACCGCGAAGAGCGGCAACCTGCACATTTCGGCCGTCGGAGCAACAGCCACCCGCAATGGCAAACTGCTGACATTCACCGACCACAGCGAGTATTATGTAGACCCTTACGAGTTGATGCTCAACGAGTTCTTCGAAGCAAGGGAAAGGTCGGGAAAGGAAGGGCGCAGATCCAATCTTGAGCTGCATGCAATCATAGGCGTCACTCCGGAAGTAGAAGCAGTGCTGGAACTCGACAGCAGCGGCGACAACTTCATCAACGCAAGGGGCACGGGTCAGATTATGTTCGACTACACTTCGTCCGGAAGCCCCAACGTGGCAGGCGACTACAACATAACCAACGGGCGTTACCACTTCGCCATCCCCGGCCTTATCAGCAAGAATTTCAATTTCGAAAGCGGCAGTTCCATCAAGTTCGGCGGCAACCTCCTCGACACCGAACTCGACCTGAATGCGACTTATTCCCTGCGCACCAACATCAATCCCCTGCTCTCTTCCGTCGAAGACGCCTCGGTGGCGACGCGCAGGCTGGTCAACTGCGACATAAACATAAGCGACAAGATAAGTTCTCCCAAACTGAGTTTCGGCATTGACATTCCCGATCTTGACGCCACCGCCAAGAGCGAGGTGGAAAGCGCGCTCAGCACCGAAGACAAGATGCAGAAGCAGTTCCTTTCCCTCGTTGTCGCAGGCGCTTTCCTCCAGGACGAACAGTCCGGCATCGTGAACAACTCCTCCGTGGTAATCTCGAACATGAGCGAACTGGTATCGCGTCAGTTCAGCAACCTGCTGGCCCGCATGGACATTCCCATTGACCTCGGCGTCGGATACCAGCAGAATTCCACCGGAACCGACCTTTACGACGTGAGGGTAAGCACCGAGCTTTTCGACAACCGCGTGGAAGTGTACGGTTCTGTGGGCAACCGCGTAAACGGCAACAGCGTCAATCCAAACGGCGACATGGTGGGAGATATCGACATAGACATAAAACTCGACAAGCCTGGGCAGCTGAGGCTCAACCTGTTCTCGCATTCCGCCGATGAATATACGAGTTACCTGGATTACTCCCAGCGTAACGGCGTGGGTATCACCTACCAGAAGGAGTTCCACCGTTGGAGGGACTTCTGGCGCGGTCTGTTCCGCAAGAGCAGCCGCAAGTCGTTCGAAGACCTGAACAGGACGGTCGTAGAGGATGAAAAACAAGTTATCAAGATAGAAGCGGATGAGTAAAGGCAAACTGTACCTGATTCCCTCCCCCCTGGGAGATTATGATCCCTCGCTGGTGATTCCGGCAGGGACACTGGCGGTGCTCAGGTCGCTGGAATTATTTGTGGTGGAGGAAACCCGCACAGCCCGCCGCTATCTTTCCGCGGCAGGACTGAAAGGCCATATAGCGGATCTGGAGTTCCACGAGCTGAACGAGCACAGTTCTTCTGAAGACGCGAAGGCCCTGCTTCCCCTTTTCGAGAGGGGCGACGTGGGCTTGATCTCGGAGGCGGGGCTTCCGGCAGTGGCGGATCCGGGTGCGGCTCTCGTCGCGCTCTGCCACCGGAACGGCATAGAGGTGGTGCCTCTCGTGGGGCCTTCCTCCCTGATGCTGGCTCTGATGGCTTCCGGACTCGACGGGCAGAGCTTCGCATTCAGGGGCTATCTTCCGGTCAAGGCCGAAGAGAGGCGCAGTGCGCTGAAGCGTTGCGAGAAAGACTCCGCCAGCCTGCACCAGACGCAGATTTTCATAGAGACGCCCTACCGTAACGACGCGCTCCTGAAGGAGATGCTGGAGTGTCTTGGCAAGGACACGCGCCTGTGCATAGCCGCCGACATCACCATGGAAGATGCCTTCATCAGCACTAGGCGTGTCGCGGAGTGGAGAAAAACTGAAATTACAATAGGAAAAAGACCGTGTGTATTTCTGATATTGGCACAATAGAACTGCTCGGGATGGAGTTCCTGGCATATCACGGCTGCCTCGATTCCGAAAAGGAACTGGGCGGCGATTTCGTGGTGGATTTCCGCGCGAAGCTGGATTTCGGCAAGGCCGCGAAGGAGGATTCCCTGGCGGACACCCTCGACTACAGCAAGGTTTATGAACTGGTGGCTGCGGAAATGTCGCAACGTTCCGACCTTCTGGAAAATGTGGCCTGGAGGATATGCAGGGCCATTTCGGAGGCCTTCCCCGAGCTGCCGGAATTCGAAGTGTCGGTAGCGAAGAAGCATCCCCCCGTGGGAGGTGAGGCGGAGCTCGCGAGGGTTGTGATGAAGGGAGGATGCAGGCTATGAAGATAGCTTTCCTTACGCTGGGATGCAAGCTGAATTTTGCGGAGACGGCTACCTATGAACGGGGTTTTGCCGCCGCCGGACTGGAAGTCGTGCCCTGGCGGGAGAAAGCGGACATTTACCTGATAAATACCTGTACCGTTACCGAAACCGCGAACAAAAAATCGCGGAGCGAGATACGCAAGGTGCACAGAATCAATCCAGAGGCAAAGATTATAGTCACCGGCTGCTATGCTCAGATGAAGCCCGACGAGGTCCGAGCCATAGAAGGCGTCAGCAGGGTGTTCATGTCGGACGAAAAGAGCCTTGTAGTTTCCGAAACGCTAAAAGAGTCTTCCGCCGACTCCCCAAGGCATACAACATCAACTATTTTCGGAGCGTATTCCACAGGGGAAAGGACCAGGGCATTTCTGAAGATTCAGGACGGATGCGACAATTTCTGCAGATACTGCACAGTCCCCTACGCCAGGGGGCGCAGCCGCAGCCTCCCCTCCTGCGAAGTTGTAAAGGCCGCCGAAGAGATTGCATCCAAAGGGGTTATCGAGGTGGTCCTGACCGGAGTGAATACCGGAGACTACGGTCGCGACAGCGGAGAGAGTTTTCTCAGCCTGCTGAAGCGGCTAAACGCGGTGGAAGGCATTGAAAGATGGAGGATTTCCAGCATAGAGCCCAATCTTCTGGGCAACGAAATCATCGACTGGATAGCGTCAGGCACCAAATTCCAGCCCCATTTCCACATTCCCCTGCAACAGGGCACCGACGAAATACTCTCGAAAATGGGCCGCAAATACACTACGGAATTCTTCGCCGAAAAGATTGAATACATACGTTCCCGCATGGAAGGTCCCGGCAAACCCAAAGTCTTCTTCGGCATCGACGTGATGGCAGGTCTCCCCGGGGAGACCGACGCCCTGTTCGAGCAGGAGTGCCGCTTCCTGGAACGTATACATCCCGCATTCATCCACATCTTCCCCTACTCCAGACGCCCAGGTACGCCCGCCGCGAGCATGGAAGGGCAGGTCAGCGAGCAGGTGAAAGCGGAAAGGGTGAAAGTTCTCGAGGCCATGTGCAGCCGCTTCCACGACGAGTTCGTGAAAAGTAACAGGGGCATACGCTCCGAAGTCATCTTCGAATCCAAGCTGAAAGACGGGATGATGGGAGGATACACCGGAAATTATATCAGGATAACAAGGCCCTACGACGCATCGCTGGTAGGCAGGCTTACGGAGGTAATTATATGAAACTCACTTTTTTAGGAACAGGAACCTCGCTCGGAGTCCCCATAGTGGGATGTGACTGTCCGGTCTGCCGCAGCGGCGACATCCGCGACAGGCGTTACCGTTCATCCGCCCTGTTCGAGACGGACGGGCTGAAAATTCTGGTGGACTGCGGGCCCGACTTCCGCAGCCAGATGCTGCGCGCCGGCATTGGCCATCTGGACGCCATCCTACTCACCCACAACCACAAGGACCACACCGGCGGGCTCGACGACGTGCGTTCCCTCAACTATATCGACCGCCGCGCCGCAGAGATATACTGCGAAAACAATGTCCTGGAAAGCCTTAAAAGGGAATATCCTTACGCCTTCGACGTCCCCCGCTACCCCGGGGCGCCGGAATGGCATCTGCACATAATCACCGAAGCGCCCTTCATGGTGCATCCGAATTCCGAGGACAAGGAACTTGTCTGGGTGCATAACGTAGGCTATGGCTACCGCATGCCCGACGGCAGCGTGCAGCCCTGCCCTGCCGACAATGTGGAAAAAGCCTCCGACAGCGGCAACGGGGTGAAGGTCATTCCTGTCCGCGGTATCCACGGCAAGATGCCCATCCTCGGCTACAGGATTGGGGACATTGCCTATCTGACCGATTTCAGCAGCATTCCGGAAGAGGAATACGGCAAGCTTCAGGGCCTGGAGCATGTCAGCCTCAACACTGTGAGCTACAATCCCCACCATTCCCACTTCAGCCTGGACCAGGCCTTGCAGATCGCCGACAGGATAGGAGCCGAGCACACCTGGCTCACCCATCTCAGCCATACTTTTCCCGTGCACGAAGAATTCTGCAAAGAATTGCGCAGGCTTTGCGGAGAGAGGAATATCCATTCCGACGTCCAGCCCGCTTACGACGGCCTTGAAATCGAGGCCTGAGACCTATTCGTCAAGCATTTCCCTGTATATTTCCATCGCGTCGGAAGGAAGGGCATTGGCAGGATTGGCTATGAATGCCTTGACTTCTTCAAGATCCGCTCCGAGAAACGGACGGAGTTTTTCGCGCGCGGACTCGCGGTTCCTCTTTCCACGGCAAACGTCGCAGGTTCCGCAGTCGTTTTCCATCTCCTGCCCGAAATACTCCAGCAGCACGCGCGGACGGCATCTGTCAGTCTCATGAACATAGTCCACGACCGCCTCCGCCCTCGACTCGTCCTTTTCCTTCAGCATCCTGTACCTCTCGGGCTGAAGGTCCAGGTTCCCCTTCACCAGGTGATTGTGGTGCAGGGTAATAACATCGCTCCTCTCCCCCGGGACATAATGTATCACATGCTCCAGCGAAAGGCGGTACAGCAGCTGGCGCAGCTCCGGTATGCTTATGTCCATCGATGCCGCGAGCCAGTCTTCCTCCACATTGACAAGGTGGGAGAAGATTCCGCTGTAGCGGCGCATCAGCAGCTCCAGCAGTTCCACCATCCGTGGCTCGGGCAGGTCCACTTCATACAGGCGGGAGCGTTCCACGTTAATCCTTACCCTGGTGTTCACGTCCACGGCCTCGTTGTAGCTCAGATGCTCGGAGCGTTCAAGATAGATTATGGCATTGCGGGCCGAGGCGACGCTGAGCCCGAACTGTTTGCAGAATGCCACGAGATCGAACTTGAGCTGGCGGCCCATCCCGTGTTCATAGGGTATCTGGTAGAATACGTGGAGTTTGTGGTAGACATCTTCGATATAATCGAGGCTGGGGAAAGCGAGGCCCGTGAGCTGTCGCAGGCGCTTCACGTCGGTGGAATTCCAAAGGAGTATGGCATAGGAACGTTTTCCGTCGCGTCCTGCACGGCCCGCCTCCTGAAAGTAGGCTTCGGGGCTCTCCGGAAGGTCGCAGTGCACCACGAAGCGCACGTCCGGCTTGTCTATTCCCATTCCGAACGCATTGGTGCACACCATCACGCGTATGGTCCCTTTCTTCCAGGCTTCCTGGCGATCGCTCCGCAGTTGGGCCGACAGTCCCGCATGGTAGAAAGATGCGCTCACCCCTTCCTGCCGCAGCACCGCTGCGTATTCTTCGCATTTCTTCCGGCTCCTCATATATACTATACCCGATCCCTGCACTCCGTTGCAGATGCCGAGAAGCTGTCCGCACTTGTCTTCGCATTCCCGCACTATGTAACTCAGTTCAGGCCTGTCGAAGTTTCCCTTGAGCACCAGCTTTTCGCGGAAAAGCAGCTTTTCCATAATGTCGTCCGCCACCTGTGGCGTTGCGGTCGCGGTCAGTGCAATCACAGGGGCGTCGCAGCTCTCGCGGAGTTTCCCTATACTGAGATAGTCGGGGCGGAAGTCGTAGCCCCATTGGGAGATACAGTGCGCTTCGTCTACCACTATATAATTGATATTCAGCACGTCGACATACGAACGGAAGAGCGCCGTCCCGAGCCTTTCAGGCGAAAGATAGAGGAATTTGCAGTCGCCGTATGCGGCGTTGTTCAGGGCGAGGTCCACCTGCTGGCGGCTCATTCCGGCATGTACGGCTATGGCCTTGATGCCCCTTTCCTCCAGATTCTGCACCTGATCCTTCATAAGGGCGATGAGAGGCGTCACCACCAGGGCGAGTCCGTCCTTCATCAGGGCCGGTACCTGGAAGCATATCGATTTGCCGCCTCCCGTAGGAAGGATTGCAAGCACGTCCCTGCCCGAATCTGCAGCGGAGATAATCTCTTCCTGCATCGGGCGGAAGGAGTCGTAACCCCAATATTCCCTGAGTATTTGCTGCGCCTGCGTCACAGGGGCAAATTTACAAATCTAATTTGAATTTCAGCTTGCGCGGAATGCGTATACGTTTCAGGCTCGAAACCCTCTTTTCGATGAAGGTACGCACGTGCCTGTCGCGTTTTTCCGCGTAAATCTCCTCGAAATGAATCATCAGTCCGGTTTCGATTGCATCGGAAAGTTCGTCATTCACCGCAGAACCGAAAATCGCCATGGTGGGCGAGGCGTTGATGTAGGAATTCACCAGCGGCGGTATCGACACTCCGAGCCTGCGGAGGGCATCCTTCAGCAGGCGCAGGTCATCCTTCTGACCTTCTTCCCTCAGTATAAGTTCCAGTATGCGCGGATCGGTATCCAAAGACAGAGGCTTGTAAGGCCTTATCAGTTCATCCTTGTCGGGGAAGTGCTTGTTCAGGAAATACAGCACGAGCTCCCTCGCAGCCTTGTCGTAAGACTTGTATATTGTCATTTTCCCGAACATGTACTCCGTACCCGGATTACTGAGCATCACCCCCGCAATGCCATCCCAGAGGTTGTCCATCGTAAAGAGGGCCTTGGCGCCCGCCTTCGAACTCTGGTATTCGGGAGCCACGAAGGAACGTCCGAGTTCCATCGATTTGGGCAGATAATCCTTGATGAAGGCATCCGAAAAATGGTAAAGATGCGATGAGGTGACGCGGGGCTGGCCGTCTTCGCGCAGCTCCACGTCCTTGCCGAGGATGAAGCGGTATCCTCCGATTATGGCCTGTGCGTCGGGATCCCATACTATCAGCTGGGAATACGGCTTTTCCATATAGTCATACTCGTCAACGTCAATTTCTTTTCCGGAACTGCCGCCCGCCTCCCTGTAGGTTATCTCGCGCAGGCGTCCTATTTCCCTCATTGTATTGGGCGCATTGTGGGCGTCCACCACATAAAGCTCATTGCCGCCTTTGTTGGTGTCCATAAGCTTGCGTTCCGGCGTAAGCTCGGATTTTATGAGGTCCAGGGGGACGGGGTCAATAATCTTTTCCATAATCAGTCAAGTTTGTAAACCATTTCGCGCAGATATGCGGCCCATTCGGTGTCGCTGCGCGAAGAATCGAAGGTTTCGGGGGATACGGGTTCCCCTAAAACCACACGGAAAGTCTTCCCCCTCGCACGGTAGAGTTCGTCGGGGAGGGAAACCATGGGCAGGTTGAATTTGATGCCGAACTTCTTGCAGAGGACGTCCAGATTGTAGAATCGCCTCGAATTCTGTCCGATAAAATGCACCGGCACCACGTAGCGTCCGTTTTCGCGGCTGAGGCGCACGAACGACTTTGTCCAGGGCTTGTCCTGAATCACTCCGTCTATCTTCCTGGAGCAGCTTCCCGCGGGGAAAACCAGCACGCAGCTCTTTTCCGCATACATTTCGCGTATGAGTTCAGGCATGTTACGCGACTGCGAGCCAAGTTTGTTCACCGGTACGCAGAGAGGGGCGAGGCCGTGCAGGTTCATCAGGAAGTCGTTTACGAGTATGCCGAGATCTTCGCTGAAATTCGTGCCTATTATGGACCCGATGGCCACTCCGTCGGCACCTCCGAGAGGATGGTTGGAGGCGAAGGTGATTTTCGCCCCTTCGGGGAGACTGACGCGTTCGAGGCCCTCCACTTTCAGGGAAATGTCCATGAATTCCATACTTTTGGTACAGAACTCCACACCCTCGTAACCTTCGACGAGGAACTTATTGAAGAAATCTACGTGCAGGAAACGCTTGAGGGCATTGAGCACGAATCTGGATACGTGCCTGCCGCCCGTTCTTGCACTCAGGATCTTTTCCAGATCGATAGCATATTCGGGATGGGAACCCATAGGTTTTTCGTTTAGTACCAGTCTTTCGACAAATATACGAAAACTTCCCGAAGGTATGCAATCTTTTGACGGTAAATCTATTTTTTCTCAGGACGGAGCTTGGCATATTTCAGCAGGAGCACCTTCCTGCCATAGACGTCGAAGTCTATTACGGCTTTGAGCTCGGGGACCTTGCCGGTGATTTCCCTGATGAGTCCGGCGCCGAAGCGGTTGTGCTCCACCCTCTCCCCTTCATATAGCTCCGTCATGGGCACGGCGACGAAATTGGCGTCGATTATGTCCGGTTTCACAGGAGCCGGAGCCACACGGGTGGTGACGGCAGGAGCGGGCACGGATGCAGGATGCTGCGGGCTGCGTTTTTCAATCTTCACCGCGCCGGAACGGCCGTAACTGTTGTAGGAGCCGAAGCGCGAAGCGCCCGATGCGCCGTAGCCGGATCCGGAGCGGCTTGTGCCCGTAGTTACGCTGCTGCCGCTACGGAACCAGAAGGGCATTCCGGACTCGTCGTCATCGTCGGAAAAACCGTTTTCAGGAAGAGGATTGGAAACGTAGGCCGTGTCTATCTCCTTCACAAATCGGCTGGGAGGATTGCTCTCGTGCTTGCCGTTTCGCATCCTGGTGGATGCAAACGACACTGCCACAGCCTTTTTTGCCCGTGTCAGGGCAACGTAGAAAAGGCGGCGTTCCTCCTCTATGTCCGCAGGACTTGCCATCATTCCTCCCGAAGGGAAAAGATTTTCTTCCATTCCCGCTATATAAACATAGGGAAATTCCAGGCCCTTGGCGGAATGCACCGTCATCAGCGCCACCTTGTTGCCGGCATTTTCGTCGGAATCCGCAGTATCGGCATTGCTCAGCAGCGATGTCGTCTCAAGGAAATCCGCGAGGGTTATATCCACAGCCTGGCCTTCGCCCGCATCCGCGAGTATATCTTCGAGCCTTTCCTCCTTGAAAGCCTGCACCGAATTCAGCAGTTCGTCGAGGTTGGCCGTGCGGGCTATTCCTTCTATTGAAGTATCGGATTTATAAAAGGCGTAAAGCCCTGATTCATCGTAGATTTGGCGGGCGGCATCGTAGGCGTCCCCACTCGCTGCAGCCACGGCGAGCCTGTTCACCAGGGAGCAGAAATCGCGGATTTTCTGCATGGCCGCAGGGCGCATATATTCCATATATTCTTCGCAGCCGGCGGCTGCGAAGAGCGACGCAAGGCCGCGCGCCCTGCGCAGTTCATTCAGTCCGGAAATGGAAGTCTCCCCTATCCCCCGCGAAGGCTTTCCCACGGCACGGCGGAAAGACTCGTCGTCATTCACGTTCACGCACAACTTGAACCAGGCCATCATATCCTTCACCTCGGCCCTGTCGAAGAAGGAATGTCCGGAATAAATCATATAGGGGATGTTCTTCCTGCGAAGCTGCTCCTCGAGAGCACGCGACTGGGAATTGGTGCGGTAAAGTATGGCAAAATCCTGATACTCAGCCTTATCGCCCATCAACCTCGATACGATGCCGTTCACTATCTGCACGGCTTCCTCCTGCTCGGTGTACGCCTTCAGGAACTTTATCTTCTCTCCGGCTTCGCCTTCGGAATAGCATTTCTTGGGAATGCGGCCTTCGTTGTGCGCTATCACGGAATTGGCGGCGTCCACGATGTTTCGCGTCGAACGGTAGTTGCGCTCCAGGCGCACCGTCACCGCCTCCGGATAGTCTTTGCGGAAATTCAGGATATTCTGTATCTGGGCGCCGCGGAATGCGTAGATGGACTGGCTGTCGTCGCCTACCACGCAAAGGTTGCGATGGCCCGTTGAAAGCTTTTTCAGGATGAGGTACTGAGCGTAGTTCGTGTCCTGATACTCGTCCACCATTATATAATCGAAGCGGGATGCAATCTCGCGCAGGGCCTCGGGATTGTCGCGCAGGAGTATGTTCATGTTGAGAAGGATGTCGTCGAAGTCCATGACTCCGTTTTCCTTCAGGGTTTTCTGGTACAGGGTGTAAACTTCGCCGATTTTCGGCTTTTTTGAATGCAGGTCGGCGGTGCGCATTTCCTGATTGCGGCAGTACGCCTCGGGAGTGAAAAGTCCGTTTTTGGCAAATGAGATGCGGGAAAGCACCTCGCGGGGCTTGTAGATCTTTTCGTCGAGGTTAAGCTGCTTGATGCAGTGCTTTACGGCGCTCTCGGAATCGGAACGGTCGTAGACTGTGAAATTCCCCGGATATCCTATAGAAACGGCGTAATCGCGCAGGAAACGGATGAATACGGAATGGAAGGTTCCCATCACCACTCCCCTCGCGGTACGCTTCCCCACCATCAGGGCTATCCTCTCCTTCATCTCCTCCGCGGCCTTCTTCGTAAAGGTAAGCGCCAGCACCCTTCCGGGGTCAGTCCCCCGGGCGAGGATGTAGGCCACCCTGCTCGTGAGCACCCTCGTCTTGCCCGACCCGGCGCCCGCAACTATGAGCACCGGACCGTCCACACATTCAACCGCTTTTCTCTGCTCAGGATTGAGCCCTTCAAGAATCTGCACCGTCTTATCCATCTTTTCCATAATCATTGGCACGAAAATACGAAAAAAATGGCTATCTTCGCACGCTATTTCAAAAGCAGAACAGATAATTTTTATATAACTCAAAAAATGTCCAAGAACATCGTTTTGAAAAAAGGACTCGACATTCCCGTAGAAGGGGCTGCCGAACTCCGGCTTTCCAAGACAGTTGATCCCAGGACGGTTGCAATCGAACCCACTGCCTTCAAGGGACTTGTACCAAGGCTCCTCGTGAAGGAGGGAGACCGTGTTCTCGCAGGTTCTCCCGTAATGGCGGACAAGAAGAATCCCGACATCCTTCTTGCCTCGCCCGTCAGCGGTACCGTCAGGGAAATTGTCAGGGGAGAAAAACGCAAACTTCTGGCGGTACTTGTCGAAGCCGACGACACCAAGGAATACCTTAAGTCGGAACCCAAGGCAGGCGACGCCGCAGAAGTCAGGCAATCCCTGCTGCAGAGCGGCCTATGGCCGTTCTTGATCCAGAGGCCTTATGGCATTGTAGCCGATCCCGCTGCAACTCCAAAGGCCATTTTCGTATCCGCTTTCTCGAGCGCGCCCCTTGCCGCCGACACCGAGTTCACCCTCGGCGACCGCGTGAACGACATCCAGACCGGCATCAACGCCCTTGCAAAAATTGCAAAGGTCAATGTAGGCATAGGCAAGGCTTCATCCGCCTTCGCGAAACTCGAAAATGCGGAGGTCCGCGTATTTGAAGGCAGGCATCCCGCCGGAAACGTCGGAGTGCAGATAAACGCCGTCAGCCCCATCCTCAAGGGCGACACCGTATGGACCGTCTCCCTCACCGGACTTGCCGCCATCGGCCGCTACTTCAGCAAAGGCGTCTACGACGTCCGCCGCAAAGTCGCCGTAGCGGGGCCCGCCGCAATCGAGCCTTCCTACGTAAGCGCAGTCCCCGGCGCACCCATGAAGTCCCTCGCGGGCTTCTACGGAGGACGCACCGAGGGCATACGCATAGTCAGCGGTGACATACTCACCGGAAAGGCCGTGGGAGCCGACGGTTTCCTCGGATTTTTCGACGACACCGTAACCATCATCCGCGAAGGTACCGACACCGAACTCTTCGGATGGGCCCTGCCTATCCGCTACAAGCAGTTCAGCGCCGACCGGTCCTACTTCTCCTGGCTTACTCCCCGGCGCAAGTACGGCATGGACACCAACCTCCACGGAGGCCCCCGCGCATTCGTGATGAACGACAGCTACTACTCCAGGGTTCTGCCCATGAAGGGCATCTTCCCCGTCTATCTCGTGAAAGCCTGCCTCGCGGGCGACATCGACAAGATGGAGCAGTTCGGCATCTATCAGGTCCTCCCCGAGGATCTTGCCCTCTGCGAGTACGTGGATCCTTCCAAGAACTATATCCAGGACATGGTAGCTCAGGGCATAGACCTGATGCTCAAAGAAATGGCTTAAGATTATGAAGAAATTCTGGCACGCAACAGTGGACGCCTTCGAGACATTTCTCAGGGTTCCCGGCACGGTAACCCGCAAGGGTTCCCATGTGCGCGATGCGATAGATCTCAAGCGCATCATGATTATTGCGGTGATTTCCGTCATCCCCGCCGCCCTCTTCGGCATGTGGAATGTAGGTTATCAGCACAATCTCGCTCTCGGAGACGGCCGTATTCAGGTCTTTGCCAATTTCTGGTACGGATTCCTGAAGGTACTGCCTCTCTACGTAGTTTCCTACGGCGTGGGACTTTTCATCGAGTTCTTCTCCGCAGGCATAAGGAATGAAGAGGTGAACGAGGGCTACCTGATGACAGGTATGCTGATTCCCCTCATCGTCCCCGTCACGGTCCCCCTCTGGATGCTCGCGATAGCCGTTGCATTCTCCGTAATCTTCGTGAAGGAAGTCTTCGGAGGCACCGGAATGAACATCTGGAACCCCGCACTTGTCACCCGTGCATTCCTCTTCTTCTCCTATCCTTCGGCTATGTCCGGCTCGCAGTGCTGGATCAGCCTCAAGGCGGGTGAGCAGGTGGTGGACGGCTTCACCGGAGCCACTCCCCTCGCACTCGGAGGAGCACCCGCACAGTACGGCACCGGCGTCTGGGACTACATCATCGGAACAGTTCCAGGCAGCGTGGGCGAGACGTCCGTCATCGCCATACTGCTCGGCGCAATCATCCTTGTCTGGACCGGCGTGGCAAGCTGGAAGATAATGTGCTCGTCCGTTCTCGGAGCCCTGTTCGTGGGCGGCCTTGCCAACCTCTTCGGCATAGGCATACCCTGCTGGGAGCACCTAATCATCGGCGGCTTCGCATTCGGTACAGTCTTCATGGCTACCGACCCTGTAACTTCGGCACAGACCGAAGCCGGCAAATGGATCTACGGCTTCCTCGTGGGTGCGCTCTGCATCACGGTACGCCTCTTCAACCCCGGCTATGCCGAGGGAATGATGCTGGCGATTCTGCTGGGCAACACCTTCGCACCTCTGATCGACCACTGCGTGGTTTCCAGCGCCGTCAAGCGCGCGAACAAGGCTGCAGTCAAAACCGCTTAAACGATTACAGGTATGAATACAAACAGTAATCTTTATACAGTCATCTACACCTCGGTGGTGGTAGTGATAGTTGCGGGTGTGCTCGCCTTCGTGTCGCAGTCGCTCAAGGACAGGCAGGAAGCCAACGAAAAGGCTGAGACAATCAGCCAGATGCTCACCGCAGGCGGATTCGGCACCAAATCCGACTTCCAGGCCATGGGCAACGCAAAAGTGCTCGAGACCTACGCCTCGGAAATTTCCGAAGCCTTTACGGTAAACACCGAAGGACAGAAGGTCGGGGACCTCGACCTTGCTTCCTGCCAGGTTTTCTCGCCCAAGCAGCTCAAGGCCCAGAATTATAACATCAGGGACGGAAAAGCTTTCGCGATTCCCGTATTCGTGTTCAAGAACGGCATCACCGTGGTACCCGTCTACGGAGCGGGCCTCTGGGGCCCCGTCTGGGGTTACATAGCCTTCAACAATGACGGAGTTTCCATTCACGGAGCCTATTTCGACCATGAGTCGGAAACCGCCGGACTCGGCGCCCGCATCAAGGACGATCCTTCCTTCCAGGCGGAGTTCACGGACGAGCTTGCCGATTTCAGTTCCGCCAACGTATTTGACATCGTAAAGGGCGGAGCTCCCAAGGACGAGAACGGCAAATCCGTAATAGACAACCAGATAGATGCCATCAGCGGCGCCACCATGACCTCCAGGGGCCTGGATGCCGCAATCGACACCTGGCTGGGCGCTTATTCCGCTTACTTCCTTTCCACGAAAGGACAAGGCAATGACAGCAACGCAGAAAAGGAGGACTAAGCCATGGATAAAAAAATGAAAGAAACCATACTTAACCCCATCTTCAAGGGGAATCCTATCACCGTGCTGGTGCTGGGTATATGCTCTTCGCTGGCGGTCACCGTCACAATGAAGGGCGCTCTGGTAATGGCCCTGTCCGTAATGGTGGTTACAGGCATCTCCAGCCTTATCCTCTCCTGCCTGAGAAAAACCATCCCCGGACGCGTGCGCATCATAGTGCAGCTCGTAGTGGTAGCCATGATGGTCATTCTCGTAGACCAGATTCTCAAGAGCTTTGAAGTCACCTTCCCCATCGACAAGCAGCTCTCCGTTTACATCAGCCTCATCATCACCAACTGCATAGTGATGGGGCGCATCGAGGCCTTCGCGCTTGCCAACAAGCCCATTCCCTCGCTGCTCGACGGCCTTGCAAACGGTGCCGGCTACGGAATGATACTTCTCATCGTCGCCTTCTTCCGCGAACTTCTCGGAAGCGGCACCCTGTTCGGAATCGACATCCTGAACCGTTTCGGCTACGTGGCAAACAACCTCGTGATACTGCCTCCGTTCGCACTCATCCTCCTCGGATGCATAGTGTGGGTGCAGCGCAGCATACAGAAAGACCTTCAGGAGAAATAATTTAACGGCAACTGAATATGGAATACATCAGCTTATTCGTAAAGTCAATCTTCGTTGACAATATGATCTTCGCCTACTTCCTGGGTATGTGCTCATACCTGGCGGTGTCGAAGAACGTGAAGACAGCTTCCGGACTCGGTCTTGCTGTTATATTCGTACTGCTCGTCACGGTGCCTGTAAACTACCTGCTAAACAAGTACGTTCTCGGCCCCGACGCTATCATCGAAGGTGTCGACCTGAGCTTCCTCAGCGTGATTATCTTCATCGCGGTGATTGCAGCAATAGTGCAGATAGTGGAAATGGTGGTGGAACGCTACGCTCCCTCGCTCTATTCCGCCCTCGGCATCTTCCTGCCGCTGATTGCAGTGAACTGCGCCATCCTCGGCGGAGCCCTGTTCATGCAGCAGAAGGATTTCGCGAACGTAGGCGAATCGGCGGTTTACGCCCTCGGTTCCGGCTGCGGCTGGTTCCTCGCCATCGTAACCCTTGCGGCAATACGCGAAAAGATGAGCTACAGCAACGTGCCCGCTCCGCTCAAGGGCCTGGGCATCACTTTCATAACCGTCGGCCTGATGGGCATAGCCTTCATGGCCTTCATGGGAATATCACTTTAATACGGAGGAAAGCAATATGACATCTACAATTATCACCGCAATCCTCGTAATAGTGATTGTTACCCTGCTGCTGGTGGCCCTGCTGCTCATCATCAAGGCCAAGCTCACCCCTGCGGGTCTCGTAAAAATAGACATAAACAACGGTAAGAAGGTCCTGGAAGTTCCCCAGGGAGGCGACGTGATGCACACCCTGGCCGACCAGAACATCTTCCTCCCCTCCGCCTGCGGCGGCAAGGCCAACTGCGGCCAGTGCAAGGTGCAGGTGCTTGAGGGCGGCGGAGAGATACTCCCCACCGAGAAGGGCTTCTTCAACCGCAAGCAGATCAAGGACGGCATGCGTCTCGGCTGCCAGGTGAAGATAAAGAACGACATAAAGATTGCCGTTCCCGACTCCACCCTCAGCGTGAAGAAACTCGAATGCGAAGTCATCTCCAACGAGAACGTCGCCACCTTCATCAAGGAATTCACCGTGAAACTCCCCGAAGGAGAGCATATCGACTTCAAATCCGGTGAATACATCCAGATAGACATACCCGAATACGAGGCGGACTTCTCCGACATGGGTGTGGATCCCATCTACATGGGCGACTGGGAGAAATACGGAATCACTTCGCTGAAGTACAAGAACACCGTTCCCACCATACGCGCCTACTCCATGGCCTCCTATCCTGCGGAACAGAACGTCATAAAGCTGAACGTGCGTATCGCTACTCCCCCGTTCGACCGCACCCAGCCCAAGGGCGTGTTCAAGTTCGTTCCCGGCGTTCCTCCCGGAATCGCTTCCACCTATGTATTCTCCCGCAAACCGGGCGACAAGGTGATGATTTCCGGCCCCTACGGCGAGTTCCTTCTTCCCAAGGACGATCCTGAAAGCCAGGAATACATCTTCGTGGGCGGCGGCGCCGGCATGGCTCCTCTCCGCAGCCACATCATGCACCTGTTCAAGACCCTCAGGACAGGCCGCCAGGTACGCTTCTTCTATGGCGCCCGCGCCCTTGTGGAAGCCTTCTACCTGGAAGACTTCGCCGAGATCGAGAAGGAGTTCCCGAACTTCCACTTCACCCTCGCCCTCGACCGTCCCGACCCCGCAGCCGACGCCGCAGGAGTCAAATACACTCCCGGCTTCGTGCACAACGTGATGTACGAGACCTACCTGAAGGACCACGAGGCCCCCGAGGACATCAAGTACTTCATGTGCGGCCCGCCCATGATGGTGAAGTGCGTGAACGACCTGCTGGACTCCCTGGGAGTGCCTCCCGAGAGCGTTCTCTACGACAACTTCGGCGGTTAATCTTACGCCGTAACATTGATAACCCGGCCTCCGGAAACGGAGAACCGGGTTTTTTCATAAAAAAGTAGTAAATTCGCGAACATGAATACAGCCAAACTCAAATTGTTCTTCCGCGGCCGCAAAGGGCTGCTTCCGAAAATCGAGGCCGCCTGCGGCGCAGAGCATGACATCATCTGGTTCCATGTCGCATCCTACGGCGAATTCGAAGAAGCAAGGCCGGTGATAGAGGCCGCCAGGGCACATTTCCCCGAGAGAAAAATACTCCTGACTGTATTCTCCCCTTCCGTTTATGAACCGATGAAGGACTACGGAATGGTGGACTGGGTATTCTATCTTCCTCTGGACACTCCCTGGAATGTACGCCGCTTCCTGAACGCGGTCCGGCCAGCCAAGGCAATCTTCAACATAGGAGAACTCTGGCCCTTCCTTCTGAACGGGCTCAGGAAGCGCAATGTCGATACCTATATCATGTCCGTGCGCTGCGAGCCTGATTCCCCTTATTTCAAATGGTACGGTTTCACGCAGAGGCAGATTTTCCGCAACTGCTACAACTGCGTAATGGTGCACAACGACAGTAACAGGCAACTGCTGACGGAGATGGGTGTTCCCGTAGTTGAAACGGTGGGAGACGCCCGTGTGGACCGCGTGGTGAAAGTGTCCGAAGAACCCTGGGAGAATGCCGTGGTGCAGGCCTGGTGCGGGGGAAGGAAAGTATTCGTGGGGGGCAGCACTTCCCGCCTCGAAGACAGGATGCTGGTTAACATAGCCAACGGGCGTCCCGGGGTAAAGTTCATGATTATTCCCCACGAACCGGACGATGCCCTCGCGCAGGAAATCATTGACGCAAGCAGGAACGGCGCAGTGCGCTATACCGATTACGAAGGGAAAGATGCCGATAAGAAGCTTCAGGATGCCCAGATTCTCGTCGTCAACACCGTAGGCATGCTCTCGCGCCTCTACCGTTACGGCAGCGCCTGCTATGTCGGAGGAGGAATCGAAGGGCCCATGCCCCACAGCGTGGTAGAGCCTGCTTCCTTCGGTATACCGGTAGCCTTCGGTCCGAAATTCCGCAGGGAGCTCCACTGTGTGGACCTGCAGGCCATGGGGGCAGGTTTTCCCGTAGGTACGGAGGAGGAGCTCGCCGGCTTCGTCGACCGCACCGCAGATACGGAATTCCTTGAAAGCGCAGGGAAGAAAGCCTGGCAGTACACCCGCGATTCCGCAGGTGCCACCGAAGCCATAATGAAGATTATTTTCGGCTAAAGATGCCTGGCCAGGTCGCAGGCCCTCTGGTATTCCTTAAGACTTCCTATATCCACCCAGGTGCCGTTCAAAGGGTAGCGGATGACATTCCGGCCTTCGGACACCAGCTTTTCCATAAGGTCTGTCGCATGGAAGAAACTGTCGGCGGGGATGGAGTCAATCACAGATTTCTTCATCAGGTAAATGCCGGCGCCGGCGTAGTAGTTGAATACCGGTTTTTCTATCACACCCTTCACCCTGCGACCGTCCAGATCCAGTATGCCGTAGGGTATGGAAACATTGTAGGGCACCGCAGCCACCGAAAAATCGGCGCCGTTCTGCAGGAAATGCAGATAGAAGTCTTCCAGATCTATATTGGTAAAGATATCTGAATTCATCACGAGGACTGTATCCTCATCGAACGAAGTCATCTGGCGCACCGCGCCTATGGTCCCCTGGAACTCCTTCTCGCGTACGCATTTCACCTGCACTCCGCCGAAGGGGCGCGCGAAATGGTCCTCTATCTGATCTGCGAGATAATTGACCGACACGCGTATATCCCTGATTCCATAGGAAACGAAACGCTCCACGTTATAATCTATGATGGCCTTGTCCCCTACCGGAAGCAGGGGCTTGGGCGTGTTCTCGGTAAGCGGACGCAGGCGCTCCCCCTTCCCTCCTGCCATCAGCACCGCGCTTATGGGAAGCCTGGAACGGTACTTCACAAGATTCACCATATCCACGAGACGCCCTCCGTCATCCAGCACCGGCACAAACAGGATATGCCTGTCGCGGAAAGATTTCAGCATCGCAACATCCATATCGCCCTGCCTCAGAAACTTGAAATCCCTGTGCATAACCGTGGTGACCGGCCGGTCTATGCCCACGCCTGCGAGCATTCCTCTGCGGATATCCCCGTCGGAAAGGCTGCCCAGCACCTTCTCCTCTTCATCCACTACGAACAGGCAGGTGATTTCCGGAGCGAGTTCGTTCAGGATGGAGAGGGCCTGGCGTATGCCCGTATCTGTTTTTACTATGAAATCCATATCAAATGCATGTCCAACCGCCGTCGGCGGCAATGTTCTGTCCGGTTACATAACGGGCCATATCCGAAATAAGGAAGAGGGCAACCGGAGCGATGTCCTCCGGCTCAGCCATCCGTTTCATGGGGCACTTGTGGGTGTAGTTGCGGATGAAAATCTCATTCTGCTCCTTGCTGTTTCTGTCGAAAACTCCCCCGGGGGAAACGCAGTTCACCCTGACATTCCATTTGCCCAGATATGAAGCGAGATAGCGGGTGAAATTGATTATTCCGCCCTTGATGGCGCAGTAGGCTCCGGTAGAAGTGCCTCCGTATTCCTCATAGATGGTAAAATCGTTGCCGACTATGCCGTATATAGAACCGAAGTTCACTATGGCGCCGTCTTTCTGGTCCATCATCACTCTGGCTACCTGCTGGTCGAGATAAAACACGCTGTCGAGCTGGAGCTCCACATTCTTCCTGAAATGCTCGAAAGGCTCATCTTCAAAAAAGTAGTCGCTCCAGTCCTTGGTATGGGGATATGCACTGTTGATAAGCGCGTCAATCCGCCCGTACTTCTTCATTGCAAAGGCGACAAGCGCATCAATGGAAGCATTGTCCGAGAGGTTCAGATGAAAGCTGCCGGCAGCCGCATCGGTGGCAAGGGAGATGTCGGCATTCACCACTTCCGCACCTTCCCCGGCAAGTTCCTTCACGATTTCGCGGCCTATCAGCCCGCATCCTCCGGTGACTATAACCACTTTGTCTTTTATCCCAAGCATAGTTTCAATACTTCGTAAGCTTCAAAAACATCATTCGAAGAACGGGAGTCCCTCTGCGTCAGCAAAGATAGGAAATATCTCATTTGCGCACAATAAACTTCAAAATCATCCTGGCTGCTTTCAAACAGCAGGCTGCCCGACGCATCGCGCACCGTCCCGTTTCCAAGATCGGCCAGCAGGGTACCGTTTTCGGCGACTATTTCCACCGTCCTGCGGTAATCGCGACGGTAATAGTCCAGCACGACGGATACGCAGAATTCAGGATACTCAAGGAGGTAGTTGGCATAATCCGCTGCACTGATTCCAAGCGAGGAATTGGATTTAAGGGTACGGGTGCAATGCTCCGGCCGCCCGAAGAACCACCAGACATAGTCCAGTTCATGAATCAGGTCCCTGTGCACGCCGCCGCCCAGTTCCTCCCTGGCGCTGTAGCAGCTGCGCCAGTCCGTGCCTGGCCTCCATTCCGGAAGATAAGATCCGCAGTACACATTCACTTCGTTGATTCTCAGGCCCTTGATTCGCTCTTTCAGAAAAATGAGAGTATCCATGAAACGCATGTTGCAGCCCACATAGGTAGGAATCCCTGACTGGCGTATTTCTTCCAGCAGGTCCTCATGTCCCAGGTCCGCAAACAGCGGCTTCTCTATGAAAAGCGGAATACGCAGCTTCAGCAGTTCTTTAACTGTCGCCGCATGGCAGGATGTCGGATTTGAAATGATGGCGAAGTCGAAGTCCGGCCCTTCCTCCGTCGAATAAATATCCGTCACTCCGGGCTCAGGCCTGCTCTGCGCGGACGAACGCAGCGCCCACACCTCTACATCAGGTTCACAGGCGCGAAGGGCGGCAAGATGCTTCCGTCCTATCGATCCCAGTCCTACTATCAGCGCTCTCATAGCTCAAAACCAAGTTTGCCCTGTTCCAGCAGGAAGGCCATGAAATCGAAATCCACAGGCTCGTCGAGGTCGAAACAGCGGTGAGGCATGACATACACAAGCGAAAGAGGGGTATTGGGGTCCCGCAGGCCCTGATCGAAGAAACGCCTCCGGTAGATATAGAAGGAAGCGTTCATGTCGTACACTTCCGGAGATTCCTGCCTGGTGGTGAAGGCGCTTCCGTCCTTTACCAGATCATAGTAACCCGAAGCCTTCTTTTCCACCATGTTGAAATAGGGATTGCGGGACGCGGGGCTTACGGAGAAGAGGTCCAGTGCCTCAGGATCCTTTTCCAGAATCGCAAAGCCCTCCAGCACATCCTGCAGCGTCCTGAGCGGAGAAGTGCAGTCCAGGTCAAGCAAATAGTCATAACGTATGCCGTTTTCCTTTTCGCTCCAGCAGAGCACGTCGGCAATTGCGTCGAGTTTTCCGCAATGGTCGTCGGCAAGATACGCCGGACGCCTGTATGCCGTTTCCAGTCCATAACTCCGCGCACATTCGCGGATGGCGTCGGAATCTGTGGACAGGACTATGTCTGCCTCCATCTCCGACTGCACTTTGCGGGCGCAGTCAATACTGTAGGCTATCAGGGGCTTTCCGGCGATCTCTTTGATGTTCTTGCCCGGAATCCCCTTGGAACCACCTCTTGCACAAATAGTTATAAGTGTCCTCATAGGCTTATGGCTTCGTCTGTGTCGTAATCCCTTGCGGCTGCGCTGCCTACCACCCTGTCCCATTGCCAGGCATCCATTCCCTGCGGAGAGCGCTTCAGGGCAAGCATGGACTCGGTAATCACCGTGCCCGCGGGAATGGGGCGGGCGGCGACTATCTTTTTCCGGACTGATGCCGAAATGACCTCCTCGCTCCTGTTAGGACGCTTTACACCATCTCCCATGGCCTTTTCGATATTGCGTATACCGCGGACCATCATAGCGAATTCCCCGGGCTCCATGGAAGCAGGATGGTCGGGGCCTTCCATGGTCCTGTCCAAAGTCAGGTGCTTTTCTATCACGGATGCACCCATTGCGACGGCCGCCACCGGAATCTCCATCCCGAGGGTATGGTCGGAATAACCTACGGGGCAGCCCAGTTCTTCCCGTATGGAAAGCATTGCGCGCAGGTTGACTTCCTCGGGAGGACAGGGGTAATTGGTGGTGCAATGCAGCACCGTGATATCCTTGCAACCGGCCCTGCGGAGTTCATCATAGGCCATCCTCACCTCCTGCATGGAAGACATGCCGGTGGAAAGCAGTACGGGCCTGCCGCAGCCGCCTGCATAGCGGAGAAGGGGTATGTTGGAAAGGTCTCCCGAGCCAAGTTTTACCATAGGCATCCCCAGCCCCAGAAGGAATTCCAGGTCTTCCGGATTATCCCCCGTGGACAGGAAAACCATACCGATTGAATCGCAGTAGCGCTTGATTTCGCCGAACTGCGAATAACTGAGTTCCAGCGATTTGAGCATATCATACTGGGAGAGTTCCGCCTCTCCCAGGTTACGCTGCTGATAATCGGCCATGCGGGTGTCGGAAGTGACTATCTTTTCGGTAACCCAGGTCTGGAACTTGACCGCATCGGCACCGGCGGCCCTGGCTGCATCGCAGAGCTTGAAAGCCAGATCCATGCGGCCGTTGTGGTTGACGCCGGCTTCGGCTATTATGAATGTCTCAGTCATGATAATCCCGCATCAAATCTGATTCCCGTGCAATGACAACATCGTCATACATCAGCATCAGCACGCCTTCGTCGTAGCGGCCGATTTCCGGCTCGCAGGCTTTTCCGTCGATGTTGTCCAGTATGAAGGGCATGAAATCCACGCCCGCCCCGTAAGCGTGCAGATAGGCTCCGCCGAAACGGGGGTTTATCTCGGAGAGGCAGTATTTGCCGTCTTCCATGAAGAAATCCATGTCGCAGGGGCCGCTGAGTTCCAGTACCGAGCAGACCTCCTTTACGAAATCGAAGAGAGCCTGGTCCTTGAAACTAATAATGGTTTTGGAGGCTCCTCCGATGCGGGTTTCTATTTTGCGTTTGCTGAAAACCGATACGACTTCATGCGAGATGCAGTCGACATAGACGTCGGCGTCGCAGTCGCCTTCGGTCATCAGTTTCTGGATGATATAATCGAACTTGGCTTCGCGGAAAAGCTCTTCCAGCGTGTCCATGTCGTCCACCCTGCGCGCCCCCACGCTGCCGCTACCGCTGACCGGCTTCACGAAGACAGGGAACGCAATTTCGCCCCTGCCGAGCGCTTCCCTGAAATCGTCCAGGCCCCTGTAGGTCGGCACCGTACGGACGCCCTTGCTGCTCAGATGACGGAACATCTCATATTTGTCGAAACACAGATGCGCCGTTTCCCTGCTCGGGCAAAGCGGGAGAATTCCCTTTGACAGGAAGACCTCGCGATGGGCGGACAGGATTTCTATTTCGGGATCGATGAAGGAAGTAACGGCCTTTATGTCCTCTTTTTCACAGATTTCCAATACCGTCTCCATGTATGAAGGATCGTTCAGCCTGGGAACCATATACATTCTGTCGGCAAGGAACAGGGCCGGAGCCACGGACCAGTTGTCGGTGGCGACCACCTTCCCCCTTCCCGCCAGCGAACGGCGGAAATCCATCATCAGCCGCCCCCTGCGGCCCACATTGCAGCATAAAATATTATAATCCATAAGCTTTCAGATAATCGTCGGCCCCCCACTCATCGCTGGCAAGCCGGTAATGCTCCCCTTCCTTCACATAAACCCTGGGGAAATAACGTATGAAAAGCGGCGAAAGCGCCATGGTGTACGCGCCCGTATTGCTGAATTCAATCCTGTCCCCTTCATGCAGTTCAGGGCCGTCCTCCAGCACAAACAGCCTGTCGTTTTCCAGGCAGGTGAACCCGACGACGGTCTGGCGCCCTGAGGAAGGGCGTCCCTCTTCCACGCCGGGAAAACTTTTGAAATAATCGTTCTTCCTGAAGAATGGGTCGACATCATTGCGGCTGCCGTCGCAGACTACAACGCGTTCGTCGCCCACCGTCTTGACGTCCACCACCGACGAGACGAAGGAAAATGCCGATGCACACAGGGCGTTGCCCGGTTCCACTATCACCGTGGCCCCTTTGTAATCCTCAAGGCCTTCCTCCAGCACTGAGGCGTAGTCCTCATAACCCGGCTTGCCTGGAAAATCTCCATAAAAACCTCCGCCTATATCTATATATTCCGGCCGCAGGCCGTATTTCCGTATTATCTCCGAAGCACGGCTGCAAATACTCCTGTAGACATCCAGGCTGCGGCTTTTGGATGTGCGGTGCAGATGAATTCCCTTGATTTCAACGTTCGGCAGGGAGCCTATATACGCTATAGCCCCGTCCAGTTCGGAACCGTCGAATCCGAAGCGGCTGAAAGTTTCGTCTTCCTCCAAAGATACGTTCACGCGGATGCCCACGCCGTATTTCCCTTTTGCCGGCAGTTCGGCAAGCCATCCGAGCTCCCGCTTGCTGTCGATGTTGACGATGGCGCCCTCACGGATGGCGGACAAAAAACTCTCTTTTTCCTTGACAGGGCCGTTATAAATCAGTTTCCGGAAGCCTATTCCCTTCGCAAGCCTGTATTCGGTGGCTGAAACCACCTCCGCCGCAGCACCTTCCGCGCACAGCAGCCGCAAAAGGGCGGGATTGGCATTGGTCTTTACAGAATAGGCAAGCACAGCGGAAGCGAAGTGTGCCGACAGTGCGGCTGAAAAAGCCCTGTAATTGGCCTTCAGCGCATCGCTGTCCAGAACGAAACAGGGAGTATTCAAGGCTTCTCTATTCATACAGGAACGCTTTGATTTGATTGATGATACGTTCGGAGGTATGCCCGTCGCCAAATGCCGGATCAGGCGTCTTTCTTTCTCCTGCACCTGCGAACGCCGCCTTGATGCCTTCGTAAGAGGAATCACAGCAAATCACATTGGAAGCGATGCGCCTGCCCTTCTGCCTGTTTCCTATATTGACAGCAGGCGTGCCGAGGAAAGGAGTTTCAATCACTCCGCTGGATGAGTTGCCGGCGACACACCGGGCTTCGCGCATCATGCCGAGGTAATTCCTCTGGCCGAGGGACCGGAAAAGATGGAAATGCGCATCGTCTACGCCGGCAAGGAAAGCATTGATTTCGGCTCCGCCCGGATCGGCATTTGCGCTGCTGAACACTATCTCGGTACCCGATGTTTCCAACAATACTTTCACCAGGGCACGGGCCATCGAGAGATTGTAGTCGAGGCTTTGCCTGGTTTCGGGATGCAGGGTACACAGTATCCAGTCCCTGTCGGCATCCAGCCCGAATTCTACTGCAAGTTCTTCCCTGGAAGGAAGTTCGAGGCGAAGATAATTTTCTATGCAGGGTTCCCCAACATTGTAAACCCACGCATCGCTTCCCCGCATACGGATAAGCTCCCTGCAAGCCTCGGGGCTGTTGGGGAAATGCAGGGTGGAAAGCATGGTTACGGCGTTGCGGATTTCATTGTCTATGGCGCCTTCGGTACATTCCCCTCCCGCAACATGTGCTATAGGAATGCCCATTACGGTTGCTGCGCTGCAGACGGGCAGCAATTCATAACGGTCGCCCAGGACAAGTACAAGGTCAGGCTGCAAGGATTCGAACACTTCCGCCATGCCATCCATGCAGCGGCTCATTGAATGCACTGCACCCTTCCTGCCGCTTTCCAGCTGCATATCCACCTTTGCCGCTATGGGATAACCGTCCGCTGCAATGTCCCGCCAGGTTTCTCCGAAGGCGGGATCGAGATGCGTTCCGCTCACCACCAGCTGAAGCTCCAATTCAGGATCGCGGGCCACGCCGTCTATAGTCCAGCGCAGCAGGCCATATTCGGCCCTGGTAGAGCTTACTATGCAGATTTTCTTCATGGACGGACGCTGCTGGGGAGGTTCACTATACGGTCGGCAAGCCATCTTGCATTGGGCGTGCCGTCGCTCTCAAAGTGTTCAAACATCGGAAGATCCGTCATAAGCTCCCATACGGGACGCGTCATAACGCCATGGTCGTTGGTATATTCGAGGAATGCGTCGCGGCTCGTCCTGTCTTTCAGGATGACGGCGTTCAGCCAATAATTGGAACGGCATCCTTCAGGCTCCGTAAAGAAGACAAAATCTTCCTGCCCGTCGAAGAAGCCGGCATATTCTGCCGCCACCCTGCGCTTGCTTTCCACGAATTCTTCGAGATGTTCAAGCTGGGCGCAGCCGAGGGCGGCATTTATATTGGGCATACGGTAATTGTAACCGACGGAATCGTGGCGGAATTCCCATCTGTGGGGAATCTTTGCCTGGGTTGTCAGGTGCTTCGCCTTCGCGCCCAGTTCCGCATCGCGGAACAGCATCATGCCGCCTCCGCCGGTGGTAATGGTCTTGTTGCCATTGAAACTTATCGCGCCCACCTCGCCGAAGGTTCCGGTATGCCTGCCGTTGAAAAAGCTGCCTATGCTCTCGGCGGCGTCTTCCACCAGGGCCAGGCCCCATTCACTGCAGATTTCCGCAATCTCGTCTATCCTGACAGGATGGCCGAAGGTGTGCATGGGCACGCAGGCCTTCACCCTGCGGCCGCTCTTTTTGTTCCTGCATACTCCGCCTTCCACCTTCGCATTCTTTTCGAGCCAGGCTTTCAGGGCGGAGGGAGACAGGCCAAGGGTATCCCTGTCCACATCTATGAAAACGGGGCAGGCTCCTATATAACTGACAGCATTGCATGTGGCGATGAAAGTGAGAGGCTGGGTAAGGACCTCATCCCCCCTTTCAACGCCGCAGAGCATCAATGCCATGTGAAGCGCTTCGGTGCCATTGACGCAGACTACCGCACGGGAAGCCCCCGTATAGCGTGCCATTTCCTCTTCGAACCTGTCCACGAAAGCACCCACGCTGGAAACGAAAGTGCTGTCGATGCACTCTTCCAGGTATTTCTTCTCATTCCCGACAAAACGCGGAACGCTCAGCGGGACGGTTTCTTCAGTTCCGTAGAGCCTGTGGACAAATTCAGTGATATCCTTGAATTCCATACTTACATTTTCTGATCCAGATTACGGCCCTTCTCTTCATGTTCAAAATTGGGGAGATATTCCCTGATGGCCGCCACGACTTCTTCCTTGGTGAAGTCCGGACGCTGCAGCAGCTCCTCCAATGAATTCAGGAAGGCCTCCACCTCATCCTTTCCCGGCCTGTTTCCGGAGGGTTCAATCACTCCAAGCCCTGTGAAGCGGCTTTCGTCGGTACTCTCCCCTTCCACGTAAAACTCTTCATAGGCCTTCTCTCCGGTGGTGTTGCTTCCGGCATAGTAAACCGGCCAAACTGCGCTGTTCTGAGGCATTTTATATGCAAATGCGCGGGCTTCTTCCTCACTGCCGCATATATGCTTCTCCAGCCCCTGCGCGGCAAGGAAACGGTCGCAGATATCGGAAAAAGACTGCATCTGCTCCCTGTGCAGACGGGGATAGAAAATTTCGCCGTTGCGGCCGAGCAGGCACGCCATCAGGCAGATCTGGCCCGACTCCTCCGGACTGACGAAATACCGCAGAACATCGTTCGGGGCGACCAGAGGCTGTTTTTTCTGCAGACGGTCAATCCAGCTGAGGGGAAGTGAACCGTTGGAGAAAGCCACATTGGCGAAACGCGCCGTAGTCACCTTGAAATCGCCGGAATAGGCGAAAATCAGATCTTCCATTATGCGTTTGCTGGCCCCCATTACATTCACCGGATTTGCAGCCTTGTCGGTGGAGACGCAGAAAAAATGCCTTGGAGGAAATTCCGCAAGAAGATCCAGCAGCTTCTTGGCCTTCAAATCGTTATTCTGCAACAAAGCCCGCACTGCATAACGGTCTTTTTCCGATCGGACATGCTTATGGGCGCTGAAGTTGGCCACTATGTCAAAGCCTCCTGCTTCACGCAGCATCAGTTCGAAGACCGGATCCGCAAAATCGATGGCATAGCTGCGATAGTCGTCCGGAATCCCCAGGCCTTCGGTGCTGCGGAGGTCGCGGGTAAGTTCCGCCAGGCCGTTCTCGCTCAAATCCACCACCACCAGCGTTGCAGGCCCGAAGCGGACCAGTTCCTTTATGAAAGCGGAACCTATGGATCCCGCTCCGCCGATTACGCACACCTTCCTGCCCTGGATTTCGCGGCAGAGTTCGGCTTCGTGGGCCGACATATCCGCGGCGAAGAGACTCTCACGGCGAAAGATTACGCTGTCTGCAATGAATTTATTGAGATAAAAAGCCATAATCGGGCAATATATAAACCGAAAACAAAATTACAACTTTTTTCCCTTTAAAACAATAGGTAAAACTTTTACCTACAATGCATGTTTTTTAATAATCCGAAACATTTTTGATACAAAAACAGAAATCGGCATAAGAAACATAAAAATGTGAAAAATGTTTTTTTAAGTTCCATTGCGCAGTGATTTCCATTGTTTAGTTTTACCGTCGCTATGAACCACGGAGCGAACAGGAGAAACAAGAAAAATCTTATTGGGCACCCGCCCGGAGGGGCTCTCCCTCGACACAAACAATCCTACTTTATGCTTCATCCTTCCCCTGTCGCTCGCTTGCACATTACGGGGGCCCTGGCAATGTCCACGGCCGTGACGGTTCTGGGCGGCGCATGTACAGCGGCCCCCGTTGCGCAAGAATCCACCATTCCGGACAGCCTCAGCCTGCATATCACATCCTCCGTCCCCTTTTCTTCCGCCGACATATTCGCATTTGCCGACACCCCCGAAGGGGGACGCATCTTCCATTCAGGAAGCGGAAGCAGCCCCTTCGTACGGATTCCGGCCCCGCGCGAAGACATAATCTGCGTAGGCATAGCCAACGCCGGAGGAGAATTCGCAGACGATGCCTTTCCCCAGTTTTCCGGCATTGAAAGCACCATGGCGGAACTGCGCAGCGAAGATCCTCTCAGACCGGTAATGAGCGGCTTCTGTCAGGTTTCCCCTTCCGATACAGTCGCGGAACTTGAACTAAGTGCCCTGCTTTGCAGCATTGTCGTGGACGGCATTGAAGGCGGAAGCGGTACGGCCCTTACCGACCCTGCAATTTGGCTGGAGAACCTCAACCCCAGATGCAACATTCTGCGTTACAACGGCTTTTATCCGTCCGAAATGCTTGACGGGCCATACATGCTGATGCATCCCGAGATGGTGATGCAGGGCCTGCCGTTCAACATAGGAACCGGCCTGCGCGAGACCGGCATACAACTTTGTTGCTACCCCAACGAATCCAGGGTGAACCCCACGCAAATCTGCCTCGGAGGATACCGTAAAAATGTTTTTGCGGAATACAAGGCAGACCTTCCGCCACTGGGCAGATCCGCGGAAATATCAATCAGGCTCAGACTTGACGGGGACAGGCTGAATTATACTATTTCCCCCTAAGGTAGCTCGCGGTGAAACCGTCGCTGACCGCCATCATGTCCTCCGGAGTGCCGGCGAACACCACCTCGCCCCCGCGATCCCCCGCATCCGGCCCGAGGTCTATCACCCAGTCGGCACTGCGTATCACGTCGGGGTTGTGCTCCACCACCACCAGCGAATGGCCGGCCTCCAGCAGGGCGTCGAACGACTTCAGAAGCTTCTCCACATCATAGAAATGCAGACCTGTGGTAGGCTCGTCGAAGATGAACATTATCCTCTCTTTCTTCTTGTTCTCGGAACTCAGCGAGAGGAAATACGCGAGCTTGATGCGCTGGCTCTCCCCTCCCGAGAGGGTGCTGCTGCTCTGTCCGAGTTTGAGATAGCCGAGTCCCACGTCCACCAGAGGCTGAAGTTTGCGGGCTATGCTTTTGGCGGCATCCTCCTTTCCTTCGCCGAAGAAGGCTATTGCATCGTCTATGCTCATGTTCAGCATATCGTCGATGTTTTTCCCGCGATAGCGCACTTCAAGTATATCGGGCTTGAAGCGCTTACCGCCGCATTCTTCGCATACCATAGTGACATCGGACATGAACTGCATGGGGATGGTTACCACGCCTTCGCCCTGGCATTCGGGGCAGCGGCCTCCTTCCTGGTTGAAAGAGAAATAAGACGGGCCGTAACCGTTGATTTTGGCCGCCTGCTGGTCGGAGAGGAGTTTGCGTATCTCGTCATAGACCTTGAGATACGTAACGGGGTTGCTGCGGGTGCTCTTGCCTATGGGGTTCTGGTCGACGTATTCCACGCGCGTTATGCGGTCGAGGTTTCCTGAGAGCCTGCGGTGGGTGCCCGGCAGGTCTCCGGCATCGTTCAGACGGCGGAAGAGTGCGGGATAGAGTATATCTCCCACCAGCGAGGATTTGCCCGATCCGCTCACCCCCGTTACCACCGTGAGCACCCTGAGGGGGAATTCCACGGTGATGTCCTTGAGGTTGTGTTCCATTGCGCCTTCCACCTTTATGGAGTAGTTCCAGCTGCGTTTGCTGCGCTGATACCTCGCCTTTCCGTTCAGGTATTGCAGAGTAAGCGAGTTGGGGGCAATGGTAAGACTCTCTTCAGCGGGGCCGGTGCTTTCACTTGATGAGCCATTTTCAGCGGGGCCGGTGCTTTTCCCTGCGAGACTTTTTTCAGCGAGCAGGGGAAAGACTCCGACACCGCCCTTGAATACCACCTCTCCGCCATTGACGCCTGCGAGCGGCCCCATATCTATCAGAAAATCCGCCGCGCGTATGATATCCTCGTCATGCTCCACTACCAGCACGGTATTCCCAAGGTCGCGCAGGCGCCGCAGGACTCCGATAAGTCGCTCGGTATCACGCGAATGCAGTCCTATTGAAGGTTCGTCGAGAATGTACAGGGATCCCACAAGCGAACTTCCGAGGGCGGTCACGAGGTTCACCCTCTGGCTTTCTCCCCCCGAAAGGGTATTCATGGTACGGTTCAGTGTAAGATATCCGAGTCCCACGTCTTCAATGCATTCCAGGCGGGAGATTATTTCCTGCACCGGTTCTGCCACAGTGGCTCGTTCAGTTTCGCTCAGTTCAATGTTGCGGAAAAAGCCGAGGGCCTCCTCGGCGGTCATCGCCAGTATCTCCCCTATGTTCTTTCCGGCAAGCTTTACGTAAAGCGCCTCTTTGCGCAGGCGGCTGCCATGACATTCGTGGCAGGTGGTGCGGCCGCTGAAGCGGTTTTCCATGAACTTGTACTGTATCTTGTAGCGCTGGGTATGCACCCAGTCGAAGAATTCCTGTATCCCCACTATGCTCTCATCGTCGCCTTCGACGCTGTGACCGTTCCAGATGGTATCTATTTCTTTTTCGGTGAGATTGCACCAGGGTTCGAAGGGGCGGATTCCGTAGCGGGGAGCGACGTGGACGAGATGGTCCTTGAACCAGCCCATTTTGTCGCCGCGCCAACAGGCAATGGCCCCGTCGTAGATGCTCTTGGTCTTGTCGGGGATTACGAGGTCTTCGCTGATGCCGATTATCTTGCCGAGACCGCCGCAGACGGGGCATGCGCCGAGGGGAGAGTTGAAACTGAAAAGATATTCGTCAGGTTTGCGGAAGGTCATTCCGTCCATCTCGAAACGGTTGCAGAAATTTATCGTTGCGGAGGCAGATTCCGCTTCAACCGCCTCACTCTGTGAGGCCCCTCCCAGCGGAGCTGGGCCCCTCCCTCTTAACGTGCCGAGGGTGGCAGTGGTTGAAGCGGAATCTGCCTCCGCAACGTTTAGAGTTTCCAGACGGAGGTTCCCGCCGCCGCGGGAGAAGGCGTCGGAGATGGACGAAAGCAGACGGGTCCGCAGGTCGGTATCCTCCGTATAATCCTTCGGATCAGCCACTTTCAAGCGGTCTACAAGCAGCCATGCACCCTTGGGATAATTCCCGTCCAGGCGCAGGATATCATCTATCTGCTCCACCCTGCCATCCACGAACAGGCGCGAATACCCGTCCTCCTTCAGCCCCAGCATCAGCTCCACCTTGTCATCCCTCCCGTCCCAATGCAGGTCCGCAAGGATATACAGCAGCTCGGGTGTATTCTTCTCCAGCCACTTCATCACGTCCGCAGCGCTGTCGCGGTGCACTTCCCTGCCGCTCACCGGCGAATACGTACGCCCTATCCTCGCGAAGATCAACCTCAGGAAATCATAGATTTCCGTGGTGGTCGCAACGGTGGAACGTGGATTCTTGACACTCACCTTCTGCTCTATCGCTATTGCAGGGGGGATGCCGTCGATAAGGTCGACATCGGGTTTGCTCATTCGGCCGAGGAACTGTCTTGCATATGAAGAAATGCTCTCCGCAAAACGCCTCTGCCCTTCCGCATACAGGGTGTCGAAAGCTAGCGAACTCTTGCCGCTGCCGGATATGCCGGTGACTACCACGAACTTACTGCGCGGAATTTCAAGGTCAATGTTTTTGAGATTGTTGACCCTTGCTCCTTTTATGATAATCGAATCGTTCAAAGTGTGCAAAATTACGCATTTTTTATCGATAAAAGTTTGCAGGTTTCAAAAAACTGCCTATCTTTGCATCCGCGTTTCGGCGCAACCAGCAATTGGTGCGGTAGTTCAGCTGGTTAGAATGCCGGCCTGTCACGCCGGAGGTCGAGGGTTCGAGTCCCTTCCGCACCGCTTAAAAATGCCTTACACGTGCGTGTGAGGCATTTTTAGTATCTGCTTTTTCGCAATAATGTACTGAAATTCCGTTCTCGCGCAGCGGTATGCGCTGGAGCGTTCCGGCAGCGGGATGTCCCCCTTGAATCGCAGGGACCTACGGCACTTTTCTGGGGTTTTCGCTGTAGGTCCACTTCCAAAAGCATAGACCTACGGCACTTTCCTGGGATTTCTGCTGTAGGTCCCCCCTTGAATCGCAGGGACCTACGGCACTTTTCTGGGGTTTCTGCTGTAGGTCCTCCTTGAATCGCAAAGACCTACGGCACTTTTCGGGGTTTTCCGCTGTAGGTCCTCCTTGAGGGGCTTACCCCAAGCGGGCAGCGACGATTGTAAGGTCTATAAACCTTCCTTCAGGAATTTTCTCAGAGAAAGATGGGTTATTCCGTTCTCGTCCCTTTGCGTCAGGAGCGGGGTAGCACTGATTACATATTTCGGATGATTGTCA
>CAJONC010000015.1 GCA_905235675.1 uncultured Bacteroidales bacterium | reverse complement strand
CCCCAATCCCCAATCCCCAATCCCCAATCCCCAATCCCCATATTATTTGATTATCATTAATAAATATTTTAATTTTTATTTTTATTTATTTTATATATTAAAAAAATAATTATTTAAAAAAATAAAAAATAAATGTGTTGTTCAGCTTGTATATTTCCAACATTAGGAGTAAATAATATATATAATATCATTTATAAATTAGCGACTAGTTTTTTGTTTAGAAGAAATAATAACTTTTTTTGTCCCTGGTATTATATGGTTATATTATGGTTTAAATACGATAAATTGTAGATCACCAGTAGATGAAATTATACCATTAATGGTTAGATTTTATTTTGCTATTCCATTTTTATTATTTATTATTATGTTTAATACATGTATAAAAACTTATGATTGTTTTACTTTTATAAAGTTTTTGATGTTCCTTTATTTAATAGGAAAAATCACAATTTTAATTTTAATGTTGGTATATGTACAAACAAAATATTACCAAGACTGGGAATTGAATACTTGTGAGCATATAAAATCTTTGACTTTAACATGGTTGATATGGAATTATATTATGGTTTGTCTTTCTTTTATTTTTTTTATTGTTTATATTGGAAGTGCTTGCTGTGATGATGAATATGATGAATATGATGATGAAAATGATGAAGTTTGCATATGCTGTTAAACATTTCTTAAATAAATAGATAATAATTAATAAGATAATAAATATTATAATAATATAAGTTTTATATTTTAATTAAATAATAAATTTTAAATTTTTATTACAAATATACTTCAGCTTTCGAGGGCAAGTTAGCAAAGTTGTAGGAGAATTTATCAGTCAAAACCATGTTCAGTATTGCTCTGAAGCAAGTATTTTTTTAATCTTTCGTTTAGAAAAAATATGTATTGTCTTAACTTTTTCTATTTGTGATCTTGCTTCTTGGATATTTGAATCCTCGCTCATCCCCGATATTATGATATCAAGCGCTATTTTTTCCTTTTTATTCAACTTGCTATATTCTCCTATAAACAAAGATGGATACTCAATAATAACCTTATCAATAACTTCGCTTAGAAACTCCATCCCTTCAACATTGTTTGTATAATAAATTTCCGAAGATCCCAAAACAATGGCATGAACATCATTTGGAGATACTGTTCCTTCGCTTACTCGAATGAGTGTATCAACTACATCATTATAAGTAAACACTTGCCGGTTATTTTCAGTGCAGCATTGTACCGCGATAACTAGAATTAGTATCAATATTTTACTCCGCATATATCCGATTCTGTTTCTGACTACAAAATAAGCATTTTCCGCAAATAAATCAAGAGCTTTCTAAGCTTATTTTGCTGAATATCAATTAATTTTGACTGTTTCAGAGACAACTAGCTATTCTATTCAAGAGCTTTAGATAAGAAACATAACAGAATTACCGATTATCATAAATCATTATGTTTTTGATTTTTTTTCGCCAGGTCCAAAGAATAATTGCATTAGAGTGAGGGAAATAAAATACATAAGAACGCTGATTCTGTCCATGATTATCGTCTTTTGTTGGGACCCAACCAATTTCCACACTATCAGGCTCTTTGTTGATAAGTGATAAAAAATTAAATATACTCATTCCAATCAAGTCCTTCCCCCGAAAATAGCAATGTTCATAAAAAGCGATTGTCTCTAGTTTGTCCTTTTTGGAGAACCATAGATTTAATTCATAATCTATATTAGCAGCCACATATCTTTTTCTCCTTTGGATCCCAATCCACACATAAGGCTTGGTCTTCTTTCATATAGCCCTTATATTCGGAAAGGTCTCCTCCTATTTTAAATACCCCATACGAAAAAAAATCAAGCGATAATTCAAATGTTTTATTATTAATGCTTATTGCCTCGGCTATGTTCTTCACCTTTTTCTTTCTTTGCTGCATATTGCTTTACGTTTTTAATCTTTTGCTCCAATTTGTCTCTTTCGTGTCTAGAAGATGAGTTATTAACCTTATCTTGTAAATCCTTTATTTGTCTTTCGGCTTTAGACAAAGCCCTTCCATTGTCTCCAATAATGCATTCTGAGCTCGTCTTCGTCCCGTCGCTGAGGTAGCTGTAACTCAATGTCAATCCGGCATTGCCGCTTCCCGCCATACCTCCCGCTTTCGAGGGCAAGTTAAGAAGATTGTAGGACATTCGCAAGCACTTGCATGAATTCTGTAGGAATAAGAAAGAATGTGAAAGTCCAGTGACGATAGTCTCCCGAGCGGATTGCCCGGGAGACTTTGTTTAATGGTATTACATTCCTGTTTTAGGGGCGTATAACATCATCATACTTCCCGTGCGTTAAGTCTCGCAGCCACTCGCCCATCCAATACTCGGGTGGGTGACATTTGTAAATACTATCTTCCAAATATTGAAAAAGTTCTTCGTTGTCATTCATTACAAGCCCTTCGATGCAGATGCCAGAGTGATACCCAAAACCGACATGAATTACCGAGTCGTTTGTTAAATGAATCATTGCAACAGTACGTAAATCATAGTCCTGGTTGTCATTTATTTGCAAAGAATTCACTAGTGTTACAAATCTTTGGATTGATGCTTTGTCCTTCACTATGGTGTCTCTGCATAAAGATCCAGCCCCTAACGAATCTTTGTTCCATTCAACGAAATAGTCAAAAGAATGGATTGCACAGTTTCGTTCAAAAGACCTATTTGTCGTATAAAATTTAATATACTCAACTCTATTTAATGGGATGTAGTCACGATGGGAGCAGCCACACCCAATCAAGAAGGCTATAATAATACAACGTAGTATGCTTTTCATATATAAAGAATGTGATATTTACCATTTAATCTTAATAGAAGTAGGCCCTCCAGAAACAATGACGGTTTTTCCGTTATAATTAGTCTTTGTGACTTTCCCATCTTATTCACATAGGGAGAGATCGTAGATAAATATTGTTCTTACTCTTTTTAACCATGTCCAAACTTGCATCATTCGCGTTTTATTCAAGGGAATGTCATATACATGTTGATATTCTCCGTTATTCTTTAAAGGATTACGTGGTGGAGTCCATTGGATGGAAACACTTTCGGGTTCTTGTTTAATAATACTAAAAAAATCTAAAATGGGTATCCCGATTAAATCCTGCATCTTAAAAAAACAATGTTCCGTAAAATATAAAGTAGTAATTATTCCTCTTGAATTAGTCATTAAAGTAACTTCGTATTCAATATTGTTAACAATGAACGAGTCATGATCAAGATAAGGATCAGGATCAACATATTGAAGATACTCGGAAATATTGGTTCCTATACTGAATCCACCGTAAGATAATTCAGGATCGAGCGATAGTTCAAATTGTTTATTATTGCTATCTTTTATTCCCTCTACTATATTCTTCGCCTTTTGCTTTTCTTTCTGCATTTTTTTAATATTTTTTAGCTTGTTCTTAAGAGATTCTCACGCTCTGTTTTGTTTGGAGCGTTCTTGATTCTCTCTGTCAAATCTTGTATTTGTTTATCTGACTTCAAAAGTGTTCTCCCACCATCACCATGTTTCTCATTCTTTCCATTATCAAGATTATAACGACCCTTACTGCTTCCTCTTTCAAACCCTTCCTAAGCACTCTTCCCGGTATTTGATATTAACATTATTCCAGCGCGCTCGTCTTCGTCCCGTCGCTCAGGTAGCCGTAACTCAATGTCAATCCGGCATTGCCGCTTCCCACCATACCTCCCACTTTCGAGGGCAAGTTAGCAAGATTGTAGGAGAATTGCAAACCTTCCGAAAAACGACACAAGCAGCTGTCAAAATGCTGGCGCTCAAGTTGCTATAAATCAACAGATTAAACAAACCTCTCCCCTCGAAGACCGGAGGGGAGAGGTTACATCAAATTCCTGTGCTACAAATAGTTAGGCGCCAGCGCTTCAAAATACTTGGCAGATAATCTTCCCTATCAGGGCGGCGACCCAGGCGACGACCATGGTGTAGGCGCAGATGGCCCAGGCCCAGCTCCAGCGGCCGGTTTCGTTTTTAATGGCCGTGAACGTGGCGATGCAGGGGAAGTAGAGCAGGATGAATATCATGAAGGCCACTGCCGTGTCGAGCGGGATGCTGTGCCTGAGGGCGCTCTGGAGCGCGGTCTCGTTTTCATCGGTCACAGCCCCTTCATCTCCGGCATACATCACCCCGAGCGAACTCACCACAAGTTCCTTAGCAGCCACGCCGCTGATAAGCCCGACGTCCATGCGCCAGTCGAAGCCCAGCGGATCAAGCGCCGGAGCCACGGCCTTGCCTATATGTCCGAGCCAGGACTGCTCCTGCTGCTGCGCCCGCGGGACGGAGTCGTTCCTGGGGAAGTATCCCAGCGCCCATATTACTATGGATGCCACGAGAATGGTGGTGGACATCTTCCTGAGGTACTCCCTACCTTTCTCCCATGTATGCCTTCCTATAGCCCTGGCTGTAGGAATACGGTAGGGAGGAAGTTCCATCACGAAAGGCAGGTCGTCATCGTGGATCACATGCTTCAGAACAAGGGCGGAGAGTATGGCCATGAGCACTCCGACAAGGTAGATTCCCATCAGCGCAAGGGCGGCGTAGCCAGGGAAGAAGGCGCCCGCGAGCAGCACGAATATGGGCAGGCGGCCGGCGCAGCTCATGAAGGGGATGAGTGCGATGGTGATGAGCCTGCTCTTGCGGCTTTCGATGGTGCGGGTAGCCATTATCGCCGGCACGTTGCAGCCGAAACCCATCACCATGGGGATGAAACTCTTGCCGTGCAGGCCGAGGTGGTGCATGAGTTTGTCCACTATGAAGGCCGTGCGGGCCATATAGCCGGAATCCTCCATTATGGAGATGAAGAAGTACAGGATGAGGATGTTGGGGAGGAAAACCAATACACTTCCGACCCCCGCTATGATTCCGTCCACGAGCAGGTCCTGCACCCATCCGTCCGGCATCAGCGACGCCACAAGCTTCCCGAACCAGCCCACGAAAGCGTCTATCCAGTTCATGGGATAGTTTCCAAGGGTGAACGTAGCGGTAAATATCAGATAAAGTATGGCAAGAAAAATAGGGAAAGCCGCCCATTTGTCAGTGACAACGGCGTCGATCTTGTCCGTAATGGTGACGCGGGGCCTGTCGCTGTCGGGGGCCGGAGTGTATGTTTCCGCGAGTGCGCCCTGTATGAATGCGTATTTTGCGTCCACTATGGCGGATTCGCTGTTGGTGCCGAGAATGCTTTCGATGCGCTCTTCTTCCTCTTTGCGCGCCTCCCTCAGCTCTTCAGCCTCAGGAAGGGCGTCCACCACCTTCGTGACATCTTTGTCATTCTCAAGGTATTTGATTGCAAGATAACGGGTTGAATAGCGGGCACGGATATCGTCGTTGCGCTGCAGGATGAGCTTGATGCGGTCTATGCCGTGCTCGAGTTCCGCACCGTGGTTGATGTGGATGTGGCGGCCCAGCCTGGAGTCGTGGTTCTCGTACATGGCTATCACCGTGTCGAAGAGTTCGGGTATGCCGGTGCCGTCGCGGCTGACGGTGGGGCATACGGGCATGCCGAGCAGGTATCCGAGCTGCTTTTCGTCGATGCGGTCGCCCTTTTTCCGGAGTTCGTCGTACATGTTCAGCGCCATCACAACCCTGAGGTTCATGTCAATCAGCTGGGTGGTAAGATAGAGATTGCGTTCCAGGTTGGAGGCATCCACCACGTTCAGCACCACATCGGGCATCTGCTCCAGCAGATTCCTGCGTACATAGAGCTCCTCGGGGCTGTAGGCGGAGAGGGAATATGTGCCGGGGAGGTCCACGAGGGTAATCCTGTATCCCCTGTAGTTGAAGATTCCCTCCTTTGCATCCACGGTAACCCCGCTGTAGTTCCCCACGTGTTCATGGGCGCCGGAAGCTATGTTGAAAAGCGAAGTCTTGCCGCAGTTGGGATTGCCCACGAGGGCCACGCGAATGGAATGTCCCCTTTCCTCGGCGAGTTCATGTATCTCCCTGTCCAGCAGGGCGTCCTCTTCCTCTCCGGTAGCCATAAGCACTTCCTTGCTGTGCTCGGTGGCGATGTGCTCCCTGGCTTCCGCTTCGCTGATTACCTCTATCTTGGAGGCCTCCTCGCGCCGCAGGGACAGCTTGTATCCGAGAATCTCGTATTCGATGGGGTCTTTGAGCGGGGCATTTAGCACCACCCTGACTTCCTTTCCGCGGATGAAGCCCATCTCCACCAGGCGCTTGCGGAAACTTCCGTGTCCGAGCACCTTGGCTATTATGGCCTTCTCCCCTGTACTGAGTTCAGATAGATACATTTGTCCGTCCTGCTTTTGCACTGCAAAGATACAAACATAGTTCGAGCTGTCACCTCACAATAAATTGGTATTTTTGTTGTGCGTTATTATCCCTTTTGGTAGAATTTTTGCAGTTTGCATTTTTTGACGTATCTTTGATAACTAAAACCACCGAAATGGAAGAAATCAAACAGTCCAAACGCATACAGACCTCCATCCTCAACGGCCCTGAGCACAAGGCTCTGATGTGGCTTGCAGCCCGCCAGCCGCGTTGGGTAACCTCCGATGTCCTCACTTTAACAGGGTTCATCGGCGCGGTTATCATCGGGGTTGGATATGTCCTTTCGAACCAGAACGTTGCATGGCTCTGGCTCTCGTCCTTCGGCTTCTTGGTAAACTGGTACGGCGATTCGCTCGACGGCAACCTCGCCCGCTACAGGCACACCCAAAGGCCCACTTACGGATATTATCTCGATCACACGGTAGATGCCATTAACGAGATATTCATGTTCATCGGTATCGGCCTGTCGGCCATGATGAACATCTGGATAGCCGTAATCGGATATATTCTCTACCTGCTTCTCACCCTCAACGTCAGCATCGACGCCCACCTCAAGAAAGAATTCAGGCTCACCTATGCAGGGATGGGCCCTACCGAGCTGCGCATAATACTTGTCATAGTCAATACGCTCTACATATTCATCAGGCCCCTGCGTGAATTCAGCACCGAAGTGACTCTCTTCGGCAAATGCATTCCGATGGGAGCCCTTGACATAATCGGAGGCGTCATAGTCGTAGCATTTGTCATTATTTACGTAGTTACCATCATTCAGGACCTGAATTACTACGCGAAGGTGGACCCTCCTAAAAAGTGGAACGGCTGATGGCGGTCATTAACCTGGAAGATTTCGAGCAGCTTGCCCCTGTTTTCAAGGGGAAGGCGGGCAATGCCGTCGCCCGCACGCTGATGCGCTGGGTGAAGATTCAGAAAATCAACGAAACCGACGCGGCAATCAGCGAGTTCAAGGGAGCCGAATTCGCCAGGGCCACCAACGAGGCCGTGGGCGTCAAGTATACGGTTAACGGCATGCCCCGCGAAGAAGCAATAGAACATTTCAAGGGCATCCTTCCCGAAGGGCCTTTCATCACCATCTGCAACCACCCCATAGGAAGCCTCGACGGAACATCCCTGATTGACTTCTTCGGGCACATACGCGAAGACTACAAATATATGGTAAACGAGGTTCTCACCCGTTTCCAATCCCTGCGCCCCAGCCTTATAGAGGTCAAGCCCAACGGCAACACGGTTGCCACCCCTTCCGCCCTCAACATCGCCGCCATACGCAATTCCAAGAAACACATCGAAGAGGGACATCCCATGGGCTTCTTCCCTTCCGGCGCAGTGTCGGACCTCAAAGCAGGGAAGCGTCCCGTGGTGGAAGTGCCGGCAATGGGCGATTTTACCGCTTACACTTACAAGGAGCCCAGGGTACGCGACCGCGAATGGCAGATGTCCGTTGTCAAGTTCATCAGGAATGCCGGGGTTCCGGTGGTGCCGGTGCACTGCCTGGACGGCAATACCAAACTCTTCTACCGCACGGGAACCTACCTCGGTTCGGGAGTCAGGCTCGCACTTTTTCCCACTCAGATCTTCAACAAGGGCGGCAAGACACTGCGCTTCCGCATCGGCCCCATAATCCCCGCAGAAACAATTGCGGAAGCCTCCTCAGCAGAAGACCTCCGCACATTCCTACGCGCCAGCGTCTATTCGCTGGAATAGTATCGTCATCTGTTGTCTATCGCATGCAAGCCTGCTCCGATAACCCGGGCAGGACGCCCTGCGGTGCCTACAAGGGTGGACAGGTCGTCCGATTCAACATTCTCCACACGCACAAGGGTGGTGTCATATACCATGCCTTCAGTATCGAGGGCATGCAGCAGGCGAATGTCGCTGCTTCCTATCCTGGAATCGCGCAGGACTATGCTGTCCACAGGGGTGCGCGTCTGAATCAGGCAGGGTATCTCATTCTCGACATACACCCGTTCGAACACTATGTTGCTCTGCACGGGTATCTCCGCGTAGGGATAGAAGCTGCGTGAATACTGGTCATGGTCGAAATGCAGACAGAGCGCAACCTTGCGTTTCTTGGCGAGATGGATGTCGCGGAAGGTCACGTTCCTCACCCCGCAGCTGTGGCAGACGTTCCTGTCCTGGCTCATGGTCCAGGTGATGCCGTCGGGATAGGTGACGGTGCCTTCGCTGTGCTCAGGACGGTATTCTGAAATGAAATTCTCCTTCACCTTGGGCCCGTTGGAACGGTAGATGCGTCCTCCGCTCACAACCGCGTCGCCCGAAGACTGTATGTCCATTCCGGCTTCCCAGTCGCGCCAGCCTCCGGCAAGGATGCGGGCGAAGAAACCGGTGGTGCCGTTCTCGGGGTCGTCCAGGTCGATGCAGTCTTCTATCAGGCCGTTCTCTATCCAGCCGAGCTCGGGATTGGAGGTGGTGTAGTCGTGGGCATTGAGGGCGATGGGGTCGTCGTAGGTCCTGAACACTCCGTGGCGGACGATGAAATTGCGGCCGGGGCCGAAGTGGACTGCATCCTTCATGCCTTCTATGTGTACGTTCTCCACCAGTACGTCTTCGAAGCTGCATATCTGCAGGGCGAAGTCGTGAGGAGGCAGATCCAGTATGGTAAAATCACTGATTACCAGATTCCTGACATAGAAGAATGCCACCTGGCAGCACATTCCCACTATTCCAGGGATGTCCAGTGGCTGTCCGTTCCCGCTGTCGATTCCGTTGCAGCGCAGGTTCAGGCCCCTGACGGTGATGTTTTCGTCGTAACTGCGGGCAAGTGCTCCACGGTTAAGGAACACGAACCTTGCAGCTACACCTTCGGAGTCCCTTTCTTTGCTCAGTACGGCGCCTTCTACAAACTCAAGATCCGTATCCGCATCCAGATACAAAGTACGGTCGAGGGCGTAAACCCCGGGCTTTCGCACCCTGATCTTTCCGCCTCCGTCGAGGCATTTCTGGAAAGCTTCGGCGTTGGCGTCGGCATCATTCCCAGGAAGGAAGCCGTATCTGTCGGCATATTTAATATCCGAGCATGAAGGCAGCGCTGCCGCAACAGCCAGGACAATCACAAGTAGTTTGCCGTATTTCATTTATTTTTCAGGTATTCATCTATGGCTGCCGCGGCTTTGCGTCCGGCTCCCATTGCAAGGATGACCGTAGCCGCGCCGGTGACCGCATCTCCTCCGGCGAACACTCCCGGGCGCGTGGTAGCTCCGGCTTCATCGGCCACGAGGCCTCCCCTTCTGGTAGTCTCCAGTCCGGGGGTAGTGCGGGCTATCAGCGGGTTTGGAGATGTGCCGAGGGCCATTATTACCGTGTCGGTAGGAAGTTCGAATTCCGAACCGGGCACTTCCACGGGGCGGCGACGGCCGCTTTCATCGGGTTCGCCAAGTTCCATCTTCACGCATTTGAGGGCGCGTACCCATCCGCGTTCGTCGCCCAGAATCTCAACGGGGTTGGTGAGCATGCGGAAATCTATGCCCTCCTCCTTGGCGTGATGAACCTCCTCCTTGCGTGCGGGAAGTTCCACCTCGGTACGGCGGTAGACTATGGTGGTTTCGGCCCCGAGGCGCAGTGCGGTGCGGGCGGCATCCATAGCGACGTTTCCGCCTCCTACCACGCAGACGCGCTGTCCGGTGTGGATGGGGGTGAGATAGTCGTCGCGGAAGGCCTTCATGAGATTGTTGCGGGTGAGGAATTCGTTGGCGGAGAAGACTCCGTTGAGGTTTTCGCCGGGGATGCCCATGAACTTAGGGAGTCCGGCACCGGTGCCCACGAACACGGCCTCGAAGCCTTCGTTATCCATCAGGGAGTCGATGGTGACGGTGCGGCCGACTATGACGTCGGTTTCTATCCTGACTCCAAGGGCGCGGACTGCGTCGAGTTCGCGGCGGAGTACGGTTTCTTTGGGGAGACGGAATTCGGGGATGCCGTATTCGAGGACGCCGCCGGCCTTGTGAAGGGCTTCGAAGATGGTGACGTCGTAGCCGAGTTTGGCGAGGTCTGAAGCGCAAGCGAGGCCTGCGGGCCCGGAACCGATAATAGCCACTTTGTGTCCATTATCAATCCATCCGCTGTCGCGGATGTCCTTTATCCCCCCTGCACCCCCCAGGGGGACTGTTCCCAAACCTTCGGTTCGGGGCCCTGCATCTCCCATCCCTCGCATCGCTCGGGATTCCGATGCGGCGGCTGATGCCGCCTTCGTCGCTTCGCTCCTCAAAAGCCCACCCGCAGCGGTTTCAGAAGGAATACCCTCTCCAGAGACCGCTGCCGAATCTGCCACGAACCTCTCAAGCTTGCCGATGGCGACCGGCTCGCCCTTCACTCCGAGTATACACGAACCCTCGCACTGCGTCTCCTGCGGACATACGCGCCCGCACACTGCAGGCAGCGACGAATCCTCAGCAATCTTTGCAGCCGCTCCGGCGACATCGCCTTCCAGCACCAGGGCTATGAAATCGGGAATCTTCACTCCCACGGGACAGGCGGCCACGCAACGCGGATTCTTGCAATGCAGGCAACGGGAAGCCTCAAGCCGGGCTTCTTCGATATTGTATCCGTAGCAGACCTCTTCGAAATTGTGCGCACGCACTTTGGGATCCTGCTCACGCACGGGAACACGGGGAATTTTATTTGCCATTTGCCAGGCCCTCCTCGGCCTTATACTGGGCTGAACGCCTCATTGCTTCATCAAAATCTACAAGATAACCGTCGAACTCCGGTCCGTCCACGCAGGCGAACCTGGTGACTCCGCCCACCGAAAGGCGGCAGGCGCCGCACATACCGGTACCGTCCACCATCAAGGTGTTCATGCTCACCATGATGGGAATATCCAGCTTGCGGCAGGCCAGGGCGGCGAACTTCATCATTATCATTGGCCCTATCGCAACCGCGTTGGTATATTTCTTTCCTTCTGCAACCAGAGCCTCCAGGCGGGCCGTTCCTACCCCCTTGAAGCCGTAGGAACCATCGTCGGTGCACATATAAAGCCCGTCGCACACGCTCCTGAATTCATCTTCGTAGATAAGCAGGTCTTTGGTGCGGGCGCCGATAATCACGTCCACCGGAACTCCGTGCGCGTGCAGCCACTTGGCCTGCGGGTAGACGGGCGCCGTGCCGAGACCTCCGGCGATGAACACATAGTGCTTCCCCGCGAGCTCTTCGGCGCTCATGTCTACAAAGTCGGAAGGATTCCCGAGGGGGCCCACCACATCGGCGAAGGAATCGCCTTCGGAGAAGTCGTCCACCATGCTGCGGGTAGACGCGCCTATGGGCTGTATCACAATGGTGACCGTACCGGCGCTCCGGTCGAAGTCGCTGATTGTAAGAGGGATGCGCTCCCCCTTCTCGTCGGTGCGCACAATCAGGAACTGCCCCGGAAGGGCGGAACCCGCTATGCGCGGAGCCTCGACCACCATCTTGCAGATGGTCGGGTTAAGCATGGTTTTTTCAAGAATTCTGAACATGGTTTATGGTTGTTGTTCTGCAAAAATACTTATAATTTCCGTCCCTGCCGCCTCCTTGTTGTATTCTTCTATAAGACAGGCCACTCTTTCCTGTGCACCGAAATATGTGCGTTCGAACGCAAACGCGCCTCCGAGCAGGCCCGTGACATAAAAACCGCAGCAGACCTGCCATACAGCCGCAGCAAGTACGCTGGCATTCATCACGAAAGACAGGGCGCCTTCGCCGGGGGCTCCCGCATAGATATGCCCCAGCGGAGGAAGCAGGGCAAGAAACATCCCCTTGGCGGCGGATTTCCGTTCAGGAGATGCAAGGTCTTCAAATTCAGTGAGTTCCGAAAGACATGAGGCCGCGTCGCCATATTCGCCGCAGGCGAAATAACATACTCCCTTGCTGAAAATGACGCTGTCGCGCCTGTCCTCGGGGAGGGCATACATCCTTACCCTCTCCAGGGTACCAGCCGCGAGCCTCCACTCCCCCGCCCTGCAATAACATTCCGCCTTGGACAGCAGGGCGTCGTTGACCTGCACGGGGCTGCCGCCGTCGTACACCACGCGTTCGTAGCCGACGGCCTTTGCGAGCCACTGCTCCGCATCCTGTCCCCTAACGGAAAATGCTGCGGAGAGGAATATGGATATTGTAAAGAATAGCCGTATCCTGTTCATTTTGCAAGTCATTGTAATAAAGTCCTACGGAAACATAACTTCCGTAGATGTTTCCTATATAAAATAACGAGGCGGCAGTGCCGAAAAGTATGGTTTTCCAGTTCGTAGGGCCTGCCTTGATCCAGTTTTCCGCAGTGATGGCGCCGAGTATTCCCACATACAGGAAGGAGGAAACTCCTTCTCCCGTACGGCCGGCGTAAATTTTCCCAAGCCCCGGAACGACCGCGGACATGGCTGCCGCAAGGGCGGGGCTCCTGCGGCGGGTTTCGAAGCGGAAGGCGGCTATGGCGTCGAGGGTGCGTTCGCTTGCGGCGAGGGTGTAGTCCGCGTAGGAGAAACCCGCCGCAGCCTGCCGCCAGGCAGGAGCGTCTCCTTCCAGGAGCGCGAGCCCCGCCCTCTGCAGCGAAGCGAGTTCGGAATTGTCTTCCCTGCCGTAGGTCTCCAGCAGGGCCGAAGCCTCGGCAATGCGCCCCAGATGCGCATCCGCAACCACGCTGTAAAAGAATGATTTTTCGTAAAAAGGAGAAGTGGAGGGCACCTGCGAATAAAAATGTGCGGCCTCATCCAGCTTCTTCATGCTGAAAGTCACATCTCCCCGCAGGAAATCGAGAGTATCCGAAGGAGCATAGCCCCCCGTACTCAAAAGCGTCCAGGCATCAAGCCGGAAATCGTTGTCAAGGAGATACCTCACAAAATCGTAATCCCCTGCAAGCGGCTTTGAGCCGTTCAGTACGACGGGAGGGGTAGAAACAGTCTGCACCGGAGCCTGAGGGGATTTTTTAATCCTGTAGGCCTCGGGGCCTTCGTGCCTGAATCCGTCTTCGGCGGGTTTGAAGGAGCGTCCTGCTATGCCTATGCGCCCCGAAGAACGGGTAATGCGGTCGGCCGTGGCGAAAAGCGCAGGAAAGAAGCCAAGTTCCCGCCTTGCCTGAGTGAAGAACACGGGGCAGGACGGACTGTAGGCGCAGGCGGACGACATTTGCCGCGAGACGGCAAGGGCGCCCCGCGCCACCACCGTAGTGTCGCGGCCTTCTCCCGCACAGACGACAGAGGCTGAAAATACGATAAGAAATATGAGCGCGGCGCGCTTCATCATCTGGCTTTCTTGGCTTTGCCGGGCTTTGGAACCGTAAGCGGCCTGGCATCGGAAGGAATCTCGAAGTCCAGCACGGAGTCCGGCTGATCCACTTTGAGGTTCGAATAAATGGTACGGGTGACCGTGGAATCCTTTTTGTCCCCGTAATCTATGCCCGTCACGCGGCAGGGCATGGTAAAAGTTCCTTCCGTGCGATAATCCGAATAATAGGTCCTATTCACGACCTTTCCCCCCGGAAGGGTATATTTGCAAAAGATGGGAAGGTAATCCCTGAACACCACTTCCACGGTTGCGGCATTCGCATCGGAAGGATTCACGAAAGTTTTTTTGAGGAGACCGTCCTCGACGGCGGACGACTGCTGGCGGTAACCGAAGGAACGCAGTCCAAGGTCGTCGATACGCCCGCTCAGGAAGAGGGGGATGAGCTCGTTCATGCTGCCGTAAACCTGGTTCACATCGGTATACACCTCATTGCTGTCCGGAAAATAAAACTTGCACTCCCCCTTGATGTTGGATATCATGTAGTAATGCATGGGGGAGGTGTAAACAGCAATCAAGCGTCCATTGGCTGAGCAATGGACGCTTTTGTTTACTGTTGATACTTTGCCGCCAGTTACGGTCTTCACCTGCGCATCTGCACTGACCCTGCGTTGGGCGGAGGCTCCTGTGCAGACAAGTAACGCCGTCAGGCTGAGCAAAAATATTTTGAATGCAGGCTTCAAACCTTAGGCCCACATGAAGAAGCTGCCGTTGTTCTCGTACTTGGCAAGGCTTCCGGAATCAACCGTTTCAACAATTTCGACGATGAAGTCGACAAGCGGAACGACTCCGAAAATTCCTCCCAACGTAAATGTGTAGAGAGCCCACATGTACCAATTCGTGCCAAGGATATGACGATGAACACCGAAATAGCCGAGGAAGAAGGTGACGACAATGACAACTGCGGGATTTGCACCGGCAGCCTGTACAGTGACTGCGGAATTGGAATTGGAAGCGGCGGCCATGTCAAGGGCGAGGGGGTTGCCGACTTCGATGCAGTTCTCGATCATGGTGTCGATGGCGTCATCATTGACAGCGTACTCTGCTGCATTTGCAGCGATAGCGATTGCAAACACGGCAATCAGGCTAGCAATAATTTTTTTCATAAGAGTATGGATTAATGTTTGACAAATATACTAAACTATTCCTGAAAAACCAAGGAATGCGAGGGCCATTATGCCGACGGATATCATGGCTATGGGCAGGCCTTTGAAGGCTTTGGGTACGTCGTTGAGTGCCAGATGTTCGCGGATTCCCGCGAAGAGGACCATGGCAAGCCCGTAGCCGAGGGATGTCGCGAACGCATAGACCGTGGCTTCCCCGAGGTTCAGCATGTGGGCCTCTCCCCCGAAGGTGAACTGCTTGGTAACCACGTTGATGGCAACGCCGAGCACCGCGCAGTTGGTGGTGATGAGGGGAAGGAAGATGCCGAGGGCCTGATAGAGCGACGGGGACACCTTCTTCAGCACGATTTCCACCATCTGCACCAGGGCGGCAATCACGAGGATGAAGGCGATGGTCTGCAGGAAAGTAAGCCCGAAGGGCACCAGCAGGTATTGGTTGATAAGGTAAGTCACCACGGTCGCAAGGGTTATCACGAAGCAGACCGCGAGGCTCATTCCGCTGGCGGTGGAGAGTTTGTTGGAGACACCCAGGAAGGGGCAGATGCCGAGGAACTGGGCAAGGACGATATTGTTGACGAAAATCGCCGAGATGATAATGAGCAGATATTCCATAACGTCCTATTTTTTAGCGATTTTATTGAAAATAACCATAAGGTAGCCCAGCACGAGGAAGGCACCCGGGGCCATCACGAAGGCCAGGATGCCGTCGCCGGCTATGAACTTCCATCCGAACACGGATCCGCTGCCGAGCACTTCGCGGACAATTCCTATAACAGTGAGCGACAGGGTGAAGCCGAGGCCTATCCCTATGCCGTCGAGGGCGGAATCCACCACGCCGTTCTTGTTTGCGAAAGCCTCCGCGCGGCCGAGGATGATGCAGTTCACCACGATTAGCGGGATGAAGAGGCCGAGAGTCTTGTAGACTTCCGGAGTATAGGCCTGCATCAGCAGCTGAAGCACAGTCACGAAAGTTGCAATCACCACGATATAAACGGGAATGTGCACCTTGTCGGGCACCACAGGAGCAATCAGCGAAATTACTATATTGCTGAGTATCAGCACGAACATGGTCGCAAGCCCCATCTCAAGGCCATTCATTGCCGAGGTGGTGGTCGCAAGCGTCGGGCACATGCCCAGCACCAGCACGAAGGTAGGATTCTCCTTCAGCAGACCTTTGGTAATCAATGATAATTTATTTGCCATAGCCTATTCCTCCTCTTTGTTTACCGATGCGCCGGAAACGCTGTCAAGCGCCTCTCCGCCTTCGATTGCACGGACAAGCGAGACCGCCTGGGCGACAGCCTTGGTGTATGCACGCGAGGTGATTGTGGAAGCAGTGATGGCATCCACGTCGCCGCCGTCCTTGCTGACGGCCAGCTCGCCGCTGAAGCCCTTCCACTGCTCGCGGAAATGGGATTTTTCGTCGGTGCACTTGGCTCCGAGGCCGGGAGTCTCGGAGTGCGAGAGCACTGAAGTATTGTATACGCTGCCGTCGGGAAGCACGCCCACCATAAGGGTGAGGGGGCCTCCGAAGCCGCCTGCGGTAGTCTTTACGGCATAAGCTACAACTGCGCCTTCGCCGTCTGCCTGCACATAATATCCGTCGATTCCTTCGGCCTCCGCCTGAAGTTCTCCGGATATCTCTCCGCCTTCGGGAAGCACCTTGGCGATGGATGCCTGGGCCTCGGCCGCTGCCGCGTTCTCAATGGGTGCCTTGGTCACGGAATAGACGGCTCCGAGGATGGCGGCACAGACAAGGCAGACTGCCGTGAGGCAGAGGGCCATGTTGGTAAGGTTGGATTTGGCTGCCATATCTATTTCCTCCCGAATTTGCGCTGGTGGAACTTCATGTTGATAAGCGGAACGGCCATGTTCATCAGCAGGATGGCGAACGACATTCCTTCGGGATAAGAGCCGAAGTAGCGTATCATCATCACTATGAATCCTATTCCGAATCCGTACAGGACGCCTCCCCAGGTGCTCATGGGCGAGGTTACATAGTCGGTTGCCATGAAGCAGGCTCCGAGAATCACGCCGCCGGTGAGAAGGTTGAAGAGTATGCCCGTGTACTGCGCGGGATCGCAGGCGTGGAAGATTCCGGCAACTAGCGCGACGGTGGCGAAGATGCTGAGGGTAATCCAGGGCTTTATCACCTTGCGAACCACCAGGTAGAGCCATCCGGCGAGCAGCGCGAGCGCGGAAATTTCGCCGGCGGAACCGCCGATGTTGTGGAAGAGTGTCTGCAGGTTCACCAGTTTGTCGGCCTCAAGGGCGCCGAGTATGGGAACCTGGCCGAGCAGGGTGGCTCCGCTGAAGGCGTCGACGCTGTGGATGAAGCCTGCGGGAACGGTCCAGTCGGTCATGTATGCGGGGAAGGAGACGAGCAGGAACACGCGGCCGGTGATGGCGGGATTGAAGATGTTCTGCCCGAGGCCTCCGAAGGTCATCTTGGCTACCCCTATCGCCACTATGGCTCCGATGAACACTACCCAGAGGGGGCAGGTCGGAGGGAGGTTCATGGCGAGGAGCATGCCCGTCACTATGGCGGAAAGGTCGCCCGTCGTGGACGGTTTTTTGAGGAGATATTTGGTGATTGCCCACTCCAGCACCACGCAGGAAGCGACGCTGAAGGCCATGATCGCGATTTCGCTGAGTCCATAGTAGAGGAACGAGACGATAACCGCGGGGCAGAGGGCAATTATCACGTCCAGCATCAGCTTTCTGGTGCTGACCGCAGAATGAATGTGCGGATTGGGTGATACGATATATGCCATGGTCTACTGTTGTTTAGAGTTGTTGGCGGCCGCTTCGGCAGCAGCCTTTGCTGCGGCGGCACGGGCGCGGAGCACTCCCATTACCTGACCTTTGCCCTGACGTATGTTGTCGAGCAGGGGGATGAAGGCAGGGCAGCTGTAGAGGCAGCAGCCGCATTCTATGCAGTCCTGGGCGGCATTGGCTTCGAGGCCCTCGATGTCGCCGGCCTTGTAGAGGCGGTTCAGGAGGAAAGGCTCCAGGCCCATGGGGCAGGCGTCTGCACAGCGTCCGCAGCGTATGCAGTTGTTTTCGGCTGCGCGGCGGGTGCTTTCTTCGGAGAGATAGAGTATCGATGACGAACCCTTTACCGTGGCGGCGTCGAGGTTGGCGATGGCGCGTCCCATCATGGGGCCTCCGCTGATAAGCTTGCCGGCTCCTTCGGGCACTCCCCCCGCATATTCGGCTATATAGCTCAGGGGCATGCCGATGCGGAAGAGATAGTTGTGCTGCCTTTCGACGGGAAGGCAGTTGCCGGTTACGGTCAGCACGTTGGTAATCAACGGCTTGTTCTTCTGCACCGCCTCGTAGACTGCAAGCGAAGTCGCCACGTTCTGCACCACCGCGCCTACGCTGATGGGCAGTCCTCCGGACTTGACCTCGCGGCGCATTACCGCCTGGATCAGCTGCTTTTCCCCTCCCTGGGGGTATTTCTTCTTCAGAGGGAGCACTTCTATATTCTTGTATCCGAGTTCGGCGAGGGCCTTGCCCATGCTTTCGATGGCTTCGGGCTTGTTCTCCTCGATTCCGATGACGGTGCGGCATCCTCCGAGCACTTTCTGCATTATCGCCGCGCCCACGATGATTTCCTTCGGGCGCTCGAGCATGATGCGGAAGTCGCTGGTAAGATAGGGCTCGCACTCGGCTCCGTTCAGTATGAGGCATTCGGCCACGCTGCCGGGTGCGGGATTCAGCTTGACGTGGGTGGGGAAGGTTGCACCTCCGAGGCCTACCACGCCGCAAGCCTTGATTTTGTCGAGAATGGCCTGGCGGTCTTCGGGGATTTCAGTTACGAGGGTGTCGGAAAGATCAACTCCCTCAACCCATTCGTCGCCTTCCACGGCAATCTCTATATGGTTTACGTTGTTGCCTGCAAGGTCCTTGCGGGGGCCTATGCTCTTTACCGTGCCCGATGCGGGGCTGTGCACGAAGGCGGAGATGAATCCTCCGGGTTCGGCGAGCACCTGGCCTGTCTTCACCTTGTCGCCCACGGCCACTACGGGCTTCGCGGGGGCGCCAAGGTGCTGGGCCATGGATACGTACATGGTCTGCGGAAGAGGCAGGGTTTCGATTGCGCAGGAGCGGGACAGTTTGGCGTCGTCGGGATGGACGCCGCCTATTGAAAACGTTACTTTACTCATTGCTTACCTCCTTATTTTCGGCAGCGGCCTTGGCTTTGCGGTCGGCGATGCGTTTCTTCACCGCCTCCTTGTCGAGTTCCTTCGGGAAATTTACACCGATTATGCTGCCTGTAGGGCACATCGCCTCGCATTCGCGGCAAAGCTTGCACTTCGCAAAATCAATGTAGGCCAGATTGTTCTCCACGACGATGGCGTCGTGCGTGCAGGTCTTGGCACAGATACCGCATCCTATGCAGGCATTGGCGCAGGCCTTCTTTGCGGCAGGGCCCTTGTCCTGGTTGCGGCATGATACAAAGACGCGCATCCCGCGCGGCCCTTTGTTGCGAAGCTCGATGAGGGCCTTGGGGCAGGCCTTGACGCACTTGCCGCAGGCGACGCATTTCTCCCCGTCCACAACGGGAAGGCCCGTGGCGGGATCCATGCTCAGGGCTCCGAACTCGCAGGCACCCACGCAGTCGCCGCAGCCGAGGCATCCGAATGCGCATCCGGTATCCCCGCTGTAGAGGGCCGCCTTCACGCGGCAGCTCTGCGCACCGTCGTAGATATTGGTGCGGGGCCTGACATCACAACTGCCATTACAACGCACGACGGCCACCTGAGGGGCTTTTTCCGAAATGGTATAGCCCAGGATGGCCGACACTTTCTTCATAACTTCGTTACCTCCGACCGGACAGAAATGCGCATCCAGATTGGCAGCCTTCACCGCAGTATCGGCAAAAGCATGGCATCCGGCATAACCGCATCCGCCGCAGTTTGCTCCGGGAAGAGTCTTCTCGATCTCGTCGATACGGGGATCCTCCTCAACCTTGAACTTCTCGGCGATGAAGTAAAGCACCACCGCGAGCACGAGGCCAAGGCCTGCGAGAATAACGATTGTCCAAACAATTACAGAATTCATATTTCCTTTATATAGAAAGAATAATCATTCGAAAGCTTCCCCTTGAAGAGGGCAAGCAGCAGATAATATACGGCTACGGCACCGATGGCGACAAGGCCCGAGGCGAGTTCCCCCATCCCTGCGCCAAGCAGGGGAAGCAGCACTCCGAGAAGCACTGCAAGCGGAATCACGTAGGCAAGCCATACGGCCTTGAATCCCATGGACTTGCGCAGCATCACGTTCACCTCCTGCCCCACTTCCCAGTTTCCGAGGGTGGTGGGCAGCTGGATCACCTTTTTGCTCACGTCGGACATCCCGCACAGGCCTTCGGCATGGCAGGCGCTGCAGGCGCTGTGCGAAACTATCTCCACAGTGGTGTACTGCGGAGTAAGCTCTATTATTTTTCCGGTATGGGCTATATCCTGGTTGTTGGCCATCAGTCTGTTACGGGTTAGAAGTCTTCATTCATGGCCGACCCCACGGGAGCACCGGACATCATCTGCGCCTGCATGTCGAGGGCTTCGTCCATCTCGATGAACTTCACCCGCTCGCTCTTGAACACCATGTCGATGTCGCGGGTTTCGCCGTTGCGGTGCTTCGCTATGATGACCTGTGTTTTTTCCTTGTCTTCGGGATTGTCGGAGAGCCCCACGAAATCAGGCCTGTGTATGAACAGGACCATGTCCGCATCCTGCTCTATGGATCCCGATTCGCGGAGGTCGCTAAGCATAGGTTTTCCGGTTCCGCCGGTGCGCTGCACAGTCTGGCGGGAGAGCTGCGACAGGGCGATTATCGGTACGTCAAGCTCCTTTGCGGTAGCCTTCAGCGTACGGGAAATCGCCGCGACTTCCTGCTCGCGCAGTCCGCGCAGTTCGGCAGGGCCCTGCATCAGCTGCAGATAATCCACCACTATCAGCCTTACGCCCTTGTTCTTCACAAGATTCTTCGCCTTGGTGCGGAATTCCATCAGGGGAAGGCCGGGGGTGTCGTCGATGTACAACGGAGCCTTTGAAAGGTCCTTGATCTTGTATTCAAGCTGTTCCCATTCGTAGTCTTCGAGCTTGATGGCGCCTTTTATCTTGTCGGCGCTGAGGCCGGTCTCGCTCACTACCAGACGCTTGGCAAGCTGGCTGGAAGACATTTCGAGGGAGAAGAAAGCTACGGGCATGTGGTGGTCGACGGCCGCATTGCGGGCGATGTTCAGCGCGAAGGCGGTCTTGCCCACGGAGGGACGGGCGGCGAGGATGATGAGGTCGCTGGGCTGCCATCCCTGGGTGATATGGTCGAGGGTATGGAAGCCGGACGGCACCCCGCTGAGGCCGGAAGAATTCTGGCGGGCCTGGATGTCGGACATCACTTCGTTTATCACGGATCCTATCTCCTCCACATCCTTGCGGACATTGTTCTGCACGGCGTCGTACACCTTCGACTGCGCCATGTCCACCAGGTCGTCCACGTCGACGGAATCGTCGAAAGCGTCCTTCAGTATGGCGTAGGATGCGGTGATAAGGTCGCGCTGAATGGCCTTCTGCTTGAGTATCTTGATGTAATACTCGATATGCGCCGCGCTGCCCACCCTTTCGGAGTAGCCTGCAAGCACCACATATCCTCCCACGGCTTCGAGGTTGCCGAGGGCCTTGAGCTTTTCGCTCACCGTGATGATATCCACCGAGGTATGCTCGTTCACGAGCTTGCCCATCGCCTCGAATATCATCTGGTTTTTCTTGTCGTAGAAGCAATCCCTGGTGAGCTCCGCCATCGACTGGTCGACGATGGAGGGTTCGAGCAGCATTGCGCCCAGCACAGCCTCTTCGGCCTCAAGCGCCTGGGGCGGCTTGTTGCCTATCTCCAGCCCGAGGTTGTCGAGGTTGGCCTTGCTCCGCGATTGCTTCTTCTCCGCCACGGCGAATTAAATTTCGGGGTTGACGATGATGCGTCCGCAGTGCTCGCAGATTACCAGCTTGGATCCGGACGCAATGTCCACGAGGCGCTGGGGAGTGATGGCGTTGAAGCATCCGCCGCAGGAATCCTCACGATATACGGAAACCACTGCAAGATGATTGTGGGTACTGGCCTTGATGCGCTCGTATGCGTTCATGGTGCGGGCGTCGAGCTTGGCGGCAAGGGCGTTGCGGCGGTCCAAGAATTTCTTTTCCTCGTCGGCGGTGGAGTTCACGATTGCAGCGAGTTCCTCGTTCTTCGCGGCGAGGTCGTCCTCGCGTACGGAGATGCGCTCTTCGATTTCGGCTATCTGCTTTTTGGCCTCGGTGATGCGTTCCTTGGCCTCGGTGATGAACTTGTCGGCGATGCGCAGCAGGAGGTTCTCGTTCTCGAGCTCCTTGCTGATGGAGTCGTATTCGCGGCTGTTGGAAATTTTTTCGAGCTGTGCCTGATATTTCAGGATGTCGGCTTCGTGCCCGGCAATTTTTTCCTTGTTGACGGTGATGCCGGCCTCTTCCGAAGCTATATTCTCATTGAGGCGCACGATCCTGGCCTTCAGGGCCTCGATTTCGCCCTCCAGGCCGGACACTTCCGCAGGAAGTTCGCCTCGCAGCTGCACGAGCTTGTCTATCTCGTTGTCGGCAGCCTGAAGCTGATAGAGAACTTTAAGCTTTTCACCCACGCTGAGGTCGGAATCCGCAAAAGTTTTCTGCAGGCTCACGAAGGTCTCGCGGGAGTCGTCGGGTGTCACAACTTTCTTGACTGATTTTTTTGTTGTTGCCATATTGTATTACAAATAATTAACAGGATTTGCCCGTCCGACATTCTCGGACACAAGGGGTACAAAGTTAGGAAATTTTTTCCGTATTGTGTCACTGAGCACCTTCACTATTTCTATCTCGGTCTCAAAATGGCCTGCATCCACTACCATGAAGCCCTCCGGAACGAAGAAATAGTGGTAGGAAATGTCGCCGCAGACATACATCTGCGCCCCTGCCTTCAGGGCGGCGGGAATAAGGGAAGTGCCGGAACCTCCGCAAAGGGCCACGGTCTTCACCGGAACGCCGATGAGGGGGGAGGTGCGCACGAAGGGGGTGCCAAGGCGCGATTTCACGAGCTCCACCGCTTCGGCGGCGGGGAGAGGCTCGGGAAGTCCCCCCACGGCCCCGAATCCCACGTTTTCACCAAACTCGGGCGCGAGGGTGCGGACATTCTGCAGGCCCAGCCTGGACGCGGTGGCCCAGCTGACGCCTCCGGTGACTTTGTCAATCGCGGTATGCGAGGCATACACTACTATTCCGGCGCGGACAGCGGCGATGATGGCGGCTCCCGTGGGGTCCTCGGGCGAGATGCGGCTCACGGGCCTGTAAATCAACGGATGATGGTTGATTATCATGTCGCAGCCGCGGCGTACGGCTTCTTCCACCAGTGCCTCGGTGCAGTCGAATCCGATAAGCACGGAATGCACTTCCTGATCGGGGGATCCGATCTGGAGGCCGGTATTGTCGTGCTCCGACTGGTAATACGCAGGCGCGAACTCTTCTATTGCGGCTATAATTTCCCTTGCTTTCATAGTCCTTTGCGTATTTCTGTCAGCTGCTCCCTGATTTCCTTGAGCTCGCCTATTGCCTTCACCCTGTTGTCCACCTTGCTGCGGTCGGCCTTGAGCTGCCTGGCCGCTCCTTCGAGGGTAAGCCCCTTGTCCTTAACGAGATAGTGGATCTGCTTCAGGGTTTCGATATCTCCGGCGGTATAACGCCTGTCACCCTTGGTGGTGCGGACAGGCTTTACATACTTCCCGAACACATCGGTCCAATAGCGCACAAGCGACACGTTTTCGCCAAGCTGAGCGGCGGTCTCGCCTATGGTATAATACAACTTTTCCATATATCAGTCCATTGATTGTCTGGTATTTACCGACATGAACAACATGTTGGCGTAATCTTCCGGCCCCACGGAACCGAAGAGGAAATGCACGGGATTGCAGGTCTTCCCGTCCTTCAGCACCTCATAGTGCAGGTGCGGGGCGTAGGAGTTGCCCGACATGCCCACCGTGGCTATCTTCTGCCCCCTGGACACCTTCTGCCCCTTGGTTACGCGTATTTCGCCGAGATGCAGGTACCTCGTCGCATATCCTCCCTGATGCTCGATGGTAAGGGTGTTTCCGTCGCCCTTGTTGCTACGCTTCACATCGGTCACCGTACCTGCCTCGGGAGAATAGACAAGCGTCCCGCGTGGCACTATTATGTCGAGGCCGTGATGCTCCACCTCTGCCTTGTAGAAGGGGTTGAGCCTCGGCCCCACGGTTGCGCCGGTCTGGGTATAGGAAACCTCCCCTACGGGGTTTTTCATAGGCGGAAGCGCGTATCCCTGCTCTCCGAGAGTGCGGTAGATGCGCTCGAACGCGGCATTCACCCCCTCCGCAGTGGCCTGTAGGGCGTCCACCTTGCGGGTGGTATAGTTCACTATCTGGTAATCGGGGATGGTATCCGCCCCGAAAAGGAAGTCCAGAGAGCTTACCGGATCAAGTCCCGGGGACTTTGTGTGGAACACCTCTTCATAAATCCTGGAATCCTTCTGTTCCAGCACGGCTATGGATTCCGTGAGCAGGGCCTGGCGCGAAGGGATGTCGGCGTAAGCCTTCTCGTACATTTTGTTTTCTTCCCTGAGGCGCTTCTCGGTATCGGTGCTGAGCACAAGGGAAAGCACCATGTACACCACGATGAACAGCGACACGGATACGGCCAGTATTCCCAGCCCCGTCCTCACCATCGACCACACCGAACGGGAGAACTTTTTCATTCCCACCGCGGCGCTGTCGAATGTATAGAATTTGCGTTTCATCTGCCGTGTTTCTTCAAAAGTTCAAGCGTGGAACTGGTCTGGGGAGCGTTTTCGGCGCTGGCCCTGTCTATCATGGCCCTGTATTCATCCTCGCTCATTTCGAGGTTCATGAATCCGTAGGGATTTATGGCGTTGCCCTTGTATATCACTTCGTAGTGGAGATGCGGCCCCGTCGCCTTTCCGCTGGACCCTACAGCGCCTATGCGGTCGCCCCTGCGCACCTTCATGCCTTCGGCCACGTCCATGCGGCTCAGGTGGGCGTAACGCGTCCTGTATCCGAAACCGTGGTCCACCACCACCTCGTTGCCGTAGCCCGAGAATGAGTAGTTCACCTTGACAACCACTCCATCGCCGGTCACATAAACCGGATATCCCGTCTGCGCCGCAAGGTCCTGCCCCGAGTGGAAGCGGATGCCTCCGTAAACGGGGTCCGTGCGGTATCCGAAGGGACTGGCGAGATGGAAGGAACCGGGTTTGGGGAAGATGGGAGGCACCGCGGGGATGTGCGATACCATGTCGCCCGCATTGATTGCTATTCCGTAAACTTCGTCGAGGGCCATGGTCTGGACATAAGCCCTCTTCGTCAGGCTTGCAAGGCGGTTCGTGAGGGCGTCCGCAGCAGGATCGGGCACGGTCGTCTTGGCATCTTCGGGGATGATGTTCAGACCGAATATCGACCTGTAAACATTGTCGTCGCGCTCTTCTATGCCCTGTATGGCGTCTTCGCAGATGTCCAGCTGGCGGGTAGTCAGCGCTATCTTCGCCTGCCATTCGGCGTTCTCCCTTTTCAGCCGTGCGGTCTTGGGGAGATCCCAGCCGAGTACGAAGGTGTAGAGCCAGAAATAGAGAAAACAGAGTCCGGCGGCCAGCACGGTTGCTCCGCAGATGCGAAGATACTTCATGTAGCGGGGTTCTTCGCTCTCTTCGTAACGGAGGGTTATGGGGTTGAATACGTAGCGGGCCATCAGACGAATTTACAGGTTTCTATTTCGCGGAAGCCTCGCAGGAAGGCGTCGGCGGTCATGCGTTTCTTGCCGGCGAGCTGGAGTTCTTTTATTTCGAGCCAGCCGTCCACCGCCTTTACCAGAAGGTGTTTGCCGTCGGTTTGTACGCTGCCGTTGGAGGCTGTACCTTCGGAAACCACTGCCACCCTCGGCACGTTAAGAGGGAGGGGCCCAGCTCCGCTGGGAGGGGCCTCACGGAGTGAGGCGGTTACCGAAGGCACAGCTTCCAACTCCACTGCCGCCACGCTGAATATTTTGACATCCGTCGCCTTGCCGTCGCGGACAAGGGTGGTCCAGGCGCTCGGATAAGGGCAAAGGCCGCGCACGAGGTTGCGTATCTCGCCGGCAGGACGGCTCCAGTCGATCCGAGTATTCTCCTTGGTAAGCTTTGGAGCCGGTTTAAGGACTTCGGAGCCCTGGATGAACGAGCGCTGCACACGCGTCTCCACATTCTTCTGTATGATACCTTCGGTGGTCTCCACCACAAGCGAAGCGCCCACCTCCATCAGCTTGTCGTGCACATCCCCCGCCGTATCGTCGGGGCCTATGCGCACCTCATGCCTGAGAAGTATTCCTCCGGTATCTATGTCCTTGTCTATCATGAAAGTGGTTACACCGGTAATCCTTTCGCCGTTGATTACCGCCCAGTTGATAGGGGCTGCGCCGCGGTACTGCGGCAGTAGGGCTGCATGCAGGTTGAAAGTACCCAGTCTCGGCATGGTCCAGACCTCTTCGGGCAGCATACGGAACGCCACCACCACGAACAGGTCCGCCTTCCAGGCCGCAAGCTGCTGCAGGAATTCGGGATCCTTCAGTTTAACGGGCTGGAGCACCGGCAGGTCATGTTCCACCGCATATTTCTTGACCGCACTTTCATGCACTTCGAGGCCGCGGCCGCTCGGCTTGTCGGCGACGGTAACAACTCCAACCACCTTGTATTTTGCCTTCACCAGGGCATCCAGCGAAGCCACCGCAAACTCGGGCGTTCCCATGAACACTATCCTCGTCGGGCGGAACAGTCCCACTATCCGGCTCTTTATCTTCCTCCATTCCGCCTTGATGCTGTCCCCTCCTCCGAGCGATGCATCCTTGACCGCCCGCGACGTGAGGTAAGCCCCTATCGGCGCGAGCACTATGGCCGAAATGAACGCCCCCATAGGCGCGCCAAGGGCACCGTCCTTCGCGAGCTTGGTACCGGAGATGTCCACCACCCAGTACAGCACGAAGAAAAGCACCGAAATGATGGCGCTCACGCCCAGGGACCCCTTCCGCACGAAGGCACCGAGGGGCGCACCTATAAAGAAAAGGAGAAGACAGGCGAGGGCCTCGGCGAACTTGTTGAAAAATTCGATATCGGTGCGGCGCTTGTAAAAATAATGTTCGTAGACCTCGCTGCCGTACGACATCATGCCCGTCTGCATCCTTTCGGCATTTTCGTAAGCCTTTCTATATGCCGCAGCCTGCTTCGAAACTTTGTCCCATTTCAGATAGTTGGTATCCTCGAACAACCCCGCCTTCAGGATTTTTGCATTGCGGGAAGTGTCAAGCTGGCTTTTCAGGGAGAAGTTCCCCGCCGACACCAGATTGCCGTATTTGTTGTCGTGGGCGTTCACGACAAGCTTCTTCAGCGAATCGCTGCGTTCGCTCAGCTGGTCGACGCGCATGGACCTGGCCTGGTCGCCGAAACGGGAACTGTCGGATTTCTGGAACTGGTAGTTTTTCAGCGGGATGATGAGTTCCTGCCTTTCGAAATCTATGTGCTGAAGCTCGAGGGTGGTGTCACGGAGCTTGCGGGTGTTGGTTTCCTGGTAGTTGGCCCCGTTGTAGAGGGTGAAGGTGAGATAATCCTTGTTCTTGCTCATCTTCATCAGGGCGGAGTCGGCAAGGGTGATCGATGTGTTCCCCTTTCCGGAAGCATGGTCGTAGACCATCACCCCGTGCATCATTCCGGTCTTTTTGTCCTGGGTTTCGGTACGGAGCACGTAGCCGTCGATGCCGTCGTAGAAGGTTCCGGCAGGGATCTTTATCTCGTTCTTGGTACGGGAGATATCGTCGCGCAGCGTGTAAATCTCGTTCCACGCCACGGGCACCAGGTTGTTTCCGACATAAAAAGCAGCGATGCTTATCACGACAGCGGCGAACATCAGGGGCCTCATCACGCGGGAAAGGGAAATTCCGGCGCTCTTGATAGCCATAAGTTCATTGTTGTCGCCCATCTGCCCGAGCACCATCATGGAGCTGAGCAGGGTGGCAAGTGGAAGGGCGAGAGGCATTATGGTGCATCCGCCCAGAAGCATGAACTCGAGAACCACCTTCAGCCCGAGGCCTTTGCCCACAAGCTCGTCGATGTACACCCAGAGGAACTGCATCATCAGGATGAACACGACAAGCAGGAGGATCGCTATGAACGGTCCTATGAATGCCTTTAGTATGAAGGTGTCAAGTTTTTTCAAATCTTCTCTATAAGTTTTTCAAGGGCTGCACCGAGTCCTGCAATATCCTTGCCGCCCGCGGTAGCCAGGCCAGGCTGTCCGCCGCCTCCGCCCTGGATGAGCTTCGCGGCTTCGCGTATGTCCGCACCGGCATTCTTTCCGGCCTTCACCAGGTCCTGCGTATACATCAGCAGCAGCTGGGGCTTGCCGTCTTCGCTTTCGAATGCGGCCGCCACCACAAGGTTCTCGGCCTCTTTCTGGAGCATGGCCGCGGCATCGCGCAGCATTCCGAGATCCCTGGTCTTGTTCACCTTCACCACCTTGTGCCCGTTAATCATTTCGGCATGGTCGAGGATGGCCTTCTTGAACCGCAAAGTCTTTTCCCTGGCGACTTCGGCTATCTGTTTCTTGTAATTTTCGTTTTCCTCTATCATTTTGCGTATCGCATCGGTAAGGCCGGGCGTGTTGTTGAACATCGCCCTCGCGGTACGCACCATTTCCTGGCAGGCGTAAATCTCGGTCTCCGCCTCTGCGCCGGTGACGGCCTCGATGCGTCGTATGCCGGCTGCGATTGCGGATTCTCCCGTAATCTTGAAGATGCCGATGTTTCCCGTGGCGGAGGTGTGGCAGCCGCCGCAAAGCTCCACGCTGGGGCCGAACTTCACCACGCGCACGCGGTCGCCGTACTTTTCGCCGAAGAGGGCGATGGCTCCCATTTCATGGGCTTCCTCCATAGTGGCGCAGCGATTCTCAACCAGGGGGAAGTTGCTGCGTATCAGTTCGTTCACCCTGCGTTCCACGAGGATGACCTGCTCGTCGGACAGTTTCTCGAAGTGAGAGAAGTCGAAGCGGAAATAGCTGTCGCATACATAGGAGCCCTTCTGCTCCACGTGCGGCCCGAGGATCTCGCGCAGCGCCTGGTCGAGAAGATGGGTGCAGCTGTGGTTGTTCGCAATCTTCCGCCTGCGGACGGCGTCCACCTTCAAGGTAAAGTCGCCGGTGCAGTCGGCGGGAAGATGGTCGGCTATATGAATAGTCAGGTTGTTCTCCTTTACGGTATTGAGTATCTTGACCACCTCGCCGTCAGCTGCGACGGCAACACCTGTGTCGCCCACTTCGCCGCCCATCTCGCCATAGAAAGGCGTGGAGCTGAACACCAGCTGGAGCATCTCCCTGTTCTTCTGCACCACGGTACGGCTCTTCAGCAGCCTGACGCCGGTCTGCTCCAGGGTGTCGTAGCCCGTGAACTCCACGTCCTCGCCCTCGTTGTAGACCGTCCAGTCGCCGAATTCATTGGCCGTGGCGTTGCGTGCGCGTTCCTTCTGCTTGCCAAGCTCCACCTGGAAGCCTTCCAGATCCACCTTGTACCCCTTCTCCCCCGCTATCAGTTCGGTGAGGTCGATGGGGAAGCCGAAGGTATCGTAAAGCACGAAGGCGTCCACTCCTGGAATCACCCTGGTTGCGGCGTTCTTCGCCATATAATCGTCGAGCAGCCTGATTCCGCGGTCGAGGGTACGCAGGAAAGCCATCTCCTCTTCGCGGATCACGTTCTCAATCAGTTTCTGCTGGGCCTTGAGTTCGGGGTAGGCGTCGCCCATATCCTCAACCAGCTGTGGAACCAGCCTGCAGAGGAAGGGCTCGTTGAAGCCGAGGAAGGTGTAGCCGTAGCGCACTGCACGGCGAAGTATGCGGCGGATGACGTAACCCGCCTTGACATTGGAAGGCAGCTGCCCGTCGGCTATGCTGAAGGAGATTGCACGCACGTGGTCAGCGCAGACGCGCATGGCGACGTCGGTCTGCCCGCTCTCGCCGTACCTGTGGCCGGAGAGTTCCCCGAGCTTGCCGAGAAGGCCTGAGAATACGTCGGTATCGTAGTTGCTGTTCTTGCCCTGGAGCACTGCGCAGAGGCGCTCGAAGCCCATTCCGGTGTCGATGCTCCTGGCGGGGAGGGGCTCCAGGTGCCCGTCCGCCTTGCGTTCGTACTGCATGAACACGAGGTTCCATATCTCAATCACGTGGGGGTCGCTGCCGTTCACCAGCTCGCGTCCGGGGATGCCGCTGGCGCGCTTTTCATCCTCGGTTCGGATGTCGATATGTATCTCGGAACTCGGGCCGCAGGGGCCGGTCTCGCCCATCTCCCAGAAGTTGTCGTGCTTGTTGCCGAGAAGGACGCGATCAGCGGGCAGATGCTTGAGCCAGGCGGCGCGGGCCTCTTCGTCGAGGGTGGTGCCGTCATCGGCGCTGCCCTCGAACACCGTCGCATAAAGGAGTTCCGGATTGATGCCGTACACTTCGGTGAGTAGCTCCCAGGCCCAGTCTATCGCCTCGGTCTTGAAGTAGTCGCCGAAGCTCCAGTTGCCCAGCATCTCGAACATAGTATGGTGATAGGTGTCATGCCCCACCTCTTCAAGGTCGTTGTGCTTCCCGCTCACGCGGAGGCACTTCTGGCTGTCGGTAGCACGCTTCATCTTAGGGGTGCTGTTGCCCAGGAAGATATCCTTGAACTGGTTCATGCCAGCGTTGGTGAACATCAGCGTGGGATCGTTCCTGACAACCATCGGAGCCGAAGGAACGACGGTATGTCCCTTAGCCTCAAAGAATTCCAAAAATTTCTGACGTATTTCCTTAGAAGTCATCATAATAAAAAGCAGTATCTAAAGTACAATCCTGCAAAGATACTGCTTTTTTTCGAAGATATATTATAAAAAGTTATATGCAGGATTCAGCGTTCCCTGCCCGCAGGGAATCCCTCCCCGCCGGAATATGCAGACATAAAAAACCCCGAAAGTTTTTGCTTTCGGGGTTCATGTCAGTCAATCACCAAAGGCCATTGTCGGACAGCCAGGTTTCGTATTCAATAGAATCTTCAACCCAACCGGTCTTCTTCTGACCCTTTACCGTATAGGATTCAGAAGTGCCGTCTTCGTAATTGAGTGTATAGGTAAATTCTATACCGTCAGCTTTGTTACCGGAAGGTGTCTCCACGCCATCGGTAACCACCTTGCCGTCAATGGATGCGGTAGTTGTACCGAAACTTCCCCACTGATACGAAGCCGTATAGAAGGAACCATACGAGCCATAAGCGCCCTCAATATATGGATTCCATGCCGTTCTCGGTTCAATTACCTCTACATTGGCCGCTTTAAATGTCTGACCCTTGGCGTCAACGTCAACATGGAAACGGACTGCGAAAAGGCGCTGCCAATTAAGTCCGGTATAATCCATGTCAGTAATTGTAATCCAGCCGGCATCGGGAGCGTTGTCGGTAGTATTTGTAATGACTACGGCGAATATAGTGGCAGGATCGGTGTCCCCGTCTTTATAGGCGAAGGCCATGTATTTTCCGTCCACATTTCCGATGGCAGTCAGTTCCGGGGCATCTACTTTATAGGTCTCGCAGGAATAGAGACCGGCAGTCAGAGCAAGAATTGCAGAAAGTTTGAAAATTTTTTTCATACGCGTCACTGTTTATTTTTGCCACCACATTTTAACATTCAAATCCACCGGCTTGGGAGCATTGGGATTGTAGTCGGTTGAACTTTTGGAATAGATGAACCGCTGAGGGTATCCGCTGGACAGAACACCATGATTATCGGTAATGGTTGTGCCGCGCTCAGGGTATCCGGTACGGGTCAGGTCAAACCAGGATTCCCAAGGCTGGCCATGTACATTCGAGGCCCATTTCTGAGTGATGATCTGTTTGACCATTGCTTCAGGAGTGGTGGCCGTAAAAGCATAATCTCCGGCAATGAAAGCAGCTGCTCCCGAAGCGCCGACACGGTCGAACGCGGCCGCAACTGCAGTTTCATACGCTGTCTTTGCGGAAACCGCATCACCAAGGCGGGCATAAGCCTCAGCCTTCAGGAATTCAGCTTCATCAAATGTTCCGAAATACACCGGTTCCGTAGCATAAAGTGCCAGACGACTGGTTATCGTAGGATCGGCGGATACACCGTAAGGGCCACCTGCAACTACGCCGCCGGGGTTGTTGTCGTAGAAATAGAACAGACGGGGATCGTTGGCGGAAAGCACGTTCAGCACGTCGCTGCAGCAACGGATATTGTTAGGTGTATTCAGCTGACGGCGATCGCTCTCGTACAGAGGGTTGGACTTGTCGGCAGCATCCTGGAAATTATCGAATGCGGCATCTTCCTGAAGGAAATTATCCTCCGCAAGAAGAGCTGTTATCTTGCTCTTATTGGTATCGAAATCCCGCAGAAGCACTTTAAGATACAGGGTGTTGACAAACTGGAACCAGGCATCGGTATCACCGCCGAAAACCATATCGGCCGAAGAGGAAGGATTGATGGCTTCATCTGCGGCCACGGCGGCTGCGTCTGCCTGTCGAATATCTTCGCAAAGTCCGACGATGATATTCTGCATACTTTTACCTGTATCGAAGTTAGGTGTGTTGGTTTCGGTGAGGTATCCTTCAGTATAAGCTACGTCGTCGTAAAGGGATGTGAGAAGATACAGCGTATAAACAAGCATGGACTTGGCTTCCAGGGCATAATTGCTGGAATTGTCCGCCGCTTCTGCCTTTTCAATGGTTTCACGGATACGAGGAAGCGTGGATGCATAGAAATAGGACCACGGGCTTGCGAACGTGCTGTTCGTAACATCATTGGTCATGATGGTATAGTACTGGTTGGTATTGCTGTTCTGTACGACATACTGCGACCAGAAGGTCCCGTAAAGCGTGATTTCGTATCCCACTTTGTCGGCTGTCATCAGTTGGATTGCAGGTAGCAGCAGTTTAATGTCGGCATCGGCCACATAATTGGGGTTAGTATTGATATCCAACCACTTGTTGCAGCTTGAAAATAACGAGATGCAAGCTATTGCAGATATGATAAAGTATTTTTTCATATTGATTCCTCCTTTCTGAAATTAGAAGACAATCTTGATGTTGCAACCGATGTTGCGGGTAGAAGGAGCTGAGTAGTACTCACCATACAGGGAACCAAGGTCATTGCCATAGTTGGTAATATCGGGATCTATGAGTCCCTGCTTGGGAGTCCACATAAGGAGGTTGCGCCCGAATACGCCGATCTGGACGGTGGAGAGCCAGGAAACATTGGCAAACCATTTCTCGGGCAGACGATATGAAGCCGTAACTTCGCGCAGCTTCAAGTAGGTCTTGTCAAGCAACTGATCACGGTAGCGGACATAGTTGTAGTTGGGGTACCAGGCTCCGTTAATGTTATAGTAGGAGTTCACAGGAAGGTTGTTCTCCGTGTAAACGGGATTGCCGGAACCATCAACTCCGCTCTGATAGACGGAATGTTCCCATACCCAGGGATCACGCATGTTGTACATGGTTTCCTCGGCGTTGCCGTTAAACAGTACAATACCCTTTGTTGCGGAGTACATCAGGCCGCCGTGACGATAATCGAAGCTGGCGCCGAATGAGAAATTCTTGTAACGGATATTGGTGTTCAAACCCATAGTGTAGTCCTCTTCGGCCTTGCCAAGTGTTTCGAACTCGGTGTTGTCATAGGTAGGCAGACCGGTGGTTGCATTCACGATGGTGTAACCATAGTACGGGCTGTTCTGATCTTCAACGGTGTTTATCTTGTAGTCCACCCAAGTGCCCACGCTCTCGCCCTTGATGGCTTTAAGCTGCGGGCCGTTGCTCAAACCATAGATAGAGTATTCCTCCACGTCGTCCCAAAGTTCTTCAACCGTGTTGTTGTTCTTTGAGAAAGTGTAGCCGACGGACCATTCAAAATCTTTGGTACGTACAGGGACGACACCGACGGACAGTTCAACACCCTTATTGCGGATTTTACCCACGTTGCGAACAGCGGAAGTATAACCGGATTCGGGAGCAAGCGTAGCGGAAACAATCTGGTTTTCAGTTACTTTGTTATAGAAGGCGAAATCGAAGTTCAAGCGGTTTTTGAACAGACGGAGATCTACGCCGAATTCAGCCTCGGAGGAAATTTCCGGTTTCAGGTCGACAGAAGGTATCCTGGCGCTCTTGTTCAGTCCGACAAAACCGTTCAGAGGGAAAGAAAGGTTGCCGAAACCTCCTGTGGCACCTGCCAGGTAGTAATAACTTGAAGTATAGTAAACCGGAGCGTCATTACCGGTCTTTCCATAGCCGCCACGGATTTTCAGGAAGCTGAGCACGTCACTCTTGATATCGAACAAATCGGTAAGAATAACAGAGGCGTTGGCTCCCCAGTAGAAGAATGAGTTATTATTGACGGGAAGGGTGGAAGACCAGTCGTTTCGGGCGGACAATGTCAGATAAACGGCATCTTTCCAACCCAAATCGGCCTGGGCATACAAACCCATCAGCCGGCGCATGTTCAACGAAGAATATGCCTCAGGAACTGCACCGCTGGTATTGGAGAAGCTGGCCCATCCCGAAACTGCCAGGCCATCCAGGGTTCCGGAAAGAGCCTCGGAAGAGCGCTGGTTGACATTCAGACCGGCGACACCGTGAATGGAAAAATCCTTTCCGAACTTATAATCGGCATTGAGGAGGAAGTTTCCGTCCAGCTGTGCAGTGCGGGCCGCCACCTGGTAGAAGGTGCCGTTTTCAAAAGAACCGCCTTCATTTTCGGTATAAGAACCGGGGTTGAATGTCCAGAGGTTGTTGAAATCCCTTTCGACATAATTGGTGACATCTGCACCTCCGCGGGCAATGAACTGCAAGCCTTTGGCAAGCTGCAGGCCAAATTCGGCGCTTCCGTATATACGGTCATCCTTGTAGGTGGAATAGTTGTTGTCCAGTATCCACCAGGGGTTCTGGGCGTACGGTGTGTAGTAATTGTCCGAGTTG